>CAYMVY010000007.1:0-9232 GCA_964394405.1 uncultured Gammaproteobacteria bacterium | reverse complement strand
AGTCAACAAAGAAAAGACCTGCAAGGTTTGAGGTTGAAGTAGCGATATATAGTCCGTCTGCAGCGAGTCGGGAAAAAATGCTCCCGTTAGTCACCGTAACCGGATTGGTAAAATCCGAGGTTCCAGCTCCTCCCGTAGCATCAACTCCACATACAAATTTACCGGTTGATGCATTATACAAAATGGACTGAGTTTCAAGACTACAGTCACTTAAATCCGTCTGGAAAAATCCTCCCGAAATTGTTGAAGTAACTGCAAAGAAAATTGAGGATGTTACATAGGTTGAGGAAACACCCACGCCAGTTGCCCTACCAAATGCCAGATTACCAAAATACGCATACGTCGACGTAACATTTGTAGAAGTTGCATTCGTAACGACGAGACCACCACCACTAATAACTCCAGCAACAGTCAAATCACCACTTGGGGTTATTTTATTCAAACTGCTGAAAAATTGAATGTCACCAGTACCGCCACCACCTTGAAATACTAGTGCGTTGGTCCCAGTTGCATTAATTTGTGGATTAATGCCTCCCAAAATGAGGTTGCCTGAAGTAAGAACAGGAATCTGACTACTACTTGCTGACTGATACGGAATGAAGCCTCGTACTGCTCCTGCATTAAGCGCATAACCCGATGAAAAAATTCTCTGACGAGGACTGAGATTTTCAAAAGAAGTAACGCCAGCACAAGATCCTGCTACAGAAGCTGCAACTTCAACGTTAAGATAAATACTATCGCTATCTTCAAAATTATAATCCAGTAGATCACCACCAGCCGAGGTATCCCCAATACCGACATTGAAAACACCGTTTTTAACATTTACCGTCATGGTCGATGTCGTGCCTGATGGCCACAGCTTGCTACCCGCACCAACCGTTGCATTATCAAATATCGAAAATCGAAAACAATAATTAGTCCCTGATCCTCCGAGCAAACTTCCAGAACTGTTCAACAATCTTCCTTGATGACTCAAAATTTTTGGAGCTCCAGTCGCAGCATCAACTTGTTGCGGCACAAATACAGAAACAATAAGCAAAAAAACAGCTACCAATGAAGCTAAGCCTTTTATTAATTCCAATCGTGTCACTTGAAAGTGGTTCACAATAAACTTTTGATAATATTTGTTCTAAGTATAGCACATTTTTAACTTCCGAACTATGAAAAAAAATACAAAAGCAATGGTTTATCCACAGAAAAATAAAAATCCTGGTCAAACCAGGATTTTGCATCAAAATGTGCATAACTTTCATTGACTTTTTTTCTTGTTCTGTATTGAATTATTGTTGTCATTTTTTTTTATTTGACTATACAAAATTTGTAACTCATCTCGAAGAATTGCAGCCACCTCAAATTCCAAATTTTGCGCCGCACTTTTCATCTGTGCCTGCTTATCCTTGATAATCGCCTCAAGTGATCGTCCATCCCCTTTTAGATCAAGCTCCAAAATACCCTTAATAGAGCTCTTATTGCGCCCTTTTTTGGTTTTTGAAGTGCTCTCTTTAGCGGACGAAATGCCAAATTCCTCAAGAATATTTCTAATAGTTTTTTGAATCGTTTTTGGGGTAATTCCATGGGCTTTATTATACGCAAGCTGGATATTCCGACGTCGATCTGTCTCCTTTATCGCACGGTCAATCGAGTCAGTCACTGAATCCGCGTACAATACGACCAATCCGTTGGCATTGCGAGCAGCACGTCCGATAGTTTGAATCAGACTAGTATCATTACGTAGAAATCCTTCTTTATCAGCATCAAGAATTCCGACCAGTGAAACTTCTGGGATATCAAGACCTTCACGAAGCAAATTAACACCCACAATCACGTCGACAGTTCCTCTACGTAATTCAGTGATAATTTCAATACGTTCAATAGTCAAAATATCACTGTGCAGATAGCTGACTTTAATTCCCTTTTCTTTCAAATGTTCCGTAAGATCTTCTGCCATTTTTTTGGTGAGTGTGGTCACCAACGCACGCTCGCCTTTTGCAATACGATCTTGAATTCGGATAATAATATCCTCCACCTGTGACAATGTACTCGAAGACATTGCAGTATTCCCTCCCCTTTTAGGGGAGGGTGGGCGAAGCCCGGGTGAGGTTACACCAGTCACTGGACGAACCAATACTTCAGGGTCAACAAGTCCAGTCGGCCGAACAATTTGTTCGACTATGTTTTGACTTTCATTAATTTCATATTCTGCTGGTGTTGCCGACACAAAAATCATCTGCTGCACACGCTCCAAAAATTCAGAAAACTGAAGTGGTCGATTGTCGCGCGCAGAAGGCAATCTAAACCCATGTTCAACCAATGTATCTTTTCGTGCGCGATCGCCATGATACATACCACGAAGCTGCGGCACAGTGACATGCGACTCATCAATGACAGTTAAAAATTTCCGCTCAGCATGGCTAAAATAATCAAGCAAGGTGAACGATGGTTCACCTTCTTTTCTACCTTCGAAATGTCTCGAATAATTTTCAATTCCCGAACAATATCCGAGATTTTTTATCATCTCAAGATCATATGCAACTCGACGTTTCAATCGTTCATATTCAAGTAATTTTCCCTGCTTTTTGAAATATTCAAGTTGTATTTTCAACTCTTCTTTAATTGTACCGAATGCACGTTCTCGCGCGACTTCACCTACTACATAATGTTTTGCAGGAAAAAACCAAGCATCTTCAATATCTCTTACTACTTTTCGAGTAACCGGATCAATAATCTCAATTCGATCAATTTGTGTACTAATTTCAAATCGGTAAACCCTCTCTTCATTCACTGGCATAATTTCAAAAACCTGTCCGCGCATACGAAACATACCACGAGTCAAATCTGCATTGGTCCGCTGAAATTGCATTTCAATAAGTTGTTCCATCATCTGATGCCTGTCCATCTGTTGTCCTTTTTCCAAATGCAACACAATTTTTTCATATTCAGAAGGCGATCCGAGTCCATAAATCGCAGAAACAGACGCAACAATAATTACGTCTTCACGGGTAAGAAGCGCTTGAGTGCACGCATGTCGGAGACGATCAATTTCTTCATTAATCTGAGCCTCTTTTTCAATATAGGTATCACTCGATGGTACATATGCCTCAGGCTGATAATAATCGTAATACGACACAAAATATTCGACCGCATTATTCGGAAAAAATTCACGAAACTCATTACACAGTTGCGCTGCAAGTGTTTTATTATGTGCAATAACAAGAGTCGGCTGCTGTACACGCTCAATAACATTTGCAATCGTAAATGTTTTACCAGATCCGGTAACACCAAGAAGTGTCTGTCGGTCAAACTTTTTTTCAATGCCAGTTACCAAACCCTCAATCGCTTTGGGTTGGTCACCCGCTGGTTTATAGTCTGATTTTATTTTGAACTTCATAACGCTGATTTAGACAAATTAAAACAGATTTAAACTGAAAATACAATTCATTACAACCTGTGTAATCAATCTAAATCTGTCTAAATCGATGTTTATACCTCAACCACTCTCCTCGGTGGAGTAGTGCCGTAAATTTTAACTGTCATCCCCGGCTCAACGTACTGATAAAGCGTCTTCGCATCACTCTCTTTCATATTTACACACCCATGGGACATAGTACGAATACCAAAACTATTATGCCAATATGCTGCATGGATATAATACAAAGGTTTAAAACGCAAATTCCATTTTACATTAGGAATATTATAGTCTACTCCTACATATCGCTTAGTTGGAATCATCCAATCAATTGCAAATTCACCGCTAGGTGTCGGAGTCCATGGATTTCCCGTAGACACAGGGAAATCAAATAATTTTACACTATTTACCACGAAATATAGACGCTGACTTGTACGGTCAATCTCAATTTCTCTTACAAATCGAGTGGTAGTGGAAACATCAATGGGACTATACCCATGAGCTACTTCTTCAAAATCAGAAAAACCATCATGATCAGTGTCTTTCTTTCCACGATCGCTTCCAAATATTCCCTCAAATTCATCGTTCAAACCATCCATGTCATGATCATGTTCATTCATTTTTACTTTTCCCGCCGCAAGTGGAGAATATCCATTTTTTACCTCGTCTCCATCAAAAAAACTATCATGGTCACTATCAGCATCCAGTGGATCAGTGTAATACAGTGCTTCATCCGCATCAGTCAAACCATCACCATCAGGATCAGTTGTCTGCTCTGAATGCAGGGCAATAGGATTGGCCGAGACTACGCACAAAACAATACCTACATACAGAATTAAGTAAAAGGATACTCTAGATCTCAACAATTTCTGTATATTTCGGAACATACGTAGAAACATTGTGTTTTTTATGTATCAAATCAGCAAAAGTGAGACTCGTATGTTCTTCTCCATGAACACACCATATTTTTTGAAGTGTCTCCGCAGAACTACCAAGCCAGCGACTCAATTTTTCCTGGTCACCATGCCCAGAAAGCGTCGACACATACTCGACCGCACACTCTACCCTAATTTCTTGCCTAAGTAAAGTGACTGTTTTGTCTCCATCCAGAATCCTTCTACCTGGCGTACCATAGGCCTGATACCCCACAAATAGGATAGTTGAATGTGGGTCTGGCAAATAGCGTATTGCATGATGTTGAATTCTACCTCCATTCATCATACCAGCACCCGCAATTACCAACTTTGGACCCCTCAAACGATTAAGTTTTTGTGACTCAAGTTTAGTATAGGTCAATTCCAAATTAGGAAAATCAAAAAAATCATCGCCCGAGAGATACTTGTTGCGTGCATCCCCATCATAATATTCGTGGTATTTTGTAAAAACCTTAGTCGCGTCAATCGCAAGTGGACTATCCACAAAAACAGGAATATTCGGAAGTGTGTGGTCATATTCCGAAAGAGTATTCAGTTCGTATAAAATTTCCTGTGTACGTTCGAGCGAAAAAGCAGGAATCATAATAGTGCCCCCGCGTGCGACTCCACGTTTGATTGCATCAAGAATAATTTTTCGACGAGAATCGACCGGTTCATGCAAACGATCACCATAGGTCGACTCACACAAAAGAAAATCTACTGCACCCAATGGTTCAGTTTCTCGAAGAATAGGCACTCCATCATTGCCGATATCTCCCGAAAATCCAATTTTCCTACCATCAGCAACCACTTCAATAAATGCAGAGCCAAAAATATGCCCCGCATCCTTCCATGTAGCAGACACTCCCCCGCCCAGATCTATTGATTCACCATATTCAATACCTTTACATAGCGCCTGCGCCCTTAATATATCTTCTTGTTCAAACAGCATGGGATAATCAAACTTCTCATGATCGTATGACATAATTGAAAATGCATCCTGCCAAATAAGTGGGGTAAGCTCTGTTGTTGCTCGAGTCATATAGATAGGCCCACTAAATCCATCCTTTACAAGTTTAGGAATACGCCCTACATGGTCGTGATGTGCATGTGTTACAAGCAATGCATCGATACTTTTAGGGTCAAATGGAAAATCATCAAAATTTTTCCCCTCATTAAAATCAGAACCTTGAAACATTCCGCAATCAACCAAAATTCGCTTATTTTTGGTAATAAGCAAATGGCACGAGCCAGTCACTTCACGATTCGCTCCACAAAACTGCAGCTGCATAGTAAAAACTCAAAACTTAAAGTTCAAAACTAAAAACTATAACTAACATCTTAAAACTCTTGCGTATTTAGTTTTAAATTTTAAGTTCAAATTTTGAGATTTGAGTTTTCAGTTTTAAGTTACATAAATCATATCACACTTCTCGCTCTACTACTACTGTACTTTTACTCTTTTTTTTGCTATACTGATGGGTATTGTTATGCGTGTAGATATAGACAAAATAGAGATCAAAGAACCCCCCATTGAAGAACTCAGCAAAAAACGCTCGTGTTTATTTCGTTTTGTTACTACTGGCTGCGGCTGCTTTATCTTAGCCTTCCTCGTGTCACTAGTCATCCTTAGATTCTCAATCGGACCACAAACCAAAGAATTGAGAGACATTCCATCTGAATTCAAAAACATGGTGACTATTTATGATTTTGACGGTGTAGAAAAAATTACGTATACTCCAGGAAAAGAGCGCGGAAGATTAATTGAAGGCGCGGGATATATTCCAAAACTTATCATAGCTCCATTCATCGTCATCTTAGATAAGGATTACAAATATATTCCACTTCCGGAAGACAAACAAAAAAACGCAAGTTTCTGGGATAAATTTTTCGCTTTCATGAAAGAACCGATTACTGATCATCGTGATGTCTACACATTCGAATGGGCATCCCTCCCCGCAGGAGAAGACTTTATTGAAGAATACTACCGAAAAGGACTCGAAAAACTTGAATTCAAAATTAGCACTGAGACAAAAGATAAAACACAATCGCAATTTTTCTTTTCAAAAAAAACAGGAGCAGAACATATTGAAGGTACTGTTCGAATTATAGATGAAAACTTGGAAGAAGGAACAGATTACGTAACATTGACAGTAATTGTTCCATCGCCCTAAGTGTACGCCCCCGCGGTATAATCGATGCATGCATCTATGTAAGTATTACCCTGGCCAAGATTGAAAGATTTGCATTTTTTCATTTTGAATTTTCCCGTATGTCTGTCAAAGAAATCAAACAAGGAAATCTTACCTGGACACACATCAGTACCGTAGATGCAGAGGCAATTGAGCATCTACGAAAAAATTTCAAATTCCACTCACTTGATATAGAGGATATACGGACAGAACACCCTACCCCAAAATTGGATGTATACAAGAACTATCTATTCCTTATTTTACAATTTCCTCATCTCAGAATACCAAACGAAAAAATAGTTTCTCATGAAATCAGTATCTTCATAGGAGATGGTTTTCTACTCACTATTCAAGAGTCGAAAAATCGAGAAGTAAAGAACTTATTCTACCGATGTGCCAACAACCGAAAAATACGGAGTGAATGGATGGAGGGGAACTCCGGTTTTTTATTGTATAAGATACTCGAAGAATTATTCTCCGAGGTAGGTACCAGTCTCACACTTGTCGGAAAACAACTACATGAAATAGAAAATGAAGTATACAAAGAAGATGAGCAGACTGTACAAGAAATTAAACAATTGGGACAAAATAGAAGAAATGTATTTACTATTCGACGTATTATTGATCCCCAGAGATTTATCATCTCTACTCTTTCACACACACGCAGACCTTTCTTAGATGAATCACTCTCTATTTATTTTGATGATATTCGAGATTTGCTTGATCGATTATGGGCAGTGGTGGAATCATACAGTCAGACTAGTGGAGTATTGCATTCCACTATCGAATCAATCAATAATCAACGCACCAACAAGATAATTAGTTCCCTGGCAATTATCTCTGTAAGCTTCATGCCCCTCACCTTACTCACCGGGTTCTATGGTATGAATATCACACTACCCCTGCAAAATAACGCGACACCAATATTTGGAATATTTGCTGCACTAGCACTCACTACGATTTTGATTATCTATATCTTGAAACAGAAACGCTGGCTGTAGACTACACACCATCCCTGTGATCAAACAAATTCTAACATCAAAAATACACAGTATCACTGGAGCCGCGATTTTGGTCGGGGCTGCTTCGCTTATGAGTAGAATCATCGGCATGCTTCGTGATCGCGTGTTCGCACACTATTACGGCGCAGGAAACATAATGGATTCATACTATGCTGCATTCAAAATTCCAGACCTCATATACAGCCTACTCATTATCGGCGCCCTTTCTGCTGGATTTATTCCCGTATTTATCGAGGTAATGAAAAAAAACAAGGAAGAGTCATGGGAAGTAGTGAATGGTATTGTGAATATTCTAGGGATGTTACTAATCACACTATCAGGCATTGCCATGTGGCAGACACCAGCGCTTATCCAGTGGCTCGCTCCTGGATTTTCAGGAGAAAAACTTGAACTCACGATTACACTTACTCGAGTAATGTTTGTGAGTCCGATACTGTTAGGACTCAGTAGTATTTTCGGAAACGTTCTCCAATCCTACAAAGCATTTGCAATCTACTCACTTACGCCAATCATGTATAACATGGGAATTATTATTGGTGCGATATTTCTCGTGCCAATATTTGGTACGATCGGACTTGCGTATGGAGTAGTACTGGGAGCTTTTCTACATCTAATCATCCAACTTCCCGCAGTAATAAAATATGGATATAGATATAGACCAACATTTCAACTACAAAACAAATCAGTACAGACAATCGGCAAACTCATGATTCCTCGCATGATGGGAGCCGCGGCAAATCAAGTAAATGTAATCGCAATCACCGTCATTGCCTCAACGATCGGAGCAGGAAGTCTCTCCATATTTTCTTTTGCGGACAATCTACAGGCAGTACCCACTGGAATTATCGGAATTTCTTTTGCAATTGCGATCTTCCCCACTCTCTCAGAATTGTGCGCGGAAAAAAATGTATCTGAAATGCGAGATCGAATTTCCAGAATCGCACGACAGATCATTTGGCTCATTATTCCCCTGACTATTATTATACTACTACTTAGAGCACAAATCGTACGCGTAGTGCTCGGTACTGGCGCATTCGATTGGGAAGACACGATTTTGACCGCACACTGTCTCGCATTTTTCTCTATCTCCCTCTTTGCACAATCACTCACCCCTACACTTACCCGAGCTTTTTTTGCACTCAAAAATACTTGGATCCCACTTATGACGACGCTTATTTCAGCAGGAATAAATATTGCAATCGGACTATACGCGAGTAAACACTGGGGTGTTCCTGGTCTTGCATTTGGATATTCAGTAAGCGCTACTGCACAGATGGCGCTACTCTGGATGTTACTTCGAGTAAAATTAGGATCACTCAATGAAGGTCTTGTACTCAAAACACTTGCAAAAATTTCTGTTGCAGCCGCCGGTATGGGAATCGTCATACAAGCATTAAAGTATGTAATAGGAAGTGTTGTCGACATGCAAAAATTCTGGGGAATATTTGCACAAGGTCTCATCTCAGGAATAACAGGATTAGTAATCTACGGACTAATTTGTTACCTGATACGAGTCGAGGAGATGCATATATTCATCGAAAGCTTTAGAAAAAAATGGTTCAAAGTAAAAACTCCTGATCCGGAGATTGGGAGAGTGGAGGAATAGTTTCTTAGCACGTTCCCTCCCCTTTTCAAGGGGAGGGACAGGGAAGGGTCAAATTTCATTTACAAACAAAAACCCCACACCATTACTGATGT
>CAYMVY010000006.1:0-15999 GCA_964394405.1 uncultured Gammaproteobacteria bacterium | reverse complement strand
TCTTCATGGACGGAGCCCTGACGGTCATGGGTACCTCTACGGTCAAGGGACTATTCGTCTCAAGCACCCAGGTCTACCTCCCAGACATCACCAGTGCAGGCTCTCCCACCGGCGACTTTGTCTGTTATGGAACAGGAGGTATTCTCACACACAAATCAACCGACTGTACGGTGTCATCAGAACGATTCAAACATGACATCGAAGAGTGGGGAGAAGGATTAGACATTATCCTAGCTCTCAATCCAGTGGTATATAAACGAAACTATGACGACTTCGAAGAAGTCGGTCTCATTGCCGAAGAGGTCGACCAGGTCGACAAACACTTTGTCGTCTACGAAGACACGAGTAGTACCATTCCTTATTCGGTCGACTACCGACGTCTCGTCATCCCTCTCATCAATGCAGTCAAAGAACAACAATCCCAGATCGATGGACTACTACTCAGCTCTGCAGGCCTCTCTTCTTCAACCCCTCGTTCAGTCTCAGAAGAAGAACTCCTCTATGCAAGTAATAGACCACTCACCAGTGCACTGACCTATCTGGTATCCAAAGTCTCTGACGGCGCATTCATCCTGAAAGACTTCCTGGCAGAGAGAGTAACCGCAGTCGTCGGGGTATTCGAGAAGATCAGAACCAAAGAAATGGAAATGACTGACACCATTACCGGAGACATCTACTGCATTAGGATTGCCAATGGAGACTGGCAGAAGACCATAGGAGTATGTGACGCTACTGCAGTACTTTCTGAAACCATCGAAACCCCAACATCACCACCTCCGTCTGAACCCACACCATCTACTCCGGCACCAGAAACCACACCAACAACTTTGCCTGAAACAGATACAACTTCAGAATCTCCAACACCTGACCCCACCACTTCATTCATCAATGATCTGGTAGAACAAGTCCAAGAGGAAATACAAAATACAGATACTAGTTCATCTGGAACAGGGGACAGCGTCACCTCGAATGATACAAACAACCCCACACCAGAGCCAACTCCTGAGGTGAGTACTGTACCGGTAGAAACACCGGCTACACCAAGTGAGTAGATTTTGGTTGCGAAAAAAATGAGAGTAGGCTAGTATATAGAAATATCTATTGTTGAATTGTATCTATGCAAAGCTATAATCCAAAAGAAATTGAGGGAAAATGGCAGCGTATTTGGGAAGAAAGCAAAACCTTTGCCACACCCAAACAAGCGACCAAAAAAAACAAATGTTATATTTTGCCCCAACTCCCATATCCATCAGGCAGCGGTCTTCACGTCGGCCATGCAGAAGTGTATACAGCGTGTGACATATACGCGCGGTATCAGCGGATGAAAGGAAATAAGGTTCTCCAGGTCATTGGTTGGGACAGTTTTGGGTTACCTGCGGAAAATTATGCGATCAAGACCAATATTCATCCTCGCGAAAGTACAAATACTGCAATTGATAATTTTCGTTCACAAATCAAGTCTCTCGGTATCTCAGTTGACTGGGATCGAGAAGTCGGATCTCACAATCCAGATTATTACAAATTCACTCAATGGTTTTTCCTCCTCATGTATGAGCGGGGATTAGCGTATCGCAAAAAACAAACCGTGAATTGGTGTGACGGATGTAAAACAGTGCTCGCAAATGAGCAAGTTATTGATGGACGCTGCGAACGGTCTGATGATGTGGTTGAGCAAAGAGAAATGGAACAGTGGTATCTTCGTATTACTGACTATGCTGATAAACTTCTTGAAGGGCTTGATCGGATTGACTGGCCAGAAGAGACCAAGAAACGACAGAAAGATTGGATCGGAAAAAGCGAAGGTGCACTTGTGAAGTTCAAAGTCAAAAGTCAAAAGTCAAAAGAGGTGGTAGTATTCACTACTAGGCCCGATACTATTTTCGGTGCCACATACTTAGTACTAGCACCTGAGCATCGATTGATTAATGAATTGAAGTCAGAAATTAACAATTGGAAAAAGGTTGAAAAATATATTGAAGAGGCAAAACACAAGACTGAGCTGGATCGAAAATCAGAAAAAGAAAAAACCGGAGTAGAATTACAAGGTATTTCTGCAATCAATCCAGCGACTGGTGAAGAAATTCCAGTCTGGATTGCTGATTATGTGCTTACAACATACGGAACCGGAGCCATCATGGCAGTACCGGCGCATGATGAGCGGGATTTTGAATTTGCACAGAAATTTGATTTGCCAATTAGAAAAGTTGTTGTACCACCACCTGCATATTCGCAATATCGAAATGCTGATGATATCGCAGCAGGTGCGCGAGGTATAATTCGAATTGAATCAGAATGTTTTGTTGGTGAAGGAGAAAATATTAATTCTGGATTTCTAAATGGTTTGAAGACTGCAGAAGCAAAAGAGAAAATAATTACGTGGTTGGAAGAAAAAGGAATTGGCGAGAGAAAAACACAATACAGACTGCGCGATTGGTCAGTATCCCGTCAGCGATTCTGGGGAGCACCGATTCCGATGCTTCGTCATGAAGAAACTGGGGAATTGAAACCAGCTGATTTCGATGATTTACCTGTACTATTACCAGATGATGTAGATTTCAAGCCCACAGGGCAATCACCATTGACCTATTCCGAAGAGTTTCAGAAAGGTGTGGAAGAAAAATATGGCAAAGGTTGGAGAAGAGAAGTTGATACTCTTGATACGTTCATGTGTTCGAGTTGGTACTATTATCGCTATCTTGATCCTAAAAATGAAAAAGAATTTGCAAGTCCAGAATCATTGAAAACCTGGATGCCTGTAGATTTTTATCTCGGGGGACCAGAACATGTGAATGGACACTTGCTCTATTCACGTTTCTTTACCAAAGTATTGTTTGATGCTGGATATATTGATTTTGACGAGCCATTTACCGTACACCGTCATCAGGGATTAATTCTGGGCGAAGACGGACGCAAGATGAGTAAACGATGGGGAAATGTGATCAATCCGACCACGGTTGTTGAAGAATATGGCGCTGATACACTCCGTATGTACGAGATGTTCATGGGGCCTCTAGAAGAAGACAAACCATGGGATACAAATGGGGTCAAGGGTGTACGAAGATTTTTGGAAAAAGTGTGGAAAATAAAGGAAAAAGTAAAAAGTAAAAAGGAAAAAGATGAAATACAATTAGAGAGAAAATTGCATCAGACCATCAAGAAAGTTGGGGAGGATATAAAAAACTTGAGTTTCAATACTTCGGTTGCAAAAATGATGGAATTGGTAAATGAAATGGGGAGAGTCGAAAGTATTTCAACTGAAAATTTTTCGTTATTTATAAAAATTCTCTCACCATTTGCTCCGCATATTGCAGAGGAACTATGGAGCGAGCTTGGAAATAAGACGTTGATTTCTGAGGAATCATGGCCAGAGTACGATGCAACAAAACTAATAGAAGATACGATCACACTCGCAGTACAGGTGAATGGAAAAGTGAGAGGAATGATCGAGATTGCTCCAGATGCAGAAGAGAGTATGGTGATGAAGGTGGCTGGAGAACAGGAGCAGATTGCAAAATGGATTGAAGGAAAAAAACCAAAAAAAGTCATCTACGTGCCGGGGAAGATATTGAATATTGTTGTATAGTTGGGTTAATAGAACGCGGGTGACACGGATAACACGGGTTTACGCGGGTTATATGCTAAAGGAGGAGCATCTAACAAAAAAAATACTTGTAGCCTATTACAATGTTTATAATAGGCTAGGTTTTGGTTTTCTTGAAAAGGTTTATGAGAACGCTTTGGTATACGAATTACAGAGACAAAAAATCCGCGGAGTACGTCAGGTTAAAATTGATGTGTTTGACTTAGGTTCAAGAGTTGGCGAATATTTTGCAGATATAATTGTTGAAGATAAAGTCATACTTGAGATTAAAGCTGCAGAAGGACTTCGTGAAGAACATGAAGCACAACTTATAAATTATTTACGTGCAACCAACATTGAAGTTGGTCTACTTCTTAATTTTGGCAAAAAACCTGAATTCAGAAGGAAAGTTTTTGATAACAGTAGAAAGAAATCCGTACTAACCCGTTAAACCCGTGTTATCCGCGTTCTATTCGTCTATGAAACTCAAGGAGGGCTTGATACAAATTATAAAATCAAAAAGCAAAACATTTTTAATACTCTGCTTTTGTTTTCTTTTGGGTGTAATGTATGCGTCTCTGACTGAAAAATTTATTTTTATCTGGTATCTAGTAAGTATTGTAGGAGTGTTATTGGTCGCGTTCTTTTTGTGGAAAAATAATCCTATTGTCCGCTTTGTAATTTTGTCTATATTATTTTTTACGTTTGGCTTCATTCGCTATCAATCCGCATTCCCACCCCATACTTCAGAATTTATCCATACCTACGCAGGAAACAAAATATCATTTATTGGATTTGTATCTTCTGAACCAGACATACGGCTCGATGGCGTACGGTATCGAGTTCATGTGGAACGTCTTATTGATAGGGATAAGGAGATAACAGGTGAAGTATATATAAAGAGTGACTTGTATCCGCGTTATGTATATGGCGAACAGTTGAATATTGAGTGTCAGATAGAAAGACCAGAACCAATCGAAGATAAGGAAAAGGGTGCAACATTCCGCTATGATCGATATTTATCACGCATGAACATCTATACGCTCTGTCAAAACCCACAGATTAATCCGACCGGAGAAAAGAAAGGAAATATATTTTACACGGCAATATTTTCGTTCAAAACAAAGTTGGCACATAACATAGAGCACATCTGGCACGAACCCTACGCCAGTTTTGTGGCAGGATTATTATATGGCTATCGCGGTGGATTAGGATCATTGAATGATTTATTCGCAATAACAGGAGTCACGCATATCGTTGCCATTTCAGGATACAATATTACGATTATCGCGACCATTTTTATTGCACTCTGTAAAGCAATATACATCCCGCGGAAAAAAGCTTTTTGGGTAGTAATCACCGGGATTATTTTGTTTGTGATATTTACGGGCGCAAGTGCGTCAGTCGTGCGGGCGGGAATTATGGGTGTATTAGTTTTGATTGCCAGGCAAGGGGGGAGGAAAAGCTCGATTGGGAATGTTCTCGTACTCACTGCAGTACTGATGACGGTACACAACCCATTTGTTCTCATGTGGGATGCAGGATTCCAGCTCTCATTTCTCGCAACTATGGGATTGGTATATCTTTCACCAGTCATTGAAAAGTATCTGATTAAACTACCAAACTGTGTAGGTATAAAGGAATCACTTATTTCGACACTCTCAGCGATTATTGCAACCCTGCCTTTGATTTTATCGCAATTTGGGCGTCTTTCAATTGTTGCACCACTGGTAAACATCCTTATTCTCTGGATTATCCCCTGGATTATGATTGTAGGTGCAATAACTGTTGCACTAAGTTTTGTTTCCTTAACAGTAGCACACATATTCGGATTTGTGGGTTATATAGGTATGGAATATATCATACGAGTCGTACGATTTTTTGCAGATATTCCATTCGCTTCAGTAGAGATGAGGATACATCCGGTCAGTATGATGCTATTATATGTAGTATTGATTGTATTAATGCGTAAATTAACTGGTGTAAAGAAAATATGAAACACATTTTTTATTTGGTAGCACTAGGTCTCCTGATCACTACAAGTTATCTTTTTAATATCTCTGAAGAGGTCAATCAGCAAGTAGGAGGAATCAAAGAAAATTCTCCGAATAACCTGCAGATTACCTTTCTCGATATCGGGCAGGGCGATGCGACGTATATGAAATTTCAGAATGGAGAAGACATGCTTATTGATTGTGCGATTGATGGAAGAATTCTGGAAGCGCTCGGCCGGGTGATGGATTGGAATGATAAGGTGATCGATTATCTGGTAGTCACTCACCCAGACCTTGATCATTATGGAGGATGCGAGGAAGTGCTCGATCGATTTGAAGTAAAACAGGTGATATATAATGGATTGAAAAAGGAAGATAGTAGAATGTGGCAATCATTTAGTGTTGCTTCGAGGAGGGAGGGTGTATATAAGGAAATCATTCATCCGGAGATTTGGACCATTGCATCGACTACACTTCGCATCCTCTATCCTGACCATGAGATTGCAACTGATTCCAAAATCCCAGGACGGAAAATTGACACAGGATCAAATGACACCTCCATAGTTATACAAGTTGTACATGGCGTGACCTCGGTACTATTGATGGCAGATGCCGAAGAGGCTCTCGAAAATTATTTGGGTGACATATATGGAGAGGAATTAGATTCAGATATTTTGAAATTAGGGCACCATGGTTCTGATAGTTCCTCACGTGAGGAATTTCTCGAAATGGTAAGTCCACAGGATGCGATTGTGTCGTCTGGAAAAGACAATAGATATGGACATCCATCGCGGAGAGTATTAAAACGACTTGAGCGTGTTTCAAGTACGGTATGGAGAACGGATATGGGAGGAGATATTACGGCTGTGATTGGGGAAAATGGATATATCATTGAGTCAGAAAGTCCATAAAGTCACAAAGTCGAAAGTCAAATACAACTAACTTTACGACTTTAGACTTTTAGACTTTATGGCACTTAATATGTTATACTATTTCCACTATGTCATTATTCAAAAAACAAGAATCATACATTGGTGTTGATATCGGTGCGCACGGGATCAAGCTTGTTGAATTGAAAAAAAATAAAGGACGCCCGCAATTGTGGACATATGGAATTCTAGATAAAGAATTGGATATTCATATTCCTCAAGATAAAATTGTTGAGTCGAATTCTGCGCAGGCACCTCGACCGATGGATCAAGAATCACGAGGGATGGCACCCACCTCGATGAGAGATTTTATACTCAATGAATCACGGATTGGGGTGTATGCTGATCTTCTCAAAACATTGGTAAAAGAAGCGCGGGTAAGCGGGAAGCAAGTTACTTCAAGTCTACCTGTGTCATATGTATTTCACGCCATTCTGAATCTTCCCTATGTGGAAGAAAAAGAATTGCCGCGGATTGTAGAGGCAGAGGTAGCGAAGATGGTTTCTCGTCCTGCTGAAGAAATGCAAATTGTATACCAGAAAGTTCCTGCAAAAGACGAAGCAAAAAAGAATTATACGACACTTCTCGTGACTGCGGCACCCAAAACACTCGTAGCATTTTATACTGCAATTTTTGAACGTGCAGGACTACAACTTCAAGAGCTCGAGACCGAAGCTTTTGCTCTAGCTCGCTCATTAGTGGGGAAGGACACGACCATTTCTATGATTGTGGATATTGGCGCTGAGCGCACCAATTTCTTTATTGTAGATAGTGGACTCCCGATGACACATCGCAGTTTGCATGTGGGAGGGAATACGATTGATGCAATTCTAGCAGAACATCTCGGTGTGGATCGAGGGGTAGTCGGGCAGATAAAGAAAGATCTTTCAAGCATTGATACGCAATTACCCTATGAAAAATTCATGAGTTTTTTCGACCCTCTGGCAAAAGAAATACAAGAAAGTCTGGAACTCTATTTGCAACAAACAGGAAACGAAGGGAAGACTCCTGAAAAAATTATTCTTTCCGGTGGTGCAGCATTATTTTCTCCCATCGCTTCTTATCTGACACAGACATTTCCTATGAAAGTATTTGTAGGAGATCCCTGGGCACGTGTAATCTATCAATCAGGATTAAAGCCAGTGGTTAGAGATATTGGTTCTCGCATGGCTGTATCAATCGGATTAGCGTTGCGACACTTCTAAGTACCGATTTTGGAACACTGATATCATAGATGAAAACAAAAAATCTGTGTAATCTGTGTAGTTTGTCCGTGGTTAAAGCTATCCACAGTCACTCTTGGGGAATAGAAGACTGTCTGATATACTATATGTGTTGATTTTATATATCTAGACCTATGGCTGAAGCAACAGTGAATGTACTATTGGTGGAGGACGATAGTTTTCTTGCAAATATATATAAAACTAAGTTTGAAATGGAAAAATTCAAGGTAACACTTGCTCAAAATGGAGAAGAAGGCCTTGAAATGGCTGAGAAGAAAAAGCCTGATATTATTTTGCTTGATATACTCATGCCAAAAATGGATGGTTTTGCGGTTTTGGAAGAATTAAAGAAAAAATCAGCAACAAAGGATATTCCAGTGATTTTGCTGACTAATTTAGGTCAAAAGGACGATGTCGAACGCGGACTAGAGATGGGGGCTGTTGATTATTTGATCAAAGCTCACACCAAACCCTCGGAAACAGTGCAAAAA
Source organism: uncultured Gammaproteobacteria bacterium (assembly GCA_964394405.1). GTDB lineage: Bacteria > Patescibacteriota > Patescibacteriia > Magasanikbacterales > UBA922 > UBA922. The sequence continues at coordinate 7,782 of CAYMVY010000006.1, read as the reverse complement.
GTGAAGTCCGCACTCAAAATAAAGTAACTAAATTTATAGTTATGGTTCATATTGGGGAAGGGGGTGAGACATTATGAACAGAAAAGGTTTTACCTTAATTGAATTACTCGTTGTAATTGCAATTATTGGTTTACTTTCGACGCTCGCAGTAGTAGCGCTTGGTTCTGCTCGGCAAAAGGCAAATGACGCAAAACGTTTGTCTGATATCAAACAGATCCAGACTGCACTTGAGCTCTACTACACAGACAATAACTCGTATCCAGTTGAAACAGGAATTAATCTCGGTGATACGAACTATATTTGTTTGAACACGACAAATGGATTTACCACAACTGGATGTTCTAATCCATACATGGGTCTCGTACCACGAGGGCCAGTAGCAGGGGAATTCTACACATATACTGGTAGTACCTCTACCTATACAATCTCAGCAACACTCCAGGCCGGAGCAGGAGGATTCAATGCTGGTGGAATTAGCGCTACACCTTCTGGAATGACTCAGCCATAATGATGTAATCGAATAATAAGAACCCAGTCTCTCCCTATCCCGACGTCACGTCGGGACGAATCGGAAGGCTGGGTTTTTGTATAGTCCTATGCTATAATTTTTCCACTATGGAATATGTGATGTGGTATCTATTAGCAGGTGTGTTGGGGGCGAGTATTGGTAGTTTTATTACCATGCTTGTACATCGTCTGCACGAGGGAACGTCAATTATTTTTGGTGGTTCACAATGCTTTCATTGTGGTAAAAAATTGACCTGGATGGAGCTGATACCCCTTTTCAGTTTTTTGTTTTTAAAAGGAACTTGTAAGAAATGTGGAAAAAAAATTCCATTGCGGTATTTTTTGATTGAAGTGGTCACTATGATATTGTTTTTGGCCGTACTATATAAGCATGCGGAATATCCGATGATGCCTGATCTTTTTATCATACGTGACTGGATTATTGTAGTAACTGCAGTGTTTATATTTGCCTATGACACACTATACCTGGAAGTCCATCCAGGGATCACCATTGGCGCTGGGGTTATTGTAGGGTTGTTGTATGTGTTGAAAGTTCCATTTGAGTGGAAAAGTATCCTGTTTGGAATATTGCTCGGTGTGTCTTGGTTTTTGATTCAATATGTTGTATCACGAGGGCGCTGGATTGGCGGGGGCGACATTATGATCGGATTCTTTATGGGTGCTTCTCTTGGATTTGCTCGCACCATCCTCGCACTTGGAATTGCATATGTAGTTGGTGCGTCATATGGGATTGCACTCCTTGCTCTGAAGAGAAAAAAGAGGAAGGACCAGATCGCTTTTGGCACCTTCCTGTCTATGGGGGTAGTGGTTGCATTGTTGTGGGGTACTCCGATATTATTATGGTATCAAGGAATCGCAGGACTTATATGAATAGTATAGAAAAACGAGCCAAACAACTTCGTGATCAAATCGATGAACTCCGTCATAAGTATCATGTGCTTAATGATCCGGGAGTTACCGATGCGATGTATGATCCACTCATGCATGAGTTGCGACAGATCGAAAAGGATCATCCTGAATTGATTGTTCCAGATTCACCAACTCAGCGTGTCGCTGGAACAGTGTTGGATAAATTTGAAAAAATTACACACAAAGTTCCGCAATGGTCATTCAATGATGCATTTGACGAGGAGGATATTTCGGATTGGCAAGTGCGAATTGAAAAAATGATTACCAAAGAGCTGGGTCACCGACCAGAGGATTTGTCGTACGTGTGCGAGCTAAAGATTGATGGGCTCCATATGGTTCTTACGTATGAAGGTGGAATTCTAAAAAATGCTGCAACTCGAGGAAATGGAGTCGTGGGAGAAAATGTGACACAAAATATCAAGACAATTCATACCGTACCTTTGAAACTTTCGAAATCGATTGATGTGGTTGTTGAAGGAGAAGTGTGGATGGATATCACGCAATTTGAAAAATTAAATAAAGAACGTGCACAATCAGATGAACCATTGTTTGCTAACCCACGAAATGCAACCGCAGGAACGATCCGTCAGCTTGATTCTCGTATTGTAGAAAAACGGAAACTGTCATTTACGGCGTATGATATTTCTCTAGGAGAAGCTCCAGAGACTCAAGAGGGTGAGCTACGAGAATTAGCAAAGCTCGGATTTACGACTGATGCTCACTGGAAAAAAGTTGACTCAATTGCAGAAATCATTGCATTCTGGAAACATTGGGGAGGAAAAAAGAAGAGTGTTCCTTTTTGGATCGATGGAGTAGTGGTCAAGGTAAATGAAAAGAAATATCAGAACATGCTCGGGTTTACAGGCAAGGCTCCGCGTTGGGCAATTGCGTTCAAATTTGCCGCAGAACAGGGGACTACAAAAATCAAGGATATTTATGTGCAGGTAGGGCGTACTGGTGCGATAACTCCGGTAGCGCTTATGGAGCCAGTTCAGCTCGCGGGAACGACGGTAACACACGCAACACTACATAATTTTGACGAAATTGAACGTCTAGGTGTCAAAATTGGAGATACGGTAGTTGTAGAAAAAGCAGGAGATATTATTCCAAAAGTAATTCGGGTACTTGATAAGCTTCGTACAGGTAATGAAAAAAAAGTAACCATACCAAAGAAATGTCCCATCTGTTCCTCTCCGGTCGAACGACGGGAAATTGTGGATAAAAAACAAGGAACTTCTGCGGGATTATTCTGTTCAAATAAGCGATGCTTTGCTCAGGAACGTGAACGCATTATTCATTTTGCGGGTAAACACGCGTTTGATATTGAGGGGTTGGGAGACAAAATCGTTGAAAAATTAATGGATGAAAAATTGATAGCAGAGGCTGCTGATATCTTTACACTAGAAAAAGACGAACTTGCAACTCTTGAAAAATTTGGAGAAAAATCAGCTGAGAATTTGATTGCAGCAATTGAGAAATCAAAACAAGTATCTTTTGAGCGATTTATTATTGGACTGGGCATTCGTCATGTGGGTGAAGAAACTGCAATCAGGCTCGCTGAAAAGTTTTCGTCACTTGATAAACTGATGTATGTTTCAAAAGAAGAATTGGAAAATGTGGACGATATTGGTCCTCGAGTTGCAGAATCAATCGTAGATTTTTTTGCAGATGCACGAGAAGTTAGACATATACAGGAACTGTTGAATCGTGGGGTAAAAATTATGTATCCCAAACATATAGATAAAAAAACAGGTATACTAGCCGGAAAAACGTTTGTATTAACCGGCACATTACCAACACTCTCTCGTGACGAAGCAACTGAGAAAATTAGAGCATCAGGGGGGCATGTAGCAGGGTCAGTAAGCAAGAAAACTGATTATGTGGTTGCAGGAGATGAAGCGGGGAGTAAGCTTAGTAAGGCGGAAGCACTTGGAGTCGCTGTAATTGATGAGAAAGAATTTCTCAAATTATTTTTGAAAAAATAAAAAATCCTTATCTGCAGATAAGGGTTGGGGGAAGGGATCGACTTAATGCCCCCAGACAGATTACCGAGGAGAGTTCCTTGGTTCGATAGGCTCGATCAGCCTGCCTTAAGAGGTTACTAGGGCGATCCCTAATTCGAATATATCATAGAGTAAAAAAAAGTCAACGAAGAAGAGTCTGTATATCAAAAACACCTGCACATACAGGTGTTTTTTGTATCTAGGTGTAAGAGACTGGTCTGCGGTAATTCTCTTACGTGTTGTCGCTGGGGGAAGTAAGCGTTCGCGAGAGAATGGGTGATTGTGGGTCGGCACCGCAGACCAGTCGACGCATAGTGTAGAGAAAGTGAATTAAAACGTCAAGTCCTGAAGTAGCTTCCCTGTTTGCAGATTGTTTGGTTTTTCTGATACACTAGGCTCTATATGTCAGTTACCCGTGAAAACATCCAGGCAATAGCCAAGCTCGCTCGACTATCTCTCACACCAGAAGAAGAGGTGCGTTACGCCGAAGAACTATCGGCGGTATTGTCATATATTGATATGTTGAATGAGGTCGATACAGAGAATATACCAGAAACCACGCAGGTCGCAGGTCTAGCAGATGTGATGCGAGCGGATCAGGCAATACCGGCTAATGAAGAAACACGAAAAAAGATTATCGCATTATTTGGGGCGAGAGAGAAGTCCATGCTTTCGGTCCCCGCAGTGTTTGAAGATCAGTAATGTTATGCACACAGAATTAAACAAGCTTACTATCAAAGAGGCACATAAAGGACTCATGAATAAAGAGTTTTCTTCGGTTGAACTCACTCAAAGTTGTCTGTCGAGAATCGATGAGCGCAATGAAGTAATTAATGCTTTTATCACTATCAGTCATGAATACGCACTCGATGCGGCAAAGCAGGCTGATGAGAGAATTGCAAAAGGCGAGAGCGGGACCCTCATGGGAATACCGTTTGGGGTAAAAGATGCAATCTGTACCGCAGATATACGATCGACTGCTTCATCGACTATTCTGGACAATTATGTTCCGCCATTTGATGCAACGGTAGTCGCAAAGATAAAAGCTGCGGGCGGAGTATTGGTAGGAAAACAAAACTGTGATGCATTTGGCCATGGGGCGAGTAATGAGAATTCGATGTATGGTCCCGTACGTAATCCTCATAATACTGACAAAGTCTCGGGCGGATCATCAGGTGGTTCTGCTGCCTCTGTAGCTGATGGACAGTGTCTATTTTCGATTGGAGAGGACACAGGTGGATCGATCAGACAGCCTGCAAGTCTCTGCGGTATAGCAGGATTCCGCCCTAGTTATGGTAGAAATTCACGCTATGGGATTATGCCTATGGCGAGTTCACTTGATGTGGTAGGTCCGCTCGCGAAGACTGTTGAAGATGTTGCATATCTTATGGAAGTGATGGCTGGGCAAGATCACAAAGATGCGACGACTGTTCCTGACGCAGTACCTGCATACAGTAGTCTTATCAATAAACCAATCAAGGGTATGCGAATTGGGGTACCCAAAGAATATATGGAGCTCGAGGGAATGACAGACGACGTTCGAATAATCATCGAAGAAAAAATCAAATCACTTGCTGATGCAGGATGTGAAATAGTTGACGTGAGTTTGCCTCATACCAAATACGCAATCCCCGTATATTATATTATTGTCCCAAGCGAAGATAGTTCGAATTTGGGACGTATAGACGGTATCAGATATGGGGTGCGGTCAGACGCAGAATCGTTATACGATGTATATGCGAACTCCCGAGGCCTAGGGTTTCCGACTGAAGTAAAACGTCGCATTATGATTGGCACGTATGCGCTTTCAAGTGGATATTATGATGCATACTACAAAAAAGCTCAAAAAGTAAGAACAAAAATTATCGCAGATTTTGATGAAACATTTGGAGTGGTCGATGCAATTATCACGCCAACATCTCCATTCCCTGCATTTGGAATTGGGGAGAAAAAAGGAGATGTGCTTGCAATGTACTTGGCGGATGTATTCGTAAGTCCGGCATCAGTTGCAGGGGTCCCTGCACTCAGTGTACATGGAGGAATGACCAAAGATGGTCTACCCGTCGGAGTACAGATTATTGGACCTAGACTCGAAGAGGCGAGAGTATTACAACTTGGTCATGCACTTGAGACAATATAAAGATAAATCAAAATTAGAAATTAATCCGTGACAATCCGTTTGATCCGTTCAATCCGTGTTCTATTCTAAAAAGCTTAATAGAACGCGGATGACACTGATAACACAGGTCTACACGGATCAATAAATACTTGAATTTTCTTCTATGCCTTCTGTCAAAGGTAGTCAACCGAAACCCAAAGCCAATACTATTGATTACAGTCATGCAATCAATGAGTCTGGTGATTTTCGTGAATCATGGCGGATTTTTCGCATCATGTCAGAGTTTGTCGAAGGATACCAGTTTTTGTCTCAAATGGAGAAAGAAGTGACAATTTTGGGTTCAGCAAGACTGACTGATGGGCAGAAAGATTATGAAATTGCAGAAAAATTGGGGGAGCTTCTTGCTCATGGAGGATTTACCACAATTACTGGTGGGGGCCCGGGTATTATGGAAGCTGCAAACAAGGGTGCTCATACCGCAGGTGGTAAATCAGTGGGATTAAATATTCAACTTCCGTTTGAACAACGCATCAATCCGTATGTTACCGAAGCGACGGCGTTTTATTATTTTTTCACGCGCAAAGTGATGCTTACGAGTCCTGCGAATGCATTTGCGTTGTTTCCAGGCGGATTTGGAACCATGGATGAATTTTTTGAAATTGTCGATCTCATGGAAATGGGAAAAATGATAAAGTCACCCATTATCCTCGTCAACAGTGAATTTTGGAATCCACTCCTCAATTTTTTGAAAGCCAGATCAGCAGAGATTGGTGCTGCATCGATCAAAGATATTGAATCATGGAAAGTGGTGGATACTGCCGAAGATGCGTACAGTTTTATTGAACCCACAGGCGAGAAGCCACCGATTTGCGAGCTGGATCCTGATAGTTTTCAGTGTGGTAAAGCAATTGATTGGAAAATTTTCCGCATCATGGCAGAGCTTGTTGAAGGATTTGATTTCCTCACCGGAGTAATTGAAAATGTTACCGTATTTGGCACCAATACCATTGCGCCTGATTCAGAATACTACGCCATGGCATACGAATTAGGCGGAGAACTTGCAGACAAGAATTTTTCGGTTATGACTGGTGGTGGTTCAGGGGTTATGGAGGCTGCAAACAAAGGATGTTTTGAACGTGGTGGACAGTCGATCGGTATTAATATGCGCTTTGGCTCACGTGAGCGTATCAATCCTTATGTGAAGCGTTCAATTGGGTTCCAATTTCCCTTTACACGCAAATTGATTATTACCGCTCCAGCAAAAGCATTTGTATTTTTCCCCGGAGGATTTGGAACACTGCATCAATTATTTGAAATTTTAACACTGATTCAGACTGGGAAAATGGAAAAAGTCCCTGTCATTCTCATGAATCATAGTTTCTGGGAACCATTACATGTATTTATCAAGAAGAGTTTGGTACATCAATACGAGACGATTCATAATGAAGATGACGAACTCTATCAGATTGTAGATACAGTTGAGGCCGCGATGGAAATCATTACAGATTTTAGGCAAGTTGTCACAATAAAAAAGAATAATTAACATGAAACAGAAGTATAAGGTACTTGTAAATCTTCGAGGACTACGAGTGATTGGATGGAATGTATATCAAGCATTAGGTTTTCTTATCCTTATAATTTTCTACGGCATAGGAGTAGTTGTCCAGGAAAAAACAGGAATATATTTTGGAAAAATACCTTTTCCTAACAGGAGAAGTCGAGATGATACAATGGAGGTTATTTTGTTAGTTGCTTTGCTTATACAACCGCTCTTAATTCGCTTTTTTGAACACATGTACCTGGAGTGTACACCTGATAACATAGTATTCCGTCCTGGATATGTTTTTTCGAAGAAAATTATGTTACGTTCTGATATTACAAAAATAGAATTAGTGACCAAGAAGTCTAATCGTACGATAGTAAAAAAGAGTGTTGAAGATGTCTTGGTATTACATTGGAATAAAAGTAAGTCGCCAATTGAGTTTATTGGTAGAACTTCAGAAGAAACAAGGTGGTTAATTGAAGACTTAACATCTAAGGGGTTTTTAATAGAAAGAATATAGCAATAAAAGACCTGTACAAACCAGGTCTTTTTTGTTAGGATTGTACGGTTTTACGGCAGTGATATAGTCAAGGAAGATTCGCATAGTGGTCGAGTGCGCCGCCTTGGAAAGGCGGTATATCCGAAAGGGTATCGAGGGTTCGAATCCCTCATCTTCCGCA
>CAYMVY010000005.1:0-29114 GCA_964394405.1 uncultured Gammaproteobacteria bacterium | reverse complement strand
GTTCACGCTTCGAGAGCCACAAACCAATGAGAAGCATAAGTACAAATAAAAATGCGAGCGCCACTAGTCGATGTTCTGCCTGGAGAAACAATGCAGTCATACCAAAAAGCGATGATATTGCATAGAGGAGAATCACTGCTTGACGTTGGCTCAATCCTGATTCAAGCAACCGATAATGAAGATGCTCCTGATCTCCCATATAGATAGGTTTACCCTTTCTGATACGCATAATAATCACCCTCAAGACATCAACCATAGGAATCCCAAGAACCATAAAGGTCACTGCTATTTTACTCTTTGAAACAATTGCAAGGCACCCAAGAATAAAACCAGTTAGAAGGCTTCCCCCTTCACCGAGAAATATCTTTGCTGGATTAAAATTCCATATGAGAAACCCGAGACACGTGCCTGCAAATATAATCGAAAGTAATGCTACCTGTGGATCCTGCCACTGGGGCTGTATAGAAACAAGATACATAGCAATTGCCGCAATCATGACAATACCAGTGACCAATCCATCGAGCCCATCAAGAAATTTGGTCGTGAACATGAGGGTAAATAACCAGACAAACACAAAAATGTCAGCAAACAATACAATATGGATAAAAGGTTCAATGGTCCACTGAATACGTGAAAGATCGAATACACCTCCCCACGGGCTTGAGATAGCATAGGGGCCAATACCCAAAAAAATGACGATAAGACACGCAACAATGGGGGCAATAAGCTGGTACCTGGGACTCAAGGTATACTTATCATCAATAATGCCACCGATCATGAGAATAGTCGAGCCGACAAATAATGCAACAAGTGTCTGAGTATCCAGTAGTACGCCACTTCCGCGAATAAGCGACGCCACAAGTATAATACTAAAAAAAGTAATGTAGAGCGCGAGCCCGCCACCGAGAGCGATGGATTTTTTGTGAATTTTTCGAGAGCGACCTTGCGGCGCTTGATCAATAATGCCCAGCCGCCGCATAACAATAGCAATAATACCCGTGATGCTACAGGAAACCACAAAAGCTGCAATAAAATACATGATATGTGTTTCCATAGAAACTAGCGGACAGCTTTTTCAACCCGAAGTGAAATTCCAGCACCCAAAATAACCACATCTCTTCGCTGGAGCGCGCCCTTGAGCACGAGATTTGCAAGTTCATTTTCGACACGATCCTGAATTGCGCGACGCATCGGACGAGCACCAAAATCAGGATCAAATCCCACTTTCGCGAGTTCATCAAGAGCTACATCTTCGACTTCAAATCCCACACCACGCGCTTCAAGATCTTTGCCAACCTGGTTCAACATAAGTTTCGCGATTTGTTTGATTTCCTCAGTAGTAAGTGGTTTGAACAATACAATCCCGTCAAAACGATTGAGGAATTCAGGACGATAATAACTCTTCAACTCACTTCGTATTAATTCTTCTTTAATGTCTGCAAGCACTGCTCCAGTCTTCAAACGATCCGCAACATATTGAGTTCCCGCATTTGATGTTGCAATAATGATAGTATTCGTAAAATCAACCACTCGACCAGTACTGTCGGTCAATCGCCCATCATCGAGCACCTGCAAAAACAAATTCAAAATATTTGAATCAGCTTTTTCAAGTTCATCAAGCAAGACAAGAGAAAAAGGATTTTGTTTGACTGCTTCAGTAAGTATTCCCGAACCTTGGCTCCCTGGTTGTCCAATCAATCGATAAATCGAATTGGTATCCTGGTATTCACTCATATCCACCCGAATCATTCGATTCTCTCCGCCAAAATATACACGAGCAATAGTTTTTGCTAATTCTGTTTTCCCGACACCGGTAGGGCCGAGAAATAGAAAGCTGGCAATTGGACGATTGTTCGATCTGATATCCGCGCGCGCTCGTCGAAGCGCATTTGCGACAGAGACGACAGCCTCTGATTGTCCGATAACTTGTGTATGCATTTCTTCTTCTAATTTTAGCAATTTTTCTGATTCTGACTGGGTAATATTAGCCGTGGGCACCCCTGTCTTCTCAGCAACCACGACTCCTACATCATCTCCTGATACCAATGAATGTTCACCATGGGTACTCCTAGCATAACTACCGGCTTCAGACATAAGTGTGAGCGCACTCTCAGGCAAATTTCGATCAGTAAAAAATTTATGAGCCAAAACTACACTTTTTTCAAGTGCATCATATGAAAAAAACACCCGAGTCTGATATTCAATCTTACCTGCTTTTGACTCCAGTGCTCGAATTGCTTGATTGACGTCCATCTCATGGATATCAATTTTTGAAAACACCGTGCCGATTTCTGAATGCGCAATATAATGCGTATACGCATCAGGAAGAGTGGTTGCAAACATAACAAATCGCTGAGCTCGCAAATATTCAGCGAGAGATTCAGATACATCGAGACCTTTTCCTTCAGAATCAGAAACACCGACCAATTCATGAATATTATCAATAAACAGAATAATATTTCGAGAGCGGGTTACCTCATTCATAATACGAATCAATCGCTCTTGTGCGCCGGCAACAGTTGTCCCCGCAAGAAGTGATGTGACAGATAGTTGCACCATGCGTTTATCCTGGAGTAATTTGGGAACATCTCCGCGAATCATGCGCTCCACAATACCCGCGACAATAGTCACTTTCCCGACCCCATGATCACCCACAAACAGAATATTTCTTCCTCCCCCCTCGATAATACGAAACACTTCATCAATTTCTTTATCACGTGCAACACAGGTATCAATATCACCATATTTTGCAGCAATAGTGAGATCGCGACTCAGTTGATTGAGTAGTGGAGTGGCAATCGCAGTCATAGCCTTATCCATACCATGCTTTGATACACCAGCAGCTCCATGGGCAAATAGTCGATATTTTTCTCGAAGAGTCTCGCGCTGTCGCGCCCACTCGATTACATTATCCAGTTTAACTTTATCAACTTCCAAATCATATAAAATCTCCTGGATTTCTTCACTTTGTTCAACAGTAGCTTTAAGAACAGTGGTCGCGCGAATACAGGAATCATGATTGTATCGTGTAATAAAATAAGAAGAAAAAATAATATTTTGAACCTCCGGTGAAAATGATGGTGAAAATTCTCTAGTATCCCCCTCACCAAACAATTTTGCTACAGTGGCCTGCAACATCTTGGTTGATATATTTAACCTGATGCAAATACCCTGGACACTGTCTTCAAAAAGAAGGGCGTACAGAACATGGAGAGGAGTAATCTGTGTATTTCCCCGTGCCCGAGCAATCTCAAAACTACGCTCAAATACTGTCCGAGATTCTGGAGTGAGGTATGTTGAAATATCAAGATACTTCTTATGCGAAATGGTACGTACCGTATCCCATGTGACAGGTTTCGTCGGAACTATTGATGTGTCACTCGACGTTAATTGGGCACCATGATACAAAAATCGTGGAGGTGGAGTTCTCTTGATCAAAAGGCGGTACCAGAGATAGAGTATTGCCAAACACCCAATCCACACGAGGGAACGATACGAATTACTCGCGGTCGGTCCGAACCAAAAAATAGGATTAAAAAGATCATCCAAACGTTTTGCTTGGTACAGATAATAAAAAAATCCCGCAAATGATGAAAAAAATACAATGAGTGCTCCGATAATTCTAAAAATATCCAATTTTTTTCTTGCTTTTCGTAATCTAATTGAATACTCCGTATAAAGTTCTCCAAAATATACAAATGTTTCATGGTCGAGTATCCCCTGTATCATACCTTTGCACTGGGGACACACTCGTCCTTTTTCTTTACCAGTCCCACCACAAACATCACAGGATAGTATTGGTAATTGTGTGGCTTTGGTAAAAAGCATACTGAATAATTAAAAAGAATACACCAATGTGTACACAACAAAAATAGGAATAAAGATCCAAAGCAAAAGCACCACAAGAGAAAAAATAATCCAGATAACCAATAATATAGATCGGATGATCACATTTCCAAGTCGCACAAAAAAACTAACCAGTCTGCCCTGCCAGTCATATTGCCCAAACATGGGCACAAAAATATTCAACAACCAAAGCCCGGGAGCAAACTGCTCATTACCCAGAGCCACCAATCGTGCAGCGAATTGAGCTGCCCGCTTTAACCCCCGAGTGTACCACCACACAGGTGCATACAAAAAATCAAACAGAAATTCCAATGAGAGACGCTGTAAAATAAGAAGCCACATAATGATACTTTGATTTAGAGTAGTATAGCATACAAATCCCGCCAGGTGGAATGAGTAAAAAACATAACTTAAAACTAAAAAGTTAAAACTCAAAACTATAACTCAAATCTTAAAACCTTATCTTGAGCTTGTCGAAAGATTTCAGTTTTTAGTTCCAGTTTTGAGTTATACTTTATAAAAAAGAAAAACTCCCTATTACAGGAGCTCTTTTAAAAGGTTATCTCTTCGCCACCGCATCACTGGTAAAGGACACATATTCCGCATCAGATACCTGTTCGAAACCAGCTTCACCCAAGCGCTCTTGTATGGCTCTAATAGAGGTATGCTTGGAAATTGCGACATCCAGACTCCGAGTCTCTCGTTCGAGAGATGATAGTCGTTTTTCATAATCAGAAATAATATATCCCTTGGCAGACACCGTATTAATCTGCCAGATATACAAAACACCCAATCCAAACATGGCAAACGAAATAAATGATCGGAATGTTCTCCCAAGCAGCACTCGACGAATACCCTCACGTCGATCCTTCATGGTTGATTTTTTCTTGACGTATGCATTCATAATTTCTTAATAACTCTCAATTTTGCCGAACGTGCGCGAGGATTTTCTTTGTATTCAATTTCTCCCGCAACAATTGGCTTTTTGGTAATAATAGTAATATTTTTTCCAGATTGCTTTTTGAAATAATGTTTGACAATTCGATCTTCCAGCGAATGGAACGTGATAACTGCGAGAATTCCTCCGGACGACAACACCTCAATCGCTTGAGGCAACACTCGTTCAATCACTCCCAATTCATCATTTACCGCAATTCGGAGTGCCTGAAATATTTTCGTTGCCGGATGTAGTCCACCCACCCACGGAATTTCTTTATCAGTCTTCAATTTCCTGCGATAGGTTGCAAGTACTACTTCAACCAATTCTCCTACAGTCGCAATCGGTTTTTCATCACGCTTGGTAACAATTGCCTGCGCGATTTCCAAACTCAATCGCTCTTCACCATACACACGAAACATCTCTTCAAGCTCAGTCTCACCCATAGTAAGGAGGAGATCTGCTGCACTCGGACGAGTAACCTCGCCCTGCGCGGTATAACGCATGTCGAGAACCTCTTCTGTATTCAGGAAGCTGAATCCACGTTTTCTCTCTTCAAACTGAGGACTCGACCATCCAAAATCCATGAGAATTCCATTGACCGGACCAAAATGTTGGTCCGCAACAATTCTCTTCAAGTGTTCGAAGTTCTCTCTCGCGTATACCACACGGTCTTCGAATGTATGAAGAAAATTTTTTGCTCGAAGTATCGCTTCAGCGTCAGCATCAATTGCAAGTAATTTCCCATCAGGCGCAGTACGTGCAAGTATTGCCTCACTATGACCTGCGTCGCCGACAGTACAATCAATGATATTTTTGCCAGGCGCCAATTCAAGTGCATGAAGCACCTCTTGTAGAAGAACTGGAATATGCCTCATACACCAAGATTACTCATCTGTTCCGCGATCGTCGTACTTTCAGACTCAGTTGAGATAGTATATGACTTCCATTTTGATTCGTCCCAAATTTCAAGACGCGTATAGAGCCCAGCAATCACGACTGATTTACTGAGTCCTGCAAACGCCCGCAGATACTCGGGTAAAATAATACGTCCCTGAGTATCCACTTCGACATCCATTGCTCCTGCAAGCATCAATCGCGCAAATGCACGACTATTTGCTTGAGAAAAAGGCAATTGCGCTAATTTTTCCGCAAGTTTCGCCCATTCTGCCTTGGTATACAAAAAAAGGCAGTTATCGAGTCCTCGGGTAACTACAGCGCCCTGTGAAAGATCCGCCCGAAACTTCTTGGGTATTGCAAGGCGACCTTTCTCATCCAAATTGTGGCTATATTCACCTATAAACATATATAGAGTTAAAGCCTGTGAGAGTTCTACAGACAAGCATGGCGTATTACTCTCTAGATGAGGAAATTCCCCACAATTCTCCACTACCAGCCATTTTATACCACTCTATACCCCTTTGCAACCCTACTTATCCACTTTGTGTGTATAAAAAAAGCCCGTAGATAGTTTCTACAGGGCAATTTAACCGTGTTATATAGTGTAATTCTTATTCTTCTACTCCCCCAGATCGCTTGCACTAATGACGACTAGTACCTACTTCAGGTAGGATAGCATTAGGATATGAGATAATCACATCGCTATTATTTCTTTTAATCGATCCTCCCATTTCCACTCCAAATTAAGATTGTACGTCCACAATGGAATACCCGGATCAGCCTTATCTTCATACGTTAACATTGCACAAATTCTTCGACGAACAACATATCTCACATCAGCAAATTTAGGAATAGCACCATCTTGATTTTTCAGAACTCTTTTTGCTAATACTGGTGTCTCAAGTATAATTTTTCCAAAACAATAAGAAATAGTATTGAAATTAGGTTCACGCACAAAAAAATGTTCGTGCTTCTTAAATTTCTCTCTAATACTTTCCAAGTAAAGCTGAATAGCTTGTATATAATCAGAAAATTCCTTTGTCTCAGAAAAAGCAATTACTTTTTCTTCAAGAGATTGAGTATGTTCAATATCTGGTCGAGGCCCACGTTCTCGTGACATAATAATCACTAAACTAATTAGTCAAAAAATCTACCACATTTTCCATGGTTCCTGATTTTTCCTTGCTATAAAATTCCGTATACCCACACTGCTTGCAACTCGCAGTTTTAAACTTCCGTGCTTCAACATTAAAAATCTTTGACCAAAAACTGCCCGCTACTCGAACTTCACCAACAGTACATTGCTGATGAGAACACTTCGGACATTTGAATGACATCTGCTGACCTTGTTCCATATAACGTAAATTAAATATATTCTTAGCCTACTTGTTTATATCAAAAAAGTAAAGTTTTTAACCTTACTTTTTATATCTTTCTGAGGGTGCGCTGATACGTAATCGCAAATCGATGTGCTTCATCCCGCACTCGGATCAACAGCTCCTGGTGACTATTCACCCACTTCACAAATTCAGGTTCCTTATTTCCAAGAATAAAATCATTCCGTTTGCGCTCCGGCCCTTTTGCAATCCCGACAATGGGAATCTTAATTCCCAACTGCTTCAACACTGTTATTGCACGATTGACCTGTGGTAATCCCCCGTCAATCAAAATCACGGTCGGATACTTCCACTCCACATGCTTGAACCTCCGAAGCAGCACTTCTTCTAGACAATCCACGTCACTCTGTCCATCAACAGTCTTGATTTTAAACTTTCGATATGAATGTTTGATCGGTCCTTCCGCGTCAAACACAACCATACTTCCCACCTTCCCACTTGTTCCTAAATTTGAAATATCATACCCTTCAATACGCACTTTTTGTCCTTCATCGACTTTTTCCGAAAGGTCAGAAAAAAAATCTTTATTAATCAATGCAATATCCTGGATACGTGTAAGGGCGTGTAATTGATTTCGAAGACGCGCAGCCTCTTCAAAATCTTCTCGTCGTGAAGCGAGAATCATTTGACGCTCAAATGATTTTACCAATTTCTTTTTTCCTCCTGATAAAAACGTAATCAATGGTCGAATTACTTTTCGGCGATAGTCACGACTTGAAATCTCTCCAGTGCACACCCCCAGACATTGA
The DNA here is from genome assembly GCA_964394405.1 of uncultured Gammaproteobacteria bacterium. GTDB lineage: Bacteria > Patescibacteriota > Patescibacteriia > Magasanikbacterales > UBA922 > UBA922. The sequence goes on along the minus strand of CAYMVY010000005.1, from coordinate 21,285 downwards.
CCCATCTGACGGTACAGGCACGGACGTTTCGCATTCGGGCTGCAAGTTGAAATATAGAACAACCGACGAAGCAATTTCATAGTCACCTTTCCATTTAATCCCGGATACGGTCCAGATATATGGAGAAAATCTTTTGCAATTTCGTCAGCACTCAAACGCACATATTCATGTTCCCGCATGGTATACACCTGAGGATACGGTTCATTCGTAATCATAATGTAATTCCAGCTTTTATCATCCTTCCCCTCTACATTATAGATAGGCTTAAATTTTTTGATATATACTGATTCCAAAATGACTGCTTCAAGCACTGATTCAGTTTGAATATACTTGATATTCACCACCTCATGCATCATCTGTTCAATTGGACGTGGAGTTTTGGGTTTGAGAAAATAACTCTTGACCCTACTCTTAAGTGATGTTGCCTTGCCCACATACACCAATTCTTTTTTTGAATTGTAAAACAAATAAATTCCAGGAGTATTTGGAAGTTCAGTGAGAATTTTCTGTAACATTTCTGATGGCATAGTCTATATATCAGTATACCAAGAAAAAACGATATAAAAAAACGCCCTAAAGGCGAATATACAGTTTATTGGGGACGGGACGGAGGCCTCCCCAAAAGGAAAGCCTCCGTCCGCGGATGCCGACGAAGCCGCAACCGATCAGCCGTGGAACAGCGTGTACTTCGGCTTCTTCGGGTTCGACATGTCGAACACACCCTTGAGGGGCAGCTGCGTGGCGCCGGGGATGCCCTCGAGCGTGCCGTACTCGAAGGTGAAGGTGGCGACCTCCTTGCCGTCGTTCTTGATGTCCGTGATGCCGTAGCAGGTCATCATCCGAGTCTTGCGACTCATGGGGTCGGCGACCTTGAGCTTCATCGTGAACTTCGGGTCGGCCTTCTTGCTCTTGAGCTCGTCGAGCGAGCTGAAGGGCAAGTCGCCCAAGTTGAGACTCGTGGTGCTCTCGTAAATCGTGGTGCTCATCGTAGACACTCCTTGAAGCGTTGACAGCAACGTGCCGTCGTAGCGGGAACGAGTATATATGAAACAAAAAAATAAGTCAATAGTTTTAGGGTAAAAAAACAAAAAATCGCGACTAAGCGATTAAGAGTATGACCGGTCGAGAGCTCCCCTGAGATGGAGAGCCCTCGCCAGTAGATTATTCAGACACCATGCTCCTCGCAGAAATCGATGTACTCCGAGAGAAGTCTCGAGAACACACCAGCACCCTGCTTGATGTAGGTCGTCGCGACCTGCACCGCAACAGCACCACTGTCGCGATACTGCCAGATGTCTTCACCACGAACGACACCACCGACACCGATGATCGAGATGTGGTTCGGCAACGCCTTACGGAGCTGACGCACCTGTCCGAGTCCGATGGGTTTGACTGCTGGACCCGAGAGACCAGCCAATCCCCCCGAAGCCGCAATAGCAGGTTTGAGCTGCTCATAGCCGAACGCGTTCGGAAACGTGTTCATGGTGGTGACCGCAGAGACGACTTCAGATTCTGCGAGAGCCGAGGCCGTCTGAGCCAGAGCGAACGGATCAGAGAACGGAGAGATCTTGACCCAGATGCGATGACCGAGTCCGACACGCTGTTTGACGTGATCGAGCGTCTCAGCAGTCAGCTCAGGATCGAAACACGTGATACGCTTCTGCGTACCATCACGACCCCACACATTCGGGCAGCCGAAGTTCTCCTCGACAGCATCGACACCACACTCGAGTACGAGCTCGGTGAGAACGCCGTACTGCTCAGGAGAGAAGCCAGCGGCACTCGCGATGAGGAGTTTACCCTCACCATGAGCGATCGTGACCATCTCACGTAGCACCTGTTGGAAATAAGCGCTGCCTCGATTCGGAAGTCCCAGCGTGTTGAGGGAGTGCGTGTCAGCAGTCCACCAGTTCACGCCTGTATTACCAGCTCGATCGTCGATCGTCATCGAACCGACCATGATCGCAGCGACAGCTGATCGAGCGAGCTCCTGCACATGCTCGAGGAGCTTGCATGTACCTGCCGCGTTCATGAGCGAATGCTCGAGACGAAGACCACTGATTTCGGTTTCCAGATTCATGCATCCTCCAAATTGAATATCGCGTGCACTCTGCAACGTGACGGGCGGATTTTCTCATACAGACAATAACGAGTCAACCAGATTGACTTTATAAAATATGCAGGCTATTATTCTCGCGAGAAACTTTCCCCCTCTCTACATCATAAAAACTTGTGATCTGAAGAGGAGGAAAGAATTGTTCTTTCTGTCGACAACCAAGGAGAATTAATCATGGAAACGATTTCTGTCTCGATGCCCTACGACCTGCACGTGCACGTGAGACAAGCTGCACTCATGCTCGCGGTCCTCAAGTACACGATCGAGCAGTGCGCAGGTGCACTCGTGATGCCGAACACGAAGCCACCCATCCGCACGGCCGAGGACGCGATGCGCTACCAAGATGAGATTCTCGCGATCGCGAGAAAGCTCGGGCGCGACAACTTCATCCTGCTCACCACCCTCTACCTCACAGGCGCGACAACCCCGAAGATGATCATGGACGCAGCACGAGCGGGGGTGCGTGCCGTGAAAGTGTACCCGCAGAACGGCACCACGAACTCAGAAGACGGCATCGTCAACCTGCCCGCACCAGAGCTCTCAGACACGCTCGCAGCAGTGAACGACAGCGGGATGAAACTCTGCATCCACGGTGAAGCACAACGCCCTTCAATCGATGTGATGGATCGAGAAGTGTACTTCCTCGACACACTTCAAGAACTCGCGGCGAAGCACCCGAAACTTCCCATCATCCTCGAGCACATCAGCAGTGCGGACACGGTCGACGTGATCGACAAGCTCGCACGTAGCCGAGGAAACATAGCAGCGACGATCACCGCACACCATCTCTGGCTCACCCAGAACGATGTGCTGTCCGGTGGGATCGAGGCAGCATGCCATTGCTATCCGATCGTGAAGAAACATCTCGATCGTCAGAAGCTCTGGGATGCCGTCCACTCGGGACACCCCTGGTTCTTCCTCGGGTCAGACAGCGCTCCTCACCTACGAGGAAACAAGTACTGCCCCAAAGGAGCAGGTGGGGTGTTCACCGCACCCATCCTGGTCCAGCTCCTCGCGCACCTGTTCGAGGAGTACTTCAACAGGACGACGTGGCAAGAGCGACTCGAAAACTTCGCGACCAACTTCGGCGCGAGGTTCTATGGACTGCCGATTGACCAAGGGCAGAAGATCAGTCTCGTCCGAGAGCCCTACCAGATTCCCGTCGAGATCGACGGGATCCCCATGGCAGGAGCTGGCAAGATCCTCAACTGGAGACTCGCCAACTAAAGCCAACAAAAAACGGACTGCATCGTGCTGCAGTCCGTTCCCTCTTACCCCGATTCAATCGGGATTTTTTTATAAAACAAAAAAATCCCGACAATGTCGGGACACAACCATCCCGCGACTATGTAAAAGCTCCTCACTTTCACGTAGTCGCGGAACGAAACCTCTTGTACGGATTCCACTCACCAGCCCACTCCAACGCCGAGAAGTGCATCGAAATCGACTTCATCTCTCGCACGGAGATGCAGTGTCACGACACCGGGCCCCACCTCGACTGTCCCGACAATCTGGACGAAGAAGCTGGAGTCTGTCTCAAACGACGGATAGTCGACCTCGGCCACGACGACCTCATAGCGCTCGGTCTGCCACTGGAAGTCGTACAGGAGTCCGAGTCCAACGCCGAATCCGAAGACCGGCGACCACTCAGATTCAGCTGAACCCGTGTTCCAGAAGAACATCCGGTTGAGCGCGAGCGAGAACCCGAGCTTCTGGTGCTCCCCCTCTTTCTCACCACCCCGATCCCTGCGCTTGGTGCTCTCGAACGAGATCTCGAGACGCCATTCATCGCCCCACGCGAACATGAGCGCGTCCCTCGATTCCTCGAGATACCACGCCTTGGTGATGAAGGTCTCGGCACGAGCCGTACCGCGACACCCCATCATATGATCCGCGAGACACCCGACGAGACGATACGCGACGAAGACACATACGACCCACAAAAATACACGTTTCATGCCTACCCCCCGCTTTTCTTCTTGATGAAGTTTCGAACGGATTACAGACACGGTGACGGTCGAACGTGAGTGTTCGAACTATATCCCAGTATGCATAGTGCTTTGCATGCCGTCAAACAAGTTATACACAAAGGCAAAAGAAAAAATAGTTCAAAACTCAAATGTAAAAATTCAAAACTAATCTCTGAATCAGATTTTAAGATTTGAGTTATAGTTTTGAACTTTGAGTTTTTAGTTTTGAGCTATTTTTACCTCTACGTGAGAACTCGCTTCAAATAATACCCCGTATGACTCATCGTCGACTTTCTCGCAATCTCTTCTGGAGTACCAACTGCAATCAATTTTCCACCCTTATCCCCACCTTCTGGACCCAGATCAATAATCCAGTCAGCAGATTTGATCACCTCAAGATTATGTTCAATAATCATAACTGTATTTCCATGGGAAGTTAATTTTTGCAACACTTCAATCAATTTTTTTACATCATCAAAATGGAGTCCGGTTGTAGGTTCATCAAGCAAATACAACGTTTTGCTGGTCGCGCGTTTTGACAATTCTCGAGATAATTTGATTCGCTGCGCTTCCCCACCCGAAAGTGTACTTGCAGATTGCCCAAGGGTGAGATAATCCAATCCCACTTCGTGAAGCATGTTGAGCTTATCTGCAATTGGAGGAACATCCTGAAAAAATTCACGCGACTCTTCAATCGTCATATTCAGAACTTCCGCAATATTCTTTCCTTTGTAATGAATCGCAAGTGTCTCTGCATTGAACCTCGCCCCCTTGCACACATCACACACAATAGAAACTGTGGGAAGAAAATGCATTTCGATTTCAAGCAATCCTTTTCCTTCACAATTCTCGCATCGTCCGCCTGGTACATTGAAACTAAAACGTCCGATTTTGTATCCTCTGATTTTTGCTTCAGGGGTCGCCGCAAAAATTTCACGAATTGGATCATATGCCTTGGTATACGTTGCCGGATTACTTCGTGGAGTTCGACCAATTGGCTTCTGATCAATCTTAATAATTTTATCAATATATTCGGTATTCAAAATCTGATCATGCTCCCCTACATGATAACGCGTGTGATTGAGTTTATTGGCAACCGATCGGTAGAGAATGGAATGCATGAGTGTCGATTTTCCGCTTCCAGACACTCCCGTGAGACACACAAAACGCTTGAGCGGGATCTCAACTGAAATTTTTTTGAGATTATGCTCACGCGCTCCCTTAATCTTCAACTTCGGCGTACTATTATCAACTTTCCGTCGCTTCTCTGGCAAAGAAATCTTCTGTTCTCCACGCAAATATTTTCCTGTAAGAGATTTTTCTATTGATCCATACGTCTTACTACCAAACACAACACTCTCTGGCTTCTTCTTATTAAGCAAATTCGTTAAGGGTCCCGAATACACCACATGCCCTCCATGTGTACCAGCTCCTGGGCCAATGTCGACAATCCAATCAGACACCATAATTGTATCTTCATCATGCTCGACGACAATAATCGTATTCCCTACATCACAGAGATTTCGCAGTGTTGAAACCAGCTGATCATTATCTTTCTGATGCAGCCCAATCGTAGGCTCGTCTAACACATATAAAGCTCCGACAAGACGCTGCCCTACTTGTGATGCCAATCGAATACGCTGCGACTCTCCCCCAGAGAGTGTACCTGCCATGCGATTGAGCGTGAGATAATGAAGCCCGACATCAAACATGAATTTCAGACGATTGTCGATTTCATTCAGCGCAGCAGTAGAAATCTCAATCACTCGCGGAGATAAGGTACTTCGAAGATCAGTAAAAAACTCGCGAGCCTCACTAATCATGAGACTCGTAATCTCATAAATATTTTTGTTATTGACTTTCACTGAAAGCGCAGTATCATTCAATCGTTTTCCCTGACACACAGTACACACTTCTTCACTAAACAATTCTTTGGTCCCCAACCCCGTACACGCGGTACAATATCCATAAGGACTATTGAAGCTAAATAACCGAGGCTCGATTTCTGGAAACGCAAATCCATCATTCGGACATGAATACTCCGTGCTATACACCACTTCTTCCGTACCATTGAACGACGCAATCACAAGGCCATTGGATAAATCCACCGCAGACTCGACTGCTTCTGCTAATCTCTGTTGATCAACCTCAACCAGTGGAATTTTATCTACCACAATTTCAATCGTATGTTTGGTATTTTTTGACAATACTATTCGATCACGCAGACTCTTCATCTTCCCATCCACTCGCACTTCCAGATATCCCGAGTTATACATGTCATACAACATCTGATAATACTCACCCTTCCTTCCGCGTACCACAGGGGCAAACAAAATAAGCTCTGACCCTTTTTGAACTTTGGAATTTGAACTTTGAACTTTTGTTTGTATCTTGTTTCTTGTCTCTTTGATTCTTTCAACGATTTCATCCGTCGTCATCTTCTCAATCTTCGTGCCACAGTGCGGACAAAATGGCTCTCCAATACGCGCAAATAATACACGCAGATAATCGTAGATTTCAGTAATCGTAGCAACCGTTGAGCGAGGATTGGCACTATGTGCTTTCTGATCAATGGAAATCGCCGGAGACAATCCCTCGATCTCATCTACGTCTGGCTTCTGCATGCCGCCGAGGAATTGGCGTGCATAGGCAGAAAGACTCTCAATATAGCGTCGTTGTCCTTCGGCAAAAATCGTATCAAACGCAAGACTGGACTTGCCTGATCCAGACAGTCCGGTAAATACAATCATTTTATTGCGTGGAAGCTCAAGTGAAATGTTCTTGAGGTTATGTTCCCTCGCTCCTTTGATGACAATCTTCTCTTGCATAATATGTAATAGACAGACAAAAACCCCTTGAGTAGGGCTTATATATAAGGTATAGTACGATACAGTGATAAGAAAGTCAAAATCCTATTTTCTATTGTTCTGACTTTTGAGTTTTTAACTTTGAACTTTTTCAAATGTACACTCTCTACATCATCCGATGCAAAGACAGCTCACTCTACACCGGCATTGCAAAAGACCTAGAAAAACGTCTTGCAGTGCATAGAAGTGGCAAAGGTTCCGTATACGTTCGAGCACGACTCCCCTTCTCTCTCGTCTACACCGAAAAACATAAGGACAGATCGCGAGCGACCAAGCGGGAGATAGAAATAAAAAAAATGACCAGAGAAAAAAAAGAAAAATTAATACGTAATTAAATTGTATATGCCAGAAACATATGTGCCGCACGAACATGGAAAAAAGATACTGATACGGATGATGACCGGATATGATCGATTCAAAAAACCCATCTTTGAAACATATGCCGCAACGCAAGAAGAAATCGATCAATTAAGAAAACAAGGCAATAAATTTGAAATCATGATGAAGCCAAAAGGGCACGAGGACGTTGATATAAAAATATAATAACCAATACTAGTATGGCGATAACACCTAATCCCCTCTACCGTATCCTCATCAATATCTCTGGTGGGTCAATAATTGCTTTCGGTTGCATCTGGTTTAGTATACTAAAATTCGGTTTTAGTCCTCCAGGGTATGCTCTAATAATGATTCTATTTGGAAGCGCACTCGGTGTACTTTTTTCAAAAAAAATCCATAAAAAAACTAATTACACATTCGGATTCATTAATGTTTTTGCTCTAGCAATAGTACTTCTAATACTGCTGTCTTTTGTAGGTTTTGAAGATTATACATTTGGCCTATTAATTATGCTATTCGCCATACTATACGCTACATTCTCTGCACTATTGATAGCTGGTATAACCTACATTAAAAATAAACTATGGACACCTCACACCTAACTCCCCAACAATGTGGTATTCTCCTCGAAAAAGGAACTGAAGCACCGTTCTCTGGAAAATACGTACATAATAAAGAAAAAGGAATGTACAATTGCGCGCTCTGCGGAAGCGAACTTTTTTCATCAGAAACAAAATTTGATTCAGGTACTGGCTGGCCCAGCTTCTCTGATCTCGCACATTCTGGTGCAGTAGATCTGATCGAAGATAATAGCCACGGCATGCATCGAACTGAAGTCGTCTGTGCCAAATGCAAAGGTCACTTGGGCCATGTGTTTGACGATGGTCCAGGACCTACCGGCAAACGATATTGCATCAATTCATTATCACTCGACTTCAAACCTGAAAACACTAATCCGTGATAACCCGTTAAACCCGTGTCATCCGTGTTCTATTCTAAAACATGTACTAATGGAACGCGGATTGTACAGGTAAACACGGGTTTACACTGGTACCCCTTGCCAAAATATCAAAAACCCCCTACACTAGGACAATCTTAAGCATTATTCTTAAACAGACAAAAACACTATGCGTCTACGAATATTGCCTGTCATTCTCGGAGTATTACTCTTAGCCGGAGCTGGGTGCTCACGCCAAGAACCTGTCTCGACTACACCTGATACAGGCACAGAGCCAGCAGTAAACGGAACTACTGATACTAGTCCAGAAACATCGGAAAGTATCACACTCACGGGAAGTATCACTGGTCCAAACTCAGTCAAACTTGAGTGGGAACCATCAGCAGAAGTTACTGAAAGTGTAGAAAAATGGTGGCTTATTGGTGGATCAGAAGAAAACCCCAGCTACCCAGGAACGAAATTTGTATTTGAGAGAAGTAAAGGATTCAGAGAAAAAGAATGGAAAGGACTTGCTGCAGGTACTACTCACTTTCGAGTCTGTGCAGTAGTTGACCAAAAATGTGCTATATACAGCAACGACCTTGAACTAGAAATTCCCGGAAGAGTTCCAGGAACCAAATAACTAAATGTCAAAAATAAAAAATTCCCGCTTGTCGGGAGTTTTTGTTTTACGTATGTATTCTCTAGAAATGCTGAAGCCCCTGGGTGTACACCGAGGGGCTTCGAGCTCATTCACAGATGGAAGACCGTGGGGCCGTTGAGTCCGATCGACTCGAGCTGCTTGGCCGGTCGATCCTCCTTCGATGCCATCTTCTTCTCGTGGGCGGAGAGACGCTGGCCGTCGAAGTGGGAAGTGTCCCACGCGTTGTCACCGACCGAGACGAGCTTCGCCGTCGTGTGGGGGAAGATCTTCTGGAGCATCGCGATCGTCGCGACCTCCTCGACACCAGCGGTCGACGGATCGTCCATGACGCCATCACCGAGCATCGGGAATCCCGTGGCCCAGAGAAACTTGGGATTCCACAGCGCGAGAGTATTCCAGGGAACTTCTCGCCCAGTGGCGTGCTTGATGCACACTTCCCCGTTGTTGATGCTGTGGTAGTGGTGCCCCTGGAGAGCACCACCCACGACGAGCGTATTGCCGTTGAAGTGGGCGTTGAGGCACTCAACCTTTTCAGGCGTGAGCCCCACTTCGACACTCGAGAGCAGGAGCTTCGACCCCGTCGCGAGTTCACTTCTCGCTGACATAAGAATGGCGTTGAGGGGAAGAACGAACTTCCCCCACGGTGACATGGGGAAGACCGAGACCTTGTCCGGCCACGAGTGCCGGACCGCGTCCGTTCGGTCCTCGAGCACATTGACCGCGACGTAGACCTTCTCGGCACCAGCCGCGAGGGCTGCCACGATGAAGGCCGTGAGTCGAGCCAGGGACACCTCCACCTTGGAGATGTCCTTCTCGAAGAAACGGGTGCCAACAACGAACTTGTTCATCGTATTCTCCTCTACTGAAGTAGGGCATTGAAAAGCACCGTGCTGTTCTCTGCCTTGTATATAGCTCGATTACACATCGGACCAGACAAAGGCAGAGAACTCCATCTATTGTAAAATGAGCGCCAAAACCGAATTTTTATCTAAAAATAAACAAAAATCACTAGTTTTGAACAGAAAAACATACCACAGTAAGTGAGCTTTGTCAAGACACACTATCTAAACTAAAAAAAATGAAGATCAAAGACTAAAAATTGGGATAACAGACTAACACCCCCAAAGCAATCTTTTAATCTTTAGTCTTCAATCTTCCTCCCTATTCCCCCGGTCTCGTCACCTGGATCTGCCACACCGCCTTCACCCGAGCCAGTACCTCCCGAATCTGTATTTTCCACATACCCCGATACGATTCTCGCAAATCAGCGGAAAGACCGATAGTTCGAACACCCATTTCATTGCAAAAGTATAATGCACGAGGCAAATGAAAATTTTGAGTAATAATAATCATAGTGTCAATGCCATACTCATGTAATGCGCGATAACACGAACGATAGGTGCGATATGCGTGCGGGTCAACTACAATCTTGTCCGCAGAAACTCCCTCGTCTATCGCCAATTGACGCATATAGGTAACCTCATCATCACGAAGCGCCCCATCATCCCCTGACATAATTAGACTATCAGTCTTATTCGCTTTATATAGTGCAATTGCCTGAAGCACTCGATCAGTCTGCATATCGCTCATTACTCCCGGGGCTTTCATTCCCCCACCAAGTACAAGAGTAATGGTCGTGGTAGGAACAACAGAAATATCGTGATAGATATCCGATGAATACGTCAAAATAAGTGCATTTGCATAAAGAATAACTGCCGAAAGAGATATCGCCCCACCAGCAAACAAAACAATAAAATATCGACGCATTTTTCGTAGCCTCATACGTATATTAAATTGACAACAATCCAAGGACTACTGACAAAAATAGTCTGTCGGCCGTAGTCCGTTGTCACTTTCTAAAATGCTTCTTCATGATGTCCTCAGCGCTATCAAGATACTTCTTGAAGTCAGAAAGGATTCTATTTTCATCTTCAGAAAGCTCATGTTCCGCGAGTTTTTTCTTTACTCGAGTTTTTTCGACCAATAATGCATACTCCTCAATCTTTCCTCGGAGCACGGCAAATATTTTTGCAAGACTATGTTCGAGCTCTGCAATCGACTCAGGACTCTCATGTAAATGTTTTCGCATATACTTGAACTTGAACCATAGATAGACGATGAGTAGCACCAGAAGTAACACGACCAACACAAAGAGCAACAATGCACCAATGAGAATCACTGGATCCTGAGAGAAAATAATACTTTCCTTAGTCGTCGGCACTTCCTTGACAATATATTGCACCTCAGGAATTGGAGTAATGACTTTGGGTCCTGGAGTAATTTCAAAAGAAATTGATTGTTGGATATAGTTACCAGCTTTATCCAATGCCTTAGCAGTGAGCACATGAAGACCAGGAGATAGCACCGGAGCAACATAGAGGTGTGTACCGTCGTCCTTCCACGCTATCGGCTCACCAGTATCAATAGACACTTCATACCCTTCGATTCCTGAGAGTGCGTCAGATGCAGTAAAGATAAATCGTGCAACAGGATCAGTCGTCGTAGTTCGAGGTAATTCAGTAATTACAAAACTATCTGGTTTTACGGTATCAATATTGAATTGCATGTTGGTGGCAGGACCCCATCCACGCGCATTCTGAAGACGAATGTGGAAATACCAAATACCATCTTCAGTATCAGTAAAAGTCTTGGTACTTATCCTGCCACTTGATTTGGTTCCCGGATCAGTCGCAACTTCGCGATCAGTAGATACACTCACCCCCGTGATATCACTCGTAAGAGACCATTCAAATTGCGGGTCATTGGTGGAATACCATTTGGTAGAATCAGGATGTGTGGGTGAAATTACTTTTGGTGCAATCGGTAATGGAATAGCAGGGGTCGTAGGTGTTGTGGGAGGTTTTTCATCAACTGGAGTGGTGCCAATAGTATAACTAGCCTTACCCATTCCCGTAAGAATATTAGTGCCTGCACCATCATTTGCAAGTACTGCACCAGAAGAAAAAGTAACAGCAGCAGTACCAGCTGCTTTTGTCTTAAAAGTGATAGTAATTACTTTTCCAGAAGAACCAGTATAGCCTGGATTGTACACAATACCTTCAAAATTGACCGTGCCATTACTATTAGAGAATGTTGGCTCCTGCACCCACAGATTGAGAATAGAACCACTCTTTGAGAGTGAAGTTACCTCAAGCATATTAGTGGGATACGAAATCACACCCTGTGCTGCATTCATAGCCTGATCTGCACTCGATACATACACACCGACTGAAAATGTCTGTCCAATTTTATAGGTACCTGAACCAGGTGCCAAAATCATAGTCGCCGCATCTACTCGATGGGGAAACAAAAAAAATGCAATCAAAAAAAATGCACTATAGCCTATTGAAATCCAAAACCGTTTAAACCATTGGATTTCACTGATTTTTTTTCTTTCCTCCATACAGGCGAATGAGGATAGTAACAGCGAGAAGTAATACTACACCAAGTATACACCAAATAAGATATTTTTCATACCACAAGATGTGCGTAGGAGGAACTTCGACAATACGCTCATTGCCTTCATTATCGACAGCCTTGATATAAATAGTGCTACGAAGTTTCTGGTCAGTGAGTAGATATGGGCTTTCAGCAATAGTAAATCCAGGAGTACGAGAAAATAATTTTTGCCAGATATATCGACGCTCTTCAGCTATTTCATAATGCGAAATACCCGATCCCTTATCCTGTGTAGCGAACGCAATAAAATATTGCCCATCAAACAAAGTGGGGTTCTGCCCAATGGTAGGCAGAAATGACTCTGGTTGGTCTGGATCATAGGGCGGATAGTAGGGTGTAGTTGACGTGCCCGTGTCACCAAGCAAAAGAAGAGGGGCACGAGTAATGGAAGCTGGTGTTCCTGATCCATCAGAACGAAGAACTGACTCGCGTGCTGTAGTAACTCGAATCTCACCCGGCTTCTGTACCTGTGCAATAAAAGAAAAGATCATTCCACGGTCTCCCTGGTATCCCCCTGGAATAATTCCAGCAAACACAATCTTCCCGGGTGTTCCGACATCCGGCTTCTGTACCCACAAACTAATAATAGAATTAGCATCCCGAACTTGTATTACCTCAAGCATATCGAGGGGATATTCAACTTCTCCCTCGAAAGCATTAATAGACTCATTTTGAGTATTCAAAAAAACACCAATTTCAACAAACTGCCCTACTCCAATCTCACGACCCGTTGATCCAAAAAATATTTCAGCCGCATGTACGTGAGTACACGAAAAAATACCTAAAATAATCAAGATAGGCAGTATTAAAATTTTTCTTGAAACAAATTGCATAGTTCGATTAGTTGTCTGGTTTTAAAATTTTCTTTCGACTATATGACTTTATAGACTTTCGACTTGCTTTAGCCCGTCCAATAATACGCCATGATACTAAAATCAATAATAGTAACCGTGCCATCTCCATTCAAATATCTCTGTTCAAGTAACGCAAAATCAGGAGACAATGTGCGTCGATACCAAAAAGCAAGAATTGAAAAATCGACCAAATTGATTCGACCATCACAATTCAAATCTGCCCTACCACACTCTCCCTGGACAGGCAAACTCTGTGATCCGACCGCAAATGCAACTGCCTGACCAAAAGTACTCACCTCATTTTGATAGGTAGCTCGAGATTTGGCCAAATGATCTCCATATTCAAGAGGTGCAGTATCAAAATTTTGCAAATACACACCATCCTCATCTGATTCGGTCTGTACAAAATGTGGTTCGAGAGAATTCACCGAAATAGTAATCTCACTCTCAGGAGAACTCTGTCCAAAAATCGCAATAGTCTCCCCTCTCTTTACAACACTCTTATCAACCGAAATGGTGGGACTAATAAAAATCCCTCCCACATTAGTTGAGGCTCCAACAGTCAACATGATAGGGAAAGAAAGCAAACTCGAGCGAATACCTTTGTAATCCTCACCATACAGAGAAAAAATATAACTTCCACCCAATAATCCTCCAACCGTAATCTGAAATCGTGCATCAGGTCCTGCGACAGTCGTAACGACGACCTGTGCATCCTTTAAGAGAGTAACTCGACTATTGGGATAAGCACGCCCTGAAAAAGTAACCGAAGTTCCGCTACCGTACCCTCCACCACCGCCTCCACCACCGCCTCCACCACCGCCTCCACCACCTGCGGCCACAGGTGTAGCCGATACCTCAGTCGAGGTTGCAATAGAAATTCCAGAGCTATCAAGTGCACGAACAATAAAATAATACGTCGTACCGTTGGTCAATCCTGTCCTGGTCGAAGTAAGCACATCTCCCACATTTGTAAACGTATATGGACCACCCGAACTAGTTGTTTGACCGACTTCATATTCTTCAACCGTAAGTCCGAGACCGTCTTCGGCTGATGCTGTCCAGGTGAGAACAACTTGTGCCGCACCCGCAGTTGCAGATATTACCGGAGTCGTAACTGTGGAAAAATACAAAAAACCAGACCGATAGGTAAAGGCGCCTGCACTGGATTCACCAATTGCGCTCTGCCCCGTACTTGAGTAATACTCAAAACTAGCAGAAGATGCACGTCCGCCTTCAACGGTGATTACTGGATCTTGGAGAACAAAATTAGACGACGTATATGCTTCGGCAAGTACGACAACAGGCGCTAATGCAAAAATAAAAACCCACCAACGCATATGAGTTTAGTCTATAAAGTCAAAAAGTCAAAAGTCATAAAGGAAATATAAAATTAAGAAAGCCAATTCCATTTTCGGACTTTATGAATTTCGACTTGATAGACTTTATGACTTTCGACTATGAACTACTGTGGAGTAACTGGAGTACCAATAGGAGCTGGGCTACCAATAAGTAGAGGAGCAACTTCGACAATTCTATTATCCTTTGGAGAATACATAATTGCTTTTCTAGCAGTTGCGTAGATCAATACTTTGTCACCCGCCTGTGCATTGACAAAAAATGGTTGATCTTTCTTGAGTTTTTCAGGATCAGTCACCGTCGCGATACTCGGTGTCTCACCTTCAGGTAATACAATAAGCTTTCCCACTTTTTCGACTAGGTCTGCATTATCTTTTTGCGTTGCAGCTTGTGCACGAGTAGCACTTGTTGCTTGTCTATAAAAATAGACATTAGTTGCAACTAACACAACTGACAAAAGTATAAAAAACAATATTGCAATTTTTTGTTTTGACATTTCAGAGGGAAGCATGGGCATAGAGATCTTAAGATAAAATGATTAAATAACTGAATTAGAATTGACTTGAGTATAACATAGAGAAAAATCAATGGAAAGGGTACGTGTGGACATTATGTCCCTGAGTCACTTGGTGGCGTATCTCCCCCACTATCTCCTGGAGGTGGAGATTCGACTGGAGGAGTCTCGGATGGAGTCTCGACCGGCGGGGTTTCAGTCGTCTCCTCTACCACCGGTTCAGTCGGCGTATCTCCCCCACTATCACTATCTCCTGGAGGTGGAGATTCGACTGGAGGGGTCTCGGATGGAGTCTCAACTGGCGGGGTTTCAGTCGTCTCCTCTACCACCGGTTCAGTCGGCGTATCTCCCCCACTATCACTATCTCCTGGAGGTGGAGATTCGAGTAGCGTCGACGTTGGATTTTCTATGAGAAGCGGACTTGAAGTAGTGGAGAAGAATATTGACTCAAATAGTTTGGGACTTCGAATAGCGAGCGCAATCCAGTTGAAGCGTAATATTGAAGGAGCAGGTCTACTGAGACGAATCGTGAATCCTTTGGTAGACACTTGAGAAACCACATACTGAACATTGTGACTAAAGAGGGTATCTGCAAAATGTGTCATAAGGCTCGTAGTCGCGATATCCTTGGTTGACGTAGTGTCATATGCCAGACTTGCCTGAACCACCGGAGTTTCCGCATATTCTCGATCAAATACGATATCAACTTCAGTTGCTCCTTCAAAAATCTGAGCAAATCCACCCATATCAGAAGTGAAGTATGGTCGACCAAAGAAGATAGTGTCACTCATAAATGATATCGCATCATCAAGTGCCGTAAGAGTATTCACTACCAATCCTGATCGAGCAGTCACCAATGAATCAAAGACAAGTCCACCATTGCTACCACTCATCAACCCTGACAATCCTTCGGTTGATGATGCAAAACCAGTTTCAAGTATGTTCAATCGTACCATTGCATTTTCAGTCGTACTGGTCAAAGAAAGTAGTGCTTCATCAGTTGACGTTGAGATGCCTTCGATAAACATACGTAGTGCATCAAGGGTTGGACTTTCGATACTGTCAGCAACCAAAGCCCGTGCGAATACATAATTGAGTGTAGTAGTTGCCTCAACTGAAAGTCCGCCACGAACTGAGAGATCATTGGTAATCATAACAGTGCTAAAGATCGAAGAACTTGAGGCAAGTCCACGTAATACATCCTCGTAGGTGAGATAGGTTGAGGTGGTGATAGAGCTGGTTGCCGTTTCTAATCCGATAATCTGACTCGCTAATATTTTTCCTGCGGTCACCGTACCTGCAAAGAATGCATTTCCTTTATTATCGAGAGTAAACACTGCTTCAGTACTTGATGGACCGCTCGTCACAATCAATTTTGAATCTCCCTCAAGAATCACTTTCAAATCCTCATTTGGGAATGCAATTAATTTCTTGGTAAATATTTCATCAGCAATCACTTTAGGTGCAATCAATTCTTTGAGTGCAATCACGCGGTCTGCAAACACCTGCGTTTCTTCTTCGATAATGCTATATCCCAGACCTTCGGGTATTCCTGCGTTTTGCATGAGAAGTTTCTCGAGCAATTCTATTCCACTCTTACTCGTACTACTAGTCATACCAAAATCAAATTCGCCTGTATAAGTAGAAGGAGCCAATGCGACCAAAATTTGCCCACCAAATTCTCCACCTCGTGCAGTAGAGGTACTCGATGCACCGTCAACAGCATACCCAATAATCTTTGATGCTTTGGTAGCTTTCATCGCATACCCAGGTATTGATGCAGCGGTAAGTGGATCTCCGGGTAATATCGGACCATTCTCAAATGAAATATAAACTGGTACACGACCTGCAAGTGCGACACGAACAGTCGAAGAAGCCTCAGTACCCATCACTGAATATGGAGCAGTAGTAATAACGCCCATGACATTTCGATCATATGCCTTATAGGTCTTTCGCACTCGAATATTAGAATCACCAATATTTGCTTCATCAAACGCAACCAAAGTACCTGGTACCAATTCTTCAGGTGAGTGAGCAAGATATGCTTCAGAAATATCAGCACTCGAAATTGGATCAAAAACACGAGTATCAATATTTTCCTGAGTTTCTTGACTCATTTTTGCCCCACCAACATCAGGATCATCACTCCAAACACGGATATAATCAACATCCTGTTCCATATATGATGCAGTTGAAACAGTGCCCGACGCATTCATATACGCACCAAGACCGAGATTGGAAGTGACGCCAGCAGGGCTCGCAGTACCGCACTCCTTGAACTGGATACCATTAGATATATCTGGATCAACAGAAAAACGAACAGTGGTCGTAGATTCGACTGAAAATTTGAGTAATGCCCATGCGGTATTGGTTGTTGCACCATTGGAGATAGTAGCATCACACGATACATTAGTATATGGCCCGACCGCAGGATCAACACGTCCTACCCAGCCAGTACCTGATGCATTGGTAAAGTAAATTCCCTCATTCCCATGAGGAACAATACCCGGAGAAGTCGTTGCGCTTCCAGTACCAATTGGTATTGCAGAGTTGCCGACAACAAGCCCAATCCAATTATGGAATCGATCAGTCGATGTGCTCACACGAACTTTCGCAAGAAAGGTTGGTAACAAATTCTTATTCGTAAGATTAGTAATATCACCAGCAACCAAGCCTAGATATTCCCCACATGCTGAAGCAGAGGCAGCGCCCGTGTCAGAAGTAGTATTTTTCTGTCTCCCGAACCCACCATACTCACCAGTAGCATTATCAGTAACAGTCCAAGTACAGATACCCTCATCTGCTACCCATGTCTGATTATCACCCCAAATAGCACTATCAGCTGTTATTGCGGTTGCCTCTCCATTAAATTCTTGATTGATATATGAATCATAGGAAATGAATCCACGCTTTGCCTCAGCAAATCCATATCTGTCAACACTGAATGTTGCGAGACCTCCAGGAACAGTACTTGTCACGATAGCAAATGCTTTGGCTGTACTGGTAATCGTTCGATTGGAATCATTTGGTGCAACAATACGGAGAGCCGTACC
This sequence comes from uncultured Gammaproteobacteria bacterium, assembly GCA_964394405.1. GTDB lineage: Bacteria > Patescibacteriota > Patescibacteriia > Magasanikbacterales > UBA922 > UBA922. The sequence continues at coordinate 3,153 of CAYMVY010000005.1, read as the reverse complement.
CTGGAATGCCCAATCATCTGTAGAAGAAGGGACAATGATATCGACAATTGCACCCGTAAATCTCTGATTGGTTGCACTGGGACTAAATGATAGACCGAATGTAGCAACTGATGAAGTGGTCCAGCTAGTACTCGACACAACACGGGAGATAGCGAGCCCATTCGCCAATATGTCAGACCCTACATTGAGTGTGTTCGCGATATACGCACTATTCCCAATAACTAAGTTATCAAGCACATTAATGCTATTGGATTGTAGTGCTCCAATATGAGCAGTAGATGCATCGATACCACCGAGGTCAATAACTCGGAAACTATTATCCGCATTATTCACCACATATGCATATTTTCCTGCAACAAATACAGAACTTGCGCCATTCAGATTAACCGCATCTTTTACCCCACCGGCAATTATCGGAGCAGAGGAACTTGAGACATCAACAATACGGAGACTATCATCATCAGAGTTTGCAGTATAAGCATACTTACCCGCGACCTGAATTGAGTTAATACCCGCAATAGCCGCATCACCAAAAAATCCGACAAGACGTGGAGATGCTGAATTTGAAATATCATAAATGAGAAACTCTGAGGCCTCCGTATTACCCACATACGCATACCGACCTGAGACATAGATAGAACTGCCCTGCATAATACCAATACTCACCCCAACAATAGTAGGAGCATAAGGATTGGAAATATCAATTATTCGTAACGGCTGATCAACCCCCACCACATACGCATAATTACCAGATACATACACTGCAGTAGGGTCAGCATAGGCAACACTACCCACAATCGTGGAAGTGCCTATAGGATTGGAGATATCAATAATCTTCAATCCAGGCGCACTCGCGTTAGCAGATATTACATATGCATAACGACCAGATACATACACATCAGCAATACCGTCAAGATGGGTAGTATCTCTAAGACCTCCAACAATAGTTGTTGTAACAGGATTGGAAATATCAATAATGCGGAGCGAATCATCAACAATCGCAGCAACATATGCGTAGTTACCCTGAACAAATACTGCGAACGCACCATTCAAGAGAGTACTTGAAGTACCACCTACCATTGCAGGATAACGCGGATCCGTAATATCGATCACTCTGAGGCTTGCATTTTGCGTGCCGTCATTTACCACATACGCATAGTTACCTTGTACATAGACATCACGCACACTGGTAAGTTGATTTGAAGAGAAACCACCCACAATCGAAGGATTGACAAGAGGTGTCTGAATAATCGAACCACTAAAGGTAGAGGTGCCAAAAACACGAAGTGTACCAGACGCACTCACATTCCCACTACTATCTACATTGAATAATCCAAGCATGTTTGCAGTGGAGGTAGCGAGATAGAGGGCGTCAGAGCGGAGAGTCGAGGTGGTCGAACCATTGGTCGAGAAGTATGCGCCTGAAAGCATACCGGTGAATGGTGATCCAGCCCCTCCATCATCATCTCCACATTCGAATTTACCGGTAGTCGCGTTGTATGCAAGGGTTTCGCCATCCGCATTACAGTTGGCAAGACCATTCTGGAAGAATCCGCCAGCGACACTAAAGACGGTTGAAGAGACATAGGTAGAAGATGCAGTACCAAATACTCGGAGAGTACCAGAGGTAGAAATGTTGCCCGTGAGACCGTCAACACTGAATCTACCAGAATTATAGGTAGAACTTACTTGACCAATGAAGAGACTGGTGGAGACACTGAGAGATCCATTAATAAATGACGTAGAGGTACCTGCAATCGTGAGTACGCCATCAGTGAAGAGTCCCCCAGATCCCACATTGAGGCCGTTTGAAATATATGCATTGTTTCCAATCGTGATGTTGTCTGTCAGATTAACCGTACTTACTTGCAATGCACCAATGTGTGCGACTGGTGCATCAATACCTCCGAGGTCGATGATGGCGAGAGAGTCACTATTCATTCCTGTACCATATGCATACTTACCTGAAACAAAGACTGAGGTAAAGTTGTTAAAAAAGAAGTTATCCATAACTCCTCCCACAATCCTTGGAGCAGTTGAGGAGGAAATATCTATGACACGGAAAGAGGCGTCAGTAAAACTCTGACCGATCGTACCATAACTTGCCACATACGCGTACTTGCCTGCAACAGATACCTTATACGCTCCCGCAAGTAATGTAGTATCTCGAACTACGCCAACCACTTGTGGTGAAGCTGGGTTTGAAACATTAATGACAGCAAGAGAAGAATTATCAGGTGAAGGAACATACGCATAATTGCCTGAGACATAGACTGACCATATGTTATTGAGACTCGAGGTAGTCACACTACCTGCAAGTCTTGGTGCGGTAGGATTTGAGATGTCGACGATTGCTAGAGTGTCGCTGTCGGGCACTGTCACATATGCATATCTGCCAGATACATAGACACCAGCTGGCCCATTATTTATTACCCCACTCCTCAACGTACCTACAATCGTCGATGTCGTAGGATTCGAGACGTCGATCACACGAAAAGATCCATTCGAATACGCAGTAACATACGCATATTTTCCAGAGACATAGATATCCTGCATACTACCCAGGTTATTAACATCCTTGATACCTCCTACAATAGTCGACGAAACAGGGTTTGAGATGTCGATGATACGGAGAGAACGATCTGAATTCGCTATCACATAGGCATATTTTCCCGAGACAAAGACCGCGGCAGGATTAGCAAGCCTCGTATCATCCTTAATACCACCTACAAGGGTCGAGGATCCTGTGGGGTTAGAGACATCGATGATGCGGAGAGAGTTGTCAGTATAATTAGCCACATACGCGTACTTGCCCGAGACTTGAACACTAACTGGACCATTGAGCTGTGTCGTCGAGACAAAGCTGCCCACAATCGTCGGATTCACTGCAGCTGAGAGTGCCAATGAACCAGATGCAGAGATATTTCCAGTCAATCCTTCGACATTGAATCGTCCTGCATTGTAGTTGGTACCAACACCAACGAGAAGACTGGTGGAGGTGGTAGATCCTGCGTAGATACGTACAGCATTCGCAACCGTGAGCGTGGAAGATGCGGAGAGATTCCCAGCTACTTGAAGCCCTGCAGAGAGTGAGGAAGAAGCATTTGAGATGAAGCCAGCACGATTGGTGGCAAGGCCAAAGAACTGAGCAGT
>CAYMVY010000004.1:0-29588 GCA_964394405.1 uncultured Gammaproteobacteria bacterium | reverse complement strand
CCTGAGGTTGAGAGATTGCCGGTGAGACCATCTACGGTGAATCTACCCATGTTGTAGGTAGAGGTTGCGTAGCCAAGTGTGAGGGTCGAGGAGACAAAGAGATTACGAAGAGTGCTGGTTCCTGCGATTGAGAGTTCCCCATCACTGAATACTCCCCCACCTCCTACATTTAATCCATTGGTGATATATGCATTGTTTCCAATCGTAAGGTTCTCAGTGAGATTGACGTTGCTCACTTGTAATGCTCCGATGTTCGCAACTGGTGCATCGATACCGCCGAGGTCGATGATGTGCAAGCCATCATTCGTACCCCCATCATTTACTACATACGCGTATTTACCTGAAACATACGCTGACTGAGCATTATCAAGCGCAGTCGATGATACTACTCCGCCCACAATTGTTGGGGCAGTTGAGCTGGAGATATCTATAATCTGGAGAGAGTCAGAACTGCAAGATGTCACATATGCATATTTCCCTGAAACATTGACTGAAGTCGCACAATCAAGCTTCGTCGCATCTTTGACTCCACCGACAATCGAGGGGGCGGTTGAACTTGAAATATCTATGATACGTAAAGATGCGTCATCAAGAGTAGCTACATATGCATATTTACCTGAGACATATACTGACCATGCGCCAAGAAGATTAGTGTCATCTTTCACTCCTCCAACAATTATTAGTTCCGTTGGATTTGAGATATCAATGATACGGAGCGAGTTATCACAATTTGTAGTTACATACGCGTACTTGCCTGAGATATAGACTGAACTAGGACACGAGAGATTCGTATCATCCATGAGACTACTTATAATTTTCGGGTTATTTGGATCCGAGATATCGATCACGGACAAAATATTTTGTCCATAGCTTAGCGCATATAGATATTTTCCTGAGACATAAATTGAATACACATTAATAAGGCTACTGTTTACTACTCCACCAACTATCGTAGGAGTAGTTGGATCAGAAATGTCAATAATACGGAGAGTGCCGGGAGAATTAGCAGCTACATAGGCGTATTTTCCAGAAACAGAGACTGCGTATGCACCATTGAGCGCGGTAGATGACGAAATTCCACCAACTATCGTCGGGTATGCTGGATTTGAAATGTCAATAATACGGAGAGAGTCATCAGTTTTATTCGCCACATACGCGTACTTGCCTGAGACGTAGACTGAAATTGCACCATTAAGTGCGGTTGAACTTGCCACACCCCCCACAATCACTGGATTAATCTTCATACTCACATCAAGCGCGCCTGATGAAAGAAGTCCATCAGTCATAATTCCTCCAACTCCGACATTCAATCCATTGGTAATATATGCATTGTTTCCAATGGTAATATTTTCAGTGACGTTAATGTTGCTTGATTGAAGTGCTCCGATATTAGCCGACGGTGCGTCGATGCCGCCAATATCAACGATATACATCGAGTCAGCATTATCACTGGCTACATACGCATATTTACCAGAAATAAAAGCCATATTCGCACCATCAAGTACTGTAGAAGATACAACTCCCCCAACAATCACCGGTGCAGTAGAGCTGGAAATGTCGATGATGCGGAGAGAGTCGTCAACACTATTTGCAGTATACGCATATTTACCAGAGACAAAGACAGAGGATATTCCATTGAGTAGAGTCGAAGACACACCACCAACAATCACCGGTGCAGTAGAGCTGGAAATGTCGATGATGCGGAGAGAGTCGTCACTGTTATTTGCCATATAGGCATACCTTCCGGAGACATGCACTAGATCAGGTCCATTGAGTAAAGATGCGTCCTTCACTCCCCCAACAATTACAGGTGACGCTGGATTTGAGACATCAATAATACGGAGAGAATCGTCAGTGACACTTGCGACATATGCATACTTACCGGAGACATAAACTGAAATAGCACCATTAAGTGCAGTTGAAGACGAAACACTGCCAATAATTTTTGGATTTGTTGGATTTGAAATATCAATTACATGAAGAGAGTCATCAATACCACTGGTCACATATGCGTATTTACCAGAGACATAGACAGAACGAGCAAAATTCAGAAGTGACGCATCTTTCAAACCGCCTATAATCACCGGAGTAGTTGGATCAGAGACATCAATAATACGAAGAGAATCATCAACATTATTTGCCACATACGCATATTTGCCCAAAACGTGAACTGAGTATGCACCATTAAGCGCAGTAGTAGAAACAACACTACCCACAATCACCGGAGTAGTTGGATCTGAGACATCAATAACACAAAACGAAGTACCTGATTCAGTCACTACATATGCATATTTACCAGAGACATAGACTGAAACAGCATCATTAAGAACAGTTGAACTGACCACCCCTCCCACAATCACCGGATTCAGTGGTGCAGTCAAGGCAACCGTACCTGATGCAGAGATACTCCCGGTGAGTCCGTCCAGTGCAATACGTCCATTGCCATATCCAGGACTTTGTCCGAGGAAGAGAGAGGTTGAGACGAAGAGAGAAGATGAAGCATTGAGTGCTCCTGCAATCTGGAGACCTGCAGAGATTGAGGAAGAAGCTGATGAGATAAATCCACTTCTGAATGTAGTTAGTCCGCCAGCTGTTACAGTACTATTTAGTATAGTTTCACCGTTGATAAAGGCAGTCCCAGATACCGAGAGATACCCATTATCAGTCGTAGTATTAATCAATAAATGTCCCCCAGCAGTAAATCGCGCAGATTCAACACCTTCGTCGCTATTGAATATCATCAACCCCGTATTATACATATCTATATACGCACCAAAAGATGTATCCACACCACCTACACCCATCATAGCGCGTGTACAGGGCGCAATCCTACATCCCAACTGCAGTATGGGTCCTGAAAGTTTCAAATCGATTCGCCCAGTATCAAGTGTAATTGCAAGACCATCCCCAGACGCTGGCTGATTGATCATAAAATAATCATCAGTTGCAAGCACATCTGCTTGAGAGCGATATAGATTTACGTCTCCCTGAAATCCAATGCCCGAGCTTGATGCTGCAGCACCCCCTGTCCCAATATTCACCAGCGCATATGTACTCGTGGTCCCTATACTGAGAGCGCCAAGTGAATTGGTCGGAATATATACCTGAGCTCCACTTGGAGACAGCTGAACTCTATTCCCACTATCAACTCGAGCTATCTCGACCGTGCTATCTCCCGCAGCATTGAGTTGTGCTAACCAGTTAAAATTATTGGAGTTCTGCCGAAGTGTTACCCCATTAAGATTAAATATAGTTGGACTAAGATTTGCGTATTGTGTACCGGTAGTGTTACCAAATGCTATTGACTGAGAATTAAAACCTAGGTGTGCGGTACCCGTACTCGCATTATTACCTGATGCAAGATGATATTGGAGACTAATGGGGCGGCGCTCGACACCATCAGTATCATAAATACTTGGCAAATGAAGTTCCATCACTGGATCACCTGCTGCCTGCATATAAAATGATTCAAAATCAAGACCCATTGCAGCAACTCCGCTTTTTTCATTACCACCGCCATAATTTTTATTGAAGCCAATTCTCAATGATTGGTTTTTTCTTGTTTCGCCAAAACTATTATCAAAACTTCCTTGTGTAATTACAAAATCCCCATATGTAGCTGAGTCGTCAGTAATAAATCGTTGATATACATTATTATCATTTCCCGCCATTTTCAATGCTGAAGAAACAAACAACTCTGCAGTGCTTGTGACTGCAGACGAAAACAACGACGTCCCGTACACCTGAAGTGTTCCTGACGCACTTACATTACCACTTGAGTCTACAAAGAAAAGGCCTACAAGGTTTGAAGTTGATGTTGCGATATAGAGGCCATTTGCTCGAAGACTGGAAGTTGTTGAGCCATTCGTCACACTGAGTGCGTTCGTCAGATTTCCTGAAGCAACCCCACAATTCGCATCCGTCGGAGCGCAATCAGGATTGAGGGTTGAGCCAGGATAATACACTGTCGCGCGGACAAAGCCTACATATCCAATAAACGCCAAAAGAAATACTGAAAAAAAACCCTTGACCCAAGGCGCCACATCCCATGTTGTCTTTCTATTCTTCATCATCTTACAATTAAAAAACTAATACAAAATTACTTACAAAAAATCCGAAACAAAAAGTCTATTATAGTATAGCATACTGGCACTATTTTTTATACATAATAGTGGATAACGTGTATATAGATAAACATACCCGTAATTTGCAGGCATGTTTACGTCTGACATGTTTCTCACATGTATTATTTTTTTGCTCTCGCATTGATTCTTTCCAGAGCTCGCACAAAAGCCGCCTTGCGAAGTGGAACATTATATTTCTGTGCAGAATTCCATATGTCCGTAAAGGCTTTAAACATTGCAACTCTGAGCTTTTTTAATACAACATCCTCAGCCCAATGCTCACCCTTGATATTCTGCTGCCATTCAAAACAGCTCACGGTGACTCCACCTGCATTTGCCAATACATCGGGCACAATGACAACATTTTTTTTGTGCAATATTTCATCAGCTTCAGGAGTCGTCGGACCATTCGCGAGTTCTACAATTGTTTTTGCTTTAACTTTCCCTGCATTTTTCTTTGTTATTGCCCCTTCCAAGGCTGCGGGAATGAGAATATCAACTTTTAGCTCAAGCAATTGTTCATTTGAAATATTTTTCCCACCTATAAAATTATTCACACTGCCTGTTTTTTCTTTATGTTTTCCCAATTTATCCACAGATAGTCCTTCAAAATGCATGGTACCCCCTTTTGAGTCACTCACTGCCACAATCACATACCCTTTTGCTTCGAGCAACCGCGCCACATGGCTACCCGCATTCCCGAAACCTTGAATTGCAACAGTGGTTTTTTCTTTTGTAAAATTCATTTTTCTTGTGAGCTCTTCAACACAATATACTCCACCCTGTGCAGTTGCATATTCGCGTACTTCAGATCCTCCTTGTGCTACTGGTTTCCCCGTAATCATTCCTGGATCTTTTTTCTTTGTTACCTTCTCGAATTCCTCTCTCATCCATTGCATAATTTCTCCAGTGGTATAGACATCAGGAGCTGGGACATCAATATCTGATCCAAGATAGCGCCATAGTTGGCGAACATACCCTTTTGACAATTCTTTGAGCTCTCGTTTTGATAATTTTTTGGGGTCAACAATTACTCCACCCTTTCCCCCACCGAGCGGAAGTCCCAAGGCAGCACATTTGATCGTCATCCAGAATGACAACGCAACAACCTCATCATACGTTACCCCAGGGTGATATCTGATACCGCCTTTGTAGGGTCCGAGCGCATTATTATATTGAGAGCGATAGCCTGTGAATACTTTCATCTCTCCACTATCCATTCTCACTGGAATTGAAACTGAAATTACTCGATCAGGATGTGACAAAACTTCAACTTTTTCTTTTGGTAATTTGATGACTGTTGCAGCTTTTTTTAGCTGCTCCATAGCATTTCCAAAGGTGCTTTCCATACTTATACAGTTGTATTCTTATGTTTTATTTTTCGCACAATGAACCAGACGATGAGTGCACATATACCCCACACTGGAATAAATACTGCGATCCACACAATCAAACTTACGAATTCTTTGCCAAATTCTACTAATGATCGAATTGCATCTTTGATTTCACCGACAAATTTCCATTGATCAGAATTATCGACAATGGGTAGAGATGCACTATCCGAAGAAAGATACACGGTAATCGTCGAATAATCAGCACTCTCACTCAGATATTTCATTCTTCCTTCTAGGGACTCAATTGATGAGCGGACATTCATCAACTCTCGTTCAACTGCTAAAATATCTTGAATTTGGTTTGCCTTTTTCATGATTTCCAAAAATTGTGCTTCTGTTGCTTTCAGATTCTTCAATTGCGCGTTAAGATCTACATATTCTTCGGTCACGTCTTGTCCATTGATTGATTCACTCTTCACCTCCCCTACACCTTTGATATGCGCAACAACTTCAGCGAACCGATCGACAGGAACTCTCACCATGACTACTGCTGTAGGATTGGTGTCCAAATTATAGGTCTGGCTTGAAACGACAATTCCTTTCTTTTCTTCTACAAAAGCACCAATCGCGTTTGCAGCATCTGATACATGTTTTACAACTACTGAAAATTCTCCTGTTTTGATAATAAGCCGCTTATCGACAGAACTAATACCCGCTCCATTTGTTGGTGGGGAGGGGGGCGCAATTTCATTATACGCAATATTTGTAACTGGTGCTCCTGCAACTTTTTGCATTGCATACGAATCTTCTGTTCTATCAGACGCACCCATGGGCGGAACCACACTCACTTCACCAGATGTACCAACCATAGTGAATCTCGGCCGATCGACGCTTCTCCAAATAGAAATAGCCACGAGCACCCCGACTATCACTATCCCCAGTATCACATTGCGACGATTCATATAGACATATTTAATGAATAAGGTATTTTTAAGTATAACATACAAAAAGCTCTCCTGTGCAATGGAGAGCTTTTTTTACATATATTACAATTGTTTTTCGATAATTTCTTTAATACGCTCTTTCTGAACTCCACCCACAATTTGATCTACGACTTGTCCGCCTTTGAATACAATAAAGGTAGGAATACTCATCACGCGATATTGATTTCCGATTACACCATTTTCATCCACGTTGAGTTTGCCGATTTTAAAGCCTTTATCTTTATACTCATGCGCAAGTTCTTCAATAATTGGAGCCATCTGCTGACAAGGTCCGCACCAAGGCGCCCAAAAGTCGACAAGTACGGGAACATCTGATGAGAGTACCTCGTCTTTGAAATTTGCTTCGGTAAGGGTGATATAGGAGGGCATAGACTAAAAAAATTAAATATAGTCTTTGTATTTTACTCTGGAGTTTTAAAAGGTTCAAGGTGGGGATAAAGTCAATTGTTTTAATTATACTAATTGACCTAATTATTCTAAAAAATCCAAAGTTCTAATCCTTCGACAAACTCAGGACAGGTTTTCAAAATTCAAATAAAATGTCCAATATCTTAATCTTCAGTCTTCAATCTTTTATCTTCCCAATCACCAACCACTAATCGCCAATTATCTGTGGACTAAGACTTCTCCATTATACTAATTCTTATCAAACACGATCTCCCGCGCCTTCGTTTCTTCAGTATAGAGTTCAAGTACATCGCCTACCTCAACTTTGACACTACCTTCAAATTTGACTCCGCACTCAGTTCCCTGAGTAACTTCTTTTACCGAGGCCTGTCCTACCTTACAATCAGTAATTTTTCCTACTCCCATCACCACTCCCTCGCGTTTTACCCGGGCAAGTGAAATTTTGATCGCTTTTCCGGCTTCTACACGACCTCCCACAATCATCGAATCTTTTTCTTTTCTAAAAATTGCCAACACTTTCATCACACCCACCTCAGTCACAATTTTTTCATCACTCAATAATTTTCCTAGCTCTTCTTTGACCCAATTAATTACGTCATAGATAATACTGTATTCAGTAAATGGGACATTTTCTTCGCGAATCAATTCTTTTCCAACCTGATTTGGGATTACATTAAATCCGATGATATGTGCGCGCGCATCTTTTGCCTTTTTGACATCATCTTCATTCACATTTCCCAATCCTTTTCCAACGATTTTTACTCCCACCTCAGGATGTTTTATTTTTGAGAGAGACGCAATGATCGCTTCAAGAGAACCGAGCACATCAGCTTTCACGAGAACGTTTATTGTTTTCTTTCCCTCCTCATCTGGAGTGTTCTGGGAATCAGCAATACTTGCCTTATCAGCGCCAGTTTGTTCAACACGTTTTTTGCGCACATCAATTTCAGTCGCAGTAGACTCTTTTGATAAATCAAGCACATCACCCACTTCGGGAGACACTTTGAACCCAATAATCTGTACCGGGACCGAAGGACCCGCACTATCAATAAAAGCTCCCAAGAAATTTTTCATTGCCCGAACTTTTCCATAGATTTCATTGTTTACCACAATTTTATCTCCTCGTCTGAGTGTGCCCGCCTGGATCAATACTGAAGCAACTGGTCCAGAGCTCTTGTCTACATTTGATTCAATTACCGTTCCAATCGCAGGGAGTGTCGGATCTGCTTTGATTGTTTCACCTTGCACATCTGCAACGAGTAGTAATACATCAAGAAGTTTATCAATATGCAATTTTTCTTTTGCTGAAATCTCGACCATCGGAGTATCCCCGCCCCACTCTTCAGGAATAATTCCATGTGTAGACAGATCGGTTTTGGTTTTTTGCACATCAGCTCCTGGCTTGTCGATCTTATTGATCGCAACCACAATCGGAAGTTTTGCAGCTTTAATAATATTGATTGCTTCAACTGTCTGAGGTTTCACACTATCGTCAGCCGCAACTACAAGAATTCCAATATCTGCGATTCTCGCACCGCGACTTCGCATCATACTAAATGCCTCGTGTCCCGGAGTATCGATGAAGGTGATTGCGCGCTCTTCTTTGGTCTTCGGATCTTTCCACACAGTCTGATAGGCACCAATATGCTGGGTAATTCCTCCAGCCTCAGTATCAATAATATTTGTTTTTCTAATCGTATCAAGTAATTTTGTCTTTCCATGGTCAACATGACCCATCACCACAATTACCGGCGCTCGTGGTTCCAAATTTTTGCTTTGGGACAATGCAGTTGTCAAATCTTCGATTCGCAGTGCCTCTCTCGTATTCTCTTCTACACCCTCTTCTTCGCGCTGGACCGAAAATCCCAGATCTTCTGCAAGGATCGCTGCAGTATCATAATCAATATCCTGATTCTGATTGGCAAGAATACCATTCTTCATGAGCTCCATAATGATCTGGCTCGAGGGCATACTCAGACGCTCCGCAAATTCGCGAACCGTGAGACGCACAGGCAGAGCCACGGTCTGGCCCATCTGTTTTCGAAGCTCGCGTTCTTTTAATTTCTTTTCTTCAAGTTCTTTGCGTTTTTTCTCTTCTAAATCCAGTTTGATAAAACGCCACTTTTTCATCACCTGCTGTGCAGTCTTATCATCAATCTTAATCGCCTTTTTCCCAATATCAAATCCATACTGTGGCAAAAGTTCCAGTAGTTCGGTCGTGTTAATACGCAATTGTCGTGCAAGCTCTGATACATTCATAGATATAAGTAAAAGTAGCCTTAGTATAGATAAAAAATATGATAAAGTCAATAAGTAGGCTAAATCAAGCAAAAATTGACATTTTAGCCTAAATTTGTTATTATACGGTCGTCAAAACTTAATAAAAATACTGTACGGATAGTTTGGAAATTGTAGCGTGAGGTTATAGATGAACAGAACCGAGAAGTCCTTCAAATAATTGATATGTTTCCTCGAGCTTTATTTATACATGTCTAAAATACTCTATCGTCTAACGATAGCGCATTTTGTGTAATACTAGGGCTCTAGAACAACTTCTTCTTTATCTCCTCACCCCACATTCTTCTTATAACAGTCCGATAGAGTATCTGTAATTTTTTATATGTCAGATATATTAACCATTATTTTGCCGCTCATTGGTGTCGGACTTGGAATTGGACTCGGATATTTCATCCGAATGCAGATGGCAAAAGCAAAAATGAATTCAGCAGAAGCCAGGGCTGACCAGCTTCTCGCTGAAGCAAAAAATAAGGAGAAAGAGGTCCTTCTCCAGGCAAAGGATCAGGCCTTGAAAATTATCGAGGACGCCAAAAAAGAGGAGACCGAACGCCGACGAGAACTCCAGGCAATGCAGTCACGTATCGAAAAACGGGAATCACTTTTTGATGCAAAAATTCTGGAATTCGAAGACAGCAAAACCAAGCTGCAAGGAAAAATTGAAGAAGTGCAAAAAGCAAAAGAAAAAATAGAACAGCTTCGGACTGAGGCTGAGAAAAAACTTGAGCAGGTGTCTGGGCTAACCAAAGAACAGGCTGTAGACACTCTTCTTGATCGTGTATCAAAAGATAGTAAGAACGACCTTTTGGGACGCATCGCTAAAATTGAAAAAGAAAACTCGGATGTATACGATACCAAAGCTCGAGAAATTGTGATTGATGCAATCCAGCGCTGCGCCGCTGACCACGCAAATGAGACTACCTCGACTGCAATCACTCTTCCGAGCGATGAAATGAAGGGGCGTATCATTGGAAAAGATGGACGCAATATCAAAACAATTGAAAAAATGACTGGATGTGAATTGATTATTGACGAGACCCCAGGTGTACTTCTGATTTCTGGTTTCTCCCCTATTCGCCGACGCGTCTGCTATTTGGCACTGGAAAAATTGATCAAAGATGGACGCATCCAGCCTGCGCGCATTGAGGAATTCATCCTCGAAGCCAAGAAAGAATTGGCTCTCGACATCAAGCGCGCTGGTGAAGAAGCACTCTACAAGCTTGGTATCACCGGCCTTGATCCTAAACTAGTCTCAATTGTTGGGCGTCTCAAATACCGCACTAGCTATGGACAGAATATCTTGAGTCATTCTTCTGAAGTTGCGAATCTCTGCGCTATGATCGCTGAGGAAGTCGGAGTTGATCCGATTATGGCAAAAAAGGCAGGGTTCTTCCATGATATTGGTAAATCAGTAGATCATGAAACCCAGGGAACACACATGGAGATTGGTGAGACTATTCTCAAAAAATTCGGTATGCCTGATGATGTTGCTTATGCTGCACGCCACCACCATGATGACAAAACTAATCACATTATCACTGATATTGTGAAAGCTGGTGACGCAATTTCTGCGTCACGAGTGGGCGCACGCCGAGATACCTATGAGCAGTATGTCATGCGATTGGAAGAACTCGAGCGAGTTGCTGGAGACTTTGCAGGTATTGATAAAGTCTATGCGATTCAAGCAGGACGAGAAGTCCGTGTATTTGTGAAGCCTGAAGCGATTGATGACTTCGGAGCATATAATCTTGCAAAAGATATTGCGAGAAAAATCGAAAGTGAATTGCAGTATCCTGGAGAGATCAAGGTACATGTGATTCGTGAGTCGAGAGTGGTTGAATACGCGAAATAAACTCAAAGCTCAAAGCTCAAAACTATAATTAAAAACCAAAAAATAAACCCTCCCCTACTCTGGTGAGGGTTTATTTTGCTCTATTGACGCAAAATTAGCTTTGAGTTAGACTAACTCTATACTTATATTTTACTTCTCCTTACACTCACACGTGTGTAGGAGCTAACCATTTAATCATTATGAACAAAGCACTATTGGCACAGACCATCGCAGATAAAGTAGGTGTCTCAAAAAAAGAGGCCGAGGCAATGGTTGAAGCATTTGTCGACATCGTTATTGATACACTTAAACAGAATGGCGAAGTCTCTATTGCAGGATTCGGCGCTTTTAGCGCAAAGACCCGCGCAGGACGTGTCGGGGTCAATCCACAGAACCCTACTGAAAAAATCCAAATTCCTCCAGTGACTGTACCCAAGTTCAAGGCTGGAAAGAGTCTCAAAGACGCACTGAAGAAATAAACCCACCTGATACCAAAAACCATCCCGATGAAGGATGGTTTTTGGTCATAAAGTCGAAAGTCACAAAGTCCGTAAAGTAAATACAAAATCTGACTTTGCGACTTTATAGACTTTTGACTTTATGACTTCTTCCTGGTGTCAAGGGGGGGATTCGAACCCCCGACCTGAGCGTTATGAATGCTCCGCTCTTACCAACTGAGCTACCCTGACATAATAATGGCATTAGCATACCGAAAATTATGCTCAATGTCAATCTTATCCATAGACCTACCACATTCCAAAATAAACAAAAATATCCCGATTACGCCGAGATATTTTTGATGGAACCGCGTATGTATCGACCCCACCAGACACGCCGCGGTTATACGTGTCAGTGAGCTGCGCCTCACGAGAAGACTCCCTCGAGAGCCATCTTGGTCGCCTGGGGATCCTGGGAGTAGACGTAGATCGTCTGCACCGAGGTGTTCCCACACACCGTGATCTTCCAGCCCGCTTGAATCGGGTTGAACTTGAGCCGAGGCCTCTTGCACCTCGTGCTCTCCATTGGCCCGAGAATGATCTTCGTGACGCTCGGGAGCGTCTCAGCCACATCCACGACCACTGCGGTCGCGTCAGTAACCGTGGTATGACTCCCTGTGATCTTGCCACCTGCTCGGTGCAAAGGCATCGCTCGCCTCCCTAGTGAAAAAGGTGTTGTCAATTCCCAAGTCCCTCGCCTATCTGGCAGGGTAGGAAATCAACGGAAGATAGTACTATTATTTTCCATTTTTGTCAAGAATAATAAATCATCCCATGAATGGGATGATTTATCGTGGTAGCCCGTAGGGGAAAATCGTACTCGTCCACTTCGACTCCCCCTCGACTTCGCTCGGGGTCGCTCAGTGTCCTCTTATGAAAACCTTCGGGTTTTCATAAACTTTCCTCAGCACGTGAAACCTTACGGTTTCACCTTTCCCTGGTCCGATTCCCCATTGAACCACAAAATAAATAATCCCATTAATGGGATTATTTATTTTGGTAGCCCGTAGGGGAATCGGACCCCTGTTACTAGGATGAGAACCTAGCGTCCTAGCCACTAGACGAACGGGCCGTAAAACGTGAGCAATACTATATCCAATCCCCCTCTCTTTGTCAATCGAAAAAACCTATCTTTCTGGGGGAATATGGTAGTAGGACATCATGTACTTCACCAGCTGTGCAAACAATGGCGCAGCAGTGATATTTGCATACGAACGTTGTGGTTTTTCAAGCCGAATCAGCATGACAAACTTGGGATTATCCACTGGTCCAAATCCAATAAATGAATGATTAGTCTCTGTAGAGTATCCACCAGGCCCTGCAATCTGTGCGGTTCCAGTTTTTCCTGCAATATAGTATCCAGGAACCTGACCTCTCTTACCCTCACTGTAATCAACGACACGCACCATCATCGCAGCTACTAAATCTGCAGTATGCGCATCAATCACCTGTCGAATTATAGTTGGATGTACATCCTCCACTTTTCCATTTGCATACTCAATACGTTTGACAATATAGGGCTTCATCAATTTTCCTCCATTTGCAATCGCCGAAAATGCTGTTACCATCTGCAGTGGTGTGACAGTAATTCCCTGGCCAAATGAAGCAGTCGCGGTATAGCAGTCAACCGTGTTCCCTTTATTCTGTGACAATGAGGCAATTGTTCCTGCACTCTCAGTATCAAGTTCAATTCCAGTCTTTGTTCCAAAACCAAATTTTTCAACATAATTTCTAAAATTTTCTTTTCCTAGTTTTTTTACCACATATACCACTCCCGTATTGATCGAGTACTCCAAAATACCACTCATGTTCTGTAGTCCATAACTTCGATTTTCCGCATTCTGAATCGGCTTTTTGCAGCTACCATCAGCAGAACCCGTGTCAGTGAAAGGGTCTTCTGGTCGTACCACCCCCGCATCAAGCGCTGCTGCCATAGTGATCGGTTTGAATACTGAACCTGGCTCGTAGGATTCAAAAATTGATAAATTATTGTAGACTGAAAGATCTTCGATTTTCCCATACTCGTTTGGATCAAAGTCAGGAATTGAACACATTGTTATAATTGCGCCAGTCATCGGATCCATAATCACTAGAGACCCTGATTGAGCTTCATAGGTTTTCACTGCTTCGCGCAAACGTTCACACACTTCATACTGAAGCGTACGATCGAGTGTGAGGACCAAATGCGCACCATCAGTCGCAGCGTCAAAAGTCCTCCCTGCAAGCGGAATCCATGCACCCTTGGCGCTCCTAATTCCCTCGAGAAATCCCCCACTTCCACCAACCACAGAATTCCAATACCCTTCAATTCCATACCGCCCAATACTCGTATCTTCCTCACTTTTTCCTACAAATCCGATAACGGGCGCAGCCAACACCCCTTCTGGATAATATCGTTCACGGAATCGGGTAAAATAGATACCTGGAAGTTTCAGATTCTCTAAACTTTTTTTTGTTTCTTCATCAATATTCTTTTCAATTTGTTCGTATCCATCATTTACCTTACTCAATTGCTCCAAAACCTGTTTTTCTTTCTCTTCCCCATAATGAAAAAAAGAAGCAAGAGCGCGCGTCACCTCAAGTGGAGTTTTTGGGTCATCGTATGATCGAGTATCTGCAAATACAATAAATTTATCCCGATTAAGCGCCAGTGGTGTCTGTTTTCCTTCATTATTTTCAAGGTAAATTGAACCACGTTCAGGAATAAGCTCGGCGTACATCTCATGCGAGTCTGACGCAAGAGCTATGTAAAACCCATGTCCTATAATCATGAGCGAAAAAAGCCGACCAATAATAATACAAATAACTATCAAAAAAAATATCTTGTATACTTGTACTCGATTTATTCGTGGTTCTGATGAATGCGCGGGGCGTGCATCATGGCGTGCAACCCGACGCACACGATAGGTGCGTGCCATGGTAAGACAATGTTAGAGATGTTTATCCCGACCCATCCTATTGCGGGCAGTTTCTTCTGAAATAAGCTTTTCTTTAACCAACCATTTGAGCGACTGTTCCATAGAAAGCATCCCATTCTTTGCTCCAGTTTGAATTGCACTGGTGAGTTGTGCGATATTATTTTCTCTAATCAAATTCGCAACAGCAGGGGTATTCACCAACACTTCTCGAGCAACAATACGTGCTCCATCCGCACTCGGAAGAAGTTGTTGTGCTATGACATATCGAAGAACGCTTGAAAGCTGGATGAGTACTTGTTTTTGCTTTGGCCCCTCGAACACATCTACAATACGCTCAATTGCCTCGCCTGCGCTCGATGTGTGTAATGTTGAAAAGACCAAATGCCCAGTCTCCGCAGCAGTAAGCGCGGTTGCTATAGTCTCTGGGTCACGCATTTCCCCTACCATAATTACATTGGGATCTTGTCGGAGCACATGTTTTAGAGCTGACGCAAACGAGGGTGTATCACCACCTAGCTCACGCTGTTCTATCAAACTTTTCTTGCTCGTAAATACAAATTCGACCGGATCTTCGATAGTGATAATATGCGCGTTTCTTGAATTATTGATCTCTTCAACCATGCGCGCGATTGTGGTAGATTTTCCGTTTCCTGTAGGTCCTACCACCAACACCAATCCATCGATCAGCTTGGTCGCATCATAGAGTGGTTCTTCAAAACGCAATACCTCACCAGTCGGAATTTCTGTTGGAACTAGACGTGCTGCCAGTCCTATTGATTGTTCCTGACGATGCACATTGATACGAAAACGGACATTTTTATATGAATATCCAAAATCGAGATCATGCTCCACATCGAATTTCTTTTTTGCCGGCGCATCAAGAATACCAAGAATTGCTGTTTCAAGCTCTTTTTCACCCAACTCTGTCTCAGTGATTACGACCAGCTCACCATGTATTCTGACCATGGGTTTCTCATGGGCCACCAGATGTAGGTCAGAAGCTCCGTGCTGTATGGCATGTTCAAAATAATAACTTAGTGGTTTCATAACAAACTAAAAAGAAGTAGGAATTATATTGCATATATTTTACCATACCTCACACAAACCAAGAAATATGCTTGATTTCTTGTGTTTAGAGGCACTCGTCTTGTAGATACGTATCGAAGAGTGTTTCTGGTAATTAACCAATTTTCAGTATTTAAAAACGACTCTCGTATGAGAGTCGTTTTTTTATTCTTTCTACCTACTAACATACCTTCCATCACTCTTTATTCATTTTCTCAAAAAATTGATCTTCTGAGGATGTGGTTCCTGTGTCTGAAGAATTTGACATTGGTTCAAGTACCGCATTCTCAGTAAGCAGACCACCCATTCCTGCAGTCTTCTCACTTGAAAAATCTAGTACCCCACTCTCATATAGACGGTACCCTTTCTTTTCAACCGTAATATAATAGGTGCTCGGGCCAACCAGAATTGCATACCTTCCCTTGCGATCAGTCACAGCCATAGCGACTAATTTATGATAGTTACTATCAAATACACGGACCACCGCCTTCCCCACACCTTTGTGTGTGTTCGAGCTAGAAATGACCCCGACCGCTGCTTTTCTCTTTTTCAGAGTTAATCGACGTATCAATAGATATACGAGGAGGTGGAAAACAAGAAGTCCTACGATAAATGACTTGGGAGAAATAATCAAGGAGATTATTGTCGCTATAATTCCAATCAAACTAATAGAATTCTGCAAACCGATACGCGTATACTCTGCAATCAATTTTGTAGTTGTCTTCTTCTCCAATTCTGGATCAAGGGGGATACTATAATTCAATTCTTTTTTATCTTCCTCTACTTTAAATTTCTCCCCATGATACAAATTTGCAAATGCATGATCTTCTGAAAAATTTTTCAAATATTCGCTCGTTGAGGTGAATCCACTCTTCTGCACCTCAATTCGATACACACCTGGGTCTCCTGAGATAAAATAGCGCCCCTGTCCATCTGTCACCTGAGTTTGACTAATATTACCTGTCTCCGCATTGATCAATCGAACAGCAGCAAGATCAAGAGGTTGTTTGGTAAACGAATTATACACGACACCCCACTGTTTCTGCTTACGTCTCTTGTACAAGAGGAATGGCTGAGAGAATACCAATCTCAAGTACAGTAGTAGTTGTGAAAATTGAAATCCACCCGCGACGACGTTTGCAACAGCAACAGTTGCAATCACAGGTGCTGCTATGGTCTCATTCGTTTTTTCAACCACTGGATTATCGAAGACCTCTTTTGTCTTTGCAACTGCAGCTCCGACGGCCTTTGTAGTAGCGGCTACTGCGGGTATTTCAGCAATTGATTCAAATGTCTCTGCAACAAAATCTGTAACCACTGTTGCGGTTTCACTAATAGTACTTCCTATTTGATTTCCTATTTGATTTGCGATCTGCTGTACTGTACCTCCCACACTTCCTCCTGTATCAGTTCCTGACCCCCCACCAGTTCCTGTATCTTGGGGTGGCTGGTCTGTAGGTGGCAGATCAGGAGGCACATCGACAGGTGGCTCTCCTGGAAGAGTACAGGTGGGATAATTGGACGCACCATTTGCACAGGTAGGTTCAGGAGGTGGGGTGCAGGTTGGATAATCTGAAGCACCATTTGCACAGGTTGGAGTTGGTGGAGGTGTACAGGTCGGATAGTCAGACGCGCCATTTGCACAGGTAGGTTCAGGAGGTGGGGTGCAGGTTGGATAATCTGAAGCACCATTTGCACAGGTTGGAGTTGGTGGAGGTGTACAGGTCGGATAGTCAGACGCGCCATTTGCACAGGTAGGCGCTGGAGCACTATCACATGTATTCACGGTGCACGACGATGAACAGGTGCTAGGACAACTACCATTACTTCCACCACTATCACATGCCTCACTGCCTTCTACCACTCCATTTCCACAAGAAGCAGCACTACAATGACGCCAATCAGTGCGCACATCACAATGATCGCAATCAAAAGTTATTCTTCCAGCAGCCGAAGAGGCACTCCCTCCGGTTCCTGTGAATTCACCTGATGAATTAATAGTCACTCCAGTCAGGGGTATCCATCCAAGCTCAGTTGACCATGCGTGACCTCCAAGCACCCCACTACAAGTATTAGTTACTCCACCATTGGTAGGTGAAAAATTAATCCATCCATACGTTTTAGACCAGGCGTAACCGGTCACCAGTGAGTCAGTAACCGTAAGTCCGTGGTAGGTATTCCCAGAATCTGTAGGCGCAAAATTAATCCATCCAAAATTTTCTCCCCATCCATACTTGTAGCTGGTATCAATTGTCCCCGCAAAAACAATACCCGGTATTAAAAAAAAGAGTACTGCTACTACGAGAGCTGATGTGGTACCAAATCTCAGCCTCATAAAGTATAATTATTTTCCAATAATAATGAGAATGTCTGCATCGGGTTTTTGTTCTGTTGCTGGAAGCGGAGCTACTATACCTCCTATGAGTGTTGCTATTTTATTAGCTTCGTCATTCATAGAACCATTGATATCCACGACAACAGATCCTGCATACGTACTTGTAGTATCTTTCACGATTACGATTTCCGCTTTTTTATATTCTCCCTGTATCTTTTCTACAAGGGGTGTATGCTTCTCAGGCACTCCTGAGCCATTATACAATGCAAGTTTGAATGCTATTGTTTGTTGTTCACTACTACCAAGCGCCTCGTTGTTTACCTCTGTAACCGCCCCCTCATTTTCATCAACATAGATTGGAGCAACTTCGATAACTCGCTTAGTACTTGGTCGATATAGAATAGCCTTGAGCGACGTGTTATACATCAGTACCTTATCTCCATTTTCCGCTTTTGCAAAAAACTGTTGGTCTTTTAATTTTTCTTTATCACTTACGGTCGCAAGTGTTGGTGTTTCATCTTCAGGCAAATCCATCAATTGTGAAATAACCTCAATGATTTCAGTAATTTCGCCACCCGACTGAGCTCTGACTATCTCCATCGCCTTTTGCCATTGCGAATAAAAATAGAATGCAAAACCACATGCTACAATAAAGAGTACTATCATGAGTAATTGAATATACTTCTTCATACCACATGATACACTTTAAAATTTACGCACTAATTACTCGTCCCTCCTGCTGCAGGATTAGTACTAGTAGCATCATTAAAAAATATTGGAGCAACTTCAATGATCCGATCAATACTTGGTCGATATAAAATAGCTTTTCGCGCATTGGAATATATGAGCACTTTATCTCCGTTTTCTGCTGCTGCAAAAAATTGCTGGTCTTTTAATTTTTCTTTATCACTTACGGTTGCAAGTGTTGGTGTTTCATCTTGTGGAAGCTGTATATGTCGACCTATTTCCTCGGCCACACTCAACACTTCTTGCGTATTGTCGGCCGATACATTAACCGCCTTTTTCCACTGAGAATAAAAATACCACGAAGTCACGACTAACCCTACACACACGACACCGATAACAATTGCAATGATTTTTTGTTTATTCATACAAAAAAGATTTATTAAATGCTAGTAGTATAGCACCACTCCTAACGTTATACAATATATATCACCCCTCCCTCTGCAGATGTCACTCTACACCCTCAGATACTACAGGTGTTACTTCGGTGACACCAGAATCTGCGTTTACTGATGTTACTTGATTTTCCTCAGCAGCTCCTCCAATCACGGTCTCCCCAGTGACCACGTCCCCACTAGAAGTATCTTCTGTTCCGAGCAACATGTCTGACAATATATCACTTACCACCTCCTCTACATCTTCAGGAGGAATAGGCAATGGATCGCTATTTACATTTTCTTGAGGAGGCTCGGGAGGGGCATTTTCTCCTCCATCACCTACAGTAGGTGAGATCGGGTTATTCGTACCACCACCTTCTTCAGGATAATTGAACTCAGCTACAGGCTCTTCATCACATTTCCCCAGCACTTTTACTATTTCACCATTATCGATCATTACACAGTACACTTGACCTGTTGTTTTATCTTTCATTTCAATTCCAGTATCTACTTCAATAATATCAGTTTTTATCTTGGTAAATACCCCAACGACTGCGGTTACTCTCTCTGCCAGGAAGTCTTTCAGGATGAATGCACCGTCAGAGACTTTGGATACCAGATAGGTCAGTGCACTGGTGAGCGGTCGGTTGCTTGCATAGAGGAGTTCTTCTTCTGAGACTGAGCGAGGGGTTGAAGTAGAGAGACCAACCTGTGAGAGCAGCATACTGTCGATTTGAGATTGTTGTTCTTTGATTGCACCGATCAGAGGAACAACCAAGCGCATATAGTCAACGGTACGAGGGGTTGTACTATTTGTTTCATATACCACAAAACGCTTGTCTACGAGATCTACTTCTTCAGCAATTAACCCTATTTCCTCTGCTTCGTCATGATTGCGTTTATAGATGACTGGATTCAAACCTAGAATCATCTCAAGTCCTCCTCCCCATTGTTCTATGTCATGCTTAAAACGTTCTGATGATACCGTACAGTTGGTTGCCTGGTAAGATATCTTTCCTCTATCTCCAAAACAGACATAATTCCCTCCTGGTGAACCGGCGTTGGCAATATCTGGGAGGTAGACCTGGGTGCTTGAGACAAATAGTCCCTTGACCGTAGAGGTACCCATGACCGTCAGGGCTCCGTCCATGAAGATGCCTCCCATACCTACGTTCAAGGCATTGGAGATGTATGCATTGTTTGCTACGGTGAGGTTCTCGGTAATATTGATGTTACTAGATTGGATGCTTCCGATGTGTGCTGAGGGTGCGTCGATACCGCCGATGTCGATGACGGAGAAGGAATTGTTATTCTGAGATGTCATGTACGCATACTTACCCGCAACAAAAACTAGACCTGGATTATTAAGATTCACGGTGTCTTTAATCCCACCTACGATTTTTGGTGCAGTAGAGCTCGAGATGTCTACAATACTGAGAGAAGAATTATTTACACTTGCCACATAGGCATATTTACCTGAGACATGCACTGATTGTGGGTAACCCAGATTAACAGTATCTTTTATACCACCAACAATCACTGGTGCAGTAGAGCTCGAGATGTCTATGATTCTGAGCGAGTCATCATTTGACGCTGCTACATATGCATATCGGCCAGAGACGTATACTGAAATTGCACCATTAAGAATGGTAGCATCCTTGACCCCACCCACAATCGTAGTGGTCACAGGACTAGAAACATCTATAATGCGTAACGAATCGTCACCATTGCTCACTACATATGCATACTTACCGGAGACATAGACTGACTGTGCACCGTCTAGATTAGTGCTATGCTTCACCCCACTCACAATTCTTGGTGCAGTTGGGATGGAGATATCAATAACACGAAGTGCATCATCTTCGCTGGTCACATATGCATACTTACCAGAGACATAGACTGAGGTTGGACTTAATAAATTGGTAGTATCTTTTATCCCACCAACAATTAAAGGCCAGCTGGGATCAGACACGTCAACTACACGAAGAGAAGAATCGGAGTAATTGGCGACATATGCATACTTCCCAGAAACATAGACTGAAAAAGCTCCATTAAGTGCAGTGGTAGATGTAATCTTACCTACAATTGTAGTACTGCTCATGGGGTTTGAAATATCTATAATACTTAGTGTATCTCCATTGAAAGGACTTACTACATATGCATATTTTCCTGAGACATGTACCCCATACGCCCCGTTCAACGCTGTGGTCGAGACCACATTTCCTACAATCTTTGGATTTATCTTCATGCTAATATCTAGCGCTCCGCCCGAGAATAATCCATCAGTTGTAATACCACCTACTCCTACATTTAATCCATTTCCAATATGCACACTTTCTCCTATCGTCACATTATCAGTGACATCAATATTACTGGATTGCAGGGCTCCAATATTTGCAACAGGAGCATCAATACCACCAAGGTCAACAATAACGAGACTGTCTTGTACCTCGGACGCAATATATGCATATTTACCAGAAATATCCATTCCTCGAGATCCATCTAATAATGCATTATCAAGTGCAGATTTTACAGAAACAAATTTAGGATAGGCAGGATTTGACACGTCAACAACAGCGAATCCACCGCCATAATAAAAACTCATATATGCATACTTACCAGAGACAATGATATCGTTTCTGGAAGACCCTTGCACATCCCACGAATTAGGATTACCTGATGTATCAATGTTTGCTAGTGTAGTAGGACTTGCAGGATTTGACACGTCAATGATAGACATACCCGCCCCCCTCGTTACATACGCATATCGTCCAGAAACATAGATATCATATGGACCAACACTACCATCACTGAGAGTTCCCACTGTAGTCGGTGCGTGTGGATTTGAGATATCAACAATATATATTTTTGAGGCATCCCGGCCGGCTACATATGCGTATTTACCCTGAACATAGAGCGAGTAAGTGCTTGCTGATGAATCAAAAGCAATACTCGAAATCATAGTGGAAGTTCCGACTGGATTAGATACGTCAAGTATGGTGAGTCTATTATTAGACGCACTCCCTGCCACTGCTACATATGCGTACTTACCCACTACCTGAATTTCAGAGGCTCCATCAAGAAATCTAGCATCTTTAATACCACCGACAATGGAAGGTTGAGTAGAACTCGAGATATCAATGATACGAACACTATCATCAATTGCATTTGCCGTGTATGCATACTTACCTACAACACGAATTGATCTTCCACCAGATAATAAATTTGATGAAACACTACCTACAATAGTTGATGTCCCGACTGGATTTGAAACATCAATGATTGCAAGGTTATTGCTTGTAGAATTAAGTACATACGCATATCTACCTACGACATCAACTGCGTATGGTGCATTCAAGGTAGAGGAGTTCTTGACCCCACCAACAACTTTTGGATCTGTCTTATGGGTGATTTCTAGACCAACTGAAGATAATAGCCCATGGGTGGAAATCCCCTGAGAACCTACGATCAGTCTCTTGGAAATAAACGCTTCTTCGGTGACATTGAGGTTACTGACCTGGAGCGCATCAATCTGTGCAGATGGCGCATACACTCCACCGATATCGAGTACAGTGACTCTCGCTGAAGTGCCAGCACCAACATACGCATACTTACCAGACACATAGACTGCTGCTGGTTCACCTAGATATGTATCATCATCTTTGTATGCGACAACACTAGGGGCAGTAGAGCTTGAAACATTCACAATACTTACCCCACTGAGAATACTTGCAACATATGCGTACTTGCCCACCACGTGGACCGAGCGGGCTCCATTTAATCGTGTACTATCAGACACAGTGCCGACCAATGTAGGACTTGTTGGAGAAGAAATATCAATAATACTCAATGAATCATCAGTCTCACTAACAACATATGCATATCCTCCAGAGACTTGTACAGAATAAGCTCCACGTAGTGCGGTACTTGAGACTCCCCCCACAATAGTTGGTACCATTGGATTTGAGATATCAACTACACTCAATCGATTTCCTGCATAATTTGCCACATACGCATACTTGCCTTGCACTGATATTGATTGTGCACCATTAAGCGCAGTACTACTCGTTACTCTCCCGAGTTCTTTTATGCTCGTTTTATTAGACACATCAAGAATTTGAACCATATCATCCCCATTACTCACGACATACGCATACTCATCAGCGACATAGATAGAACGCGCATCAGAAAAACTAAAAGAACCACCATTATCATATAATGTTATTAATGAACTTGGGTTTGAGATATCAAAAATACCCATTCCATCCGCCCCGACAGTGTACGCATACTTACCAGAAATAAATAGACCGTCCATGTTAGAGCCATACCCACTTGTAATAGTATCCACAAGCTCGGGATAGGCAGGATCAGAGATATCAGTAACAGATAAATAAGAATTAGATGCAGTCGTATACACATACTTACCAGATACGATAATATTGTCGACTGTGTCAAAATACGTGTTATTATTAATCGAGCCAACGATTGTTGGGTTAGCTAGAGCTGACATCGTGAGCGTTCCTGAAGTGAAAATATTTCCCGTCAATCCTTCGACATTGAATCGCCCGGCATTAAAGCCAGTCCCCACTCCCACCAGAAGGCTGGTAGACGTGGTACTCCCTGCAGCAAGACTAAGTGTTCCTGATGCAAAAATGTTTCCGGTGAGGCCATCAACCGTGAATCTACCAGAATTATAAGTAGAGCTAGAGTAGCCAAGCGTAAGAGTTGAGGAGACAAAGAGATTGCGGAGAGTCGAGGTGCCAGCAACACTGAGAGAGCCATCAGTAAATACCCCACCACTACCGATGTTTAATCCATTGGTAATGTATGCATTGTTTCCAATTGTGATGTTTTCTGTAAGATTAATCATGTTAACCTGCAATGCACCAATGTTTGCGACTGGTGCGTCGATTCCACCAATATCAATAATATATAGAGAGTCACTAGTCTGATTCGCTACATATGCGTACTTACCAGATACATAGACTGAACTAGCGCCATTGAGATTTATCGAATCTGCGATTCCACCAACAATCACTGGCGCAGTGGAACTAGATATATCGATAACACGTACCCCGTCCAACGCTGTAGACGAGAATGTAACATATGCATATTTGCCAGATACATAGACATAATTAGCGCCATCAAGAAGAGTACTAGATACTCCACCAACGACCGTTGGCGCAGTGGAACTAGCAATATCAACTATACGCAGAGAATCATCAGTATTATTTGCTACATACGCATATTTACCTGAGATGTAGACTGAAGTAGCACCATTAAGCAAGTTCGAATCCTTAACACCACCTACAAAGGCAGGCGCAAAAGGATTGGAAATATCGATAAGACGCAGAGAGTCGTCAACCCAACTCGCCACATACGCATATTTACCTGAAACGTAGATATGACGAATAGCATTAAGAAGAGAGTTAGATACTATCCCACCTACAATAGTTGGAGTAAAAGGATCAGAAATATCGATAATACGAAGAGCATTTTCGTTTGCAGCAGCCACATACGCATATTTACCTGAAACGTAAACTGAAACAGGACCATCAAGAAGAGTACTCGATACTACACCGACTATAGTTGGTGTAGTAGGATTAGAAATATCAATAACACTCATTCCATCTTGTCCTGCAGCAGAATGGGTAACATACGCATATTTACCAGATACATAGACATAATTAGCGCCATTGATAAAGGTACTCGATACTCCACCGACAATGGTCGACGTGCCTATTGGATTTGAGATATCTATAATACGCAGAGAATCATCCGTATCATTTGCTACATACGCATATTTACCTGAGATGTAGACTGAAGTAGCGCCATTAAGCAAGTTTGAATCCTTGACACCACCTACTATCTTCGGCTCAATCTTCATACTAATATCGAGTGCTCCTGCAGACACGAGTCCATCAGTCATAATACCACCAGCTCCGACATTTAATCCATTTCCAATATATGCATTGTTTCCAATGGTGATGTTTTCGGTAAGGTTAACATTACTCACTTGTAACGCACCAATATGCGCGACTGGTGTATCAATACCGCCAAGATCAACAATCGCAAAAGTACTTAATTCACTCATCCCTGCATACCCCACCAGATACGCGTACTTACCCGAAACCATAATATCAGTAAGTGCAAAAGAACCAGTAGCCACATAAAAGAAATCAATCACACGGGGAGCAGTCGAACTTGAAACATCAATCACTAATAATGCGCCTGTGTCTATAGAAGGTTCTCCTACCCCAATATACGCATACCCCCCAGACACATGAATTGAATAGCCAGCGTAGATATATTCACCTATAGTATTTGAAACCCTCCCTACAATATTTGGATTAGACGGATTTGAAATATCAATAATGTCAAGTGTGTCATAGGAACCTGCACTAGTGACATAGGCGTACCTTCCTGATACATACACCGAAGATATTCCAAGCGCAGTAGATGAAGCTAAATTACCTACAATCCCAGGACTGGATGTTGTAATATCAATAACGGTAAAATTATTAATTGCACCAATATACGCATACCCTCCTGATACATAGAGTGAATCCGCGCCATTCAATGCCGTAGACGAGGTGATTGTTGAAACAATAGTCGAGGTTCCTATTGGATTTGAGATATCAATGATATGAAGACTATCCGAACCTCCCGCAGTTACATATGCGTATTTCCCGGAAATATACACTGAATTTGCACCATCAAGTTTTGAGGTGTCTCTAACCCCACCCACAATACGAGGAGAGGCGGGATTCGAAATATCAACAATACGAAGACTATCATCTGTGCTATTTGTAATATATGCATACATCCCGGCAACCTTGATGTCGCTAATACGATTAAATAATGATGAGCTAAGTGTACTAACTACTGTAGGTTTAGCTGGGTAAGAAATGTCAATTATTTGGAAAGTGTTATTACTGTCAACATATGCATATTTTCCTGAGACATATACTGACTTGCTATATGTTGCACCGTTCGTATCAAATCCACCTACAGTTTCTAATGAACTACTGCCCGTAAGAATTTGCGTAAATGACCCACTTGACAATGAAAGACTTCCTGATGCAGAAATGTTTCCCGTAAGACCATCCATACTGATACGTCCATTGTTAAATCCAGGAGCTTGTCCAATGAAGAGAGAGGTTGAGACAAAGAGTGAAGATGACGCATTGAGTGCTCCGGCTACCTGGAGACCAGCAGAGATAGAGGAAGAGGCGGATGCGATGAAGCCAGTACGATTGGTGACAAGGCCGAAGAACTGAGCAGTACCTGAGGTTGAGAGATTGCCGGTGAGACCATCTACGGTGAATCTACCCATGTTGTAGGTAGAGGTTCCGTAGCCTAGAGTAAGAGTTGAGGAGACAAAGAGATTACGAAGAGTACTGGTTCCTGCAATAGACAGTTCGCCATCACTGAATACTCCACCACCTCCTACATTTAGCCCATTGGTGATGTATGCATTGTTGCCAATCGTGAGGTTCTCAGTGAGGTTGACGGTGTTGACTTGGAGTGCTCCGATATTGGCCGTTGGTGCGTCGATACCACCGAGGTCGATGACGTGAAGAGATGAGTTGTCACCGAGATATGCAAGTCCGACATACGCATATCTACCAGACACTTCAATAGCCTGGACAGTTCCATAAAAAATAAAATTACCCACCTCAATAGGTGAAGTAGAACTGGAAATATCAATTATACGAAAATTATCATATTCATACCCATCAAATCCCACATATGCATATTTTCCAAACACACTTACGCTCTTTGCCGCATTTGGAAAGTCGAGAGCACCCACCTGTGTAACCGAGGTAGAAATAGAAATATCCAAAATTCTAAAAGGATCATTGGTACCAAAAATACCAATATACGCATACTTACCCGCGGTGTATATACCCTCAATATCAGAAGTGGAGGCACCGAACGCATCAAGCTCCGTCAATTCGTATGGGTTTGAAATATTAATTACACGAAACTCGTCCGTCGTATTACCACCTATAGCAACGTAGGCATACTTACCGGAAATATGTACATTAGTAACTTCATCAGAAAATGACATGCTGTCTATTAAAGCCGGTCTTGCAGGATTTGAAATATCGAGCACGTGTAGTGCCTCAGTTGTATTATACAAACTAATAAATGCATATTTTCCTGAGATAGAAATACTTGAAATTCCGCTACTCGCAAAATCATATACTCCGACCTCTTTTGGACTAGCTGGATCAGATATATCAAGTATGCTAAATTCATTGACTCCAAAACCAGTTCCAACATATGCGTATTTACCAACTACAGAAATTTTCATTACATCAGTTGAGTAATCATACCCCCCCACCTGTACCGGATGTGCAGGATTTGAAATATCGAATATACGAAATTCATTTGCAGTATCTCCACTAATACCAAGGTATGCATACTCACCTACAACATCAATTACTCTGACGTCTGAAGGAAGTTCTAGTGAAAAAACTTCAACAGGACTGCTTAAAGGTACTTGAGTCAATGCACCACCGAGAGCAATTCCACCATCAGTCATAATCCCCCCTGCACCAACATTCAATCCATTTTGGATATACGCATTATTGCCAATGGTGATGTTTTCAGTGATATTAATGTTGCTTGATTGTAGTGCTCCGATGTTAGCGACTGGTGCATCGATGCCACCTAGGTCGATGATGCGGAGGGAATCGTCAAGATAATTCGTCACATATACGTACTTGCCAGAGACGTAGACTGATAGTGCTCCATTAAGATTGCTTGTATCACGCACCCCACCAACAATTGCAGGTGCGGTCGAACTTGAAATATCGATGATACGTAGAGAATCATTGGA
This sequence comes from uncultured Gammaproteobacteria bacterium, assembly GCA_964394405.1. Taxonomy (GTDB): domain Bacteria; phylum Patescibacteriota; class Patescibacteriia; order Magasanikbacterales; family UBA922; genus UBA922. Next base: position 1,808 of record CAYMVY010000004.1, on the reverse strand, counting down.
GTAATTTGCTACGTAGGCGTACTTGCCAGAGACGTAGACTGAATTTGCGTTTGATAAATTAGTTATATCTTCGACTCCACCAACAATTGCAGGTGCGGTCGAACTTGAAATATCGATGATACGCAAAGCGCTACCATTAAATACTGCCACATATGCGTACTTGCCAGAGACGTAGACAGATTTAGGACCATTCAGGTTAGTTCCATCTTTGATACCACCGACAATGGTCGGATTTGTAGGATTTGAGATGTCAATAATGCGGATTGCGTTATCAGCATAACTTATAACATACGCATACTTGCCAGCAACATACACTGAAGATGCGTAGTTAAGTGCGGTTGAGGATACAACTCCGCCCACAATGGTTGACGTACCCACCGGATTTGAAACATCAATAATACGGAGAGAATCATCAATACTGTTCGCCACATATGCGTATTTTCCAGAGACATAGACTGAAAATGCACCGGCAAGCAGCGTGGAACTTACACCGCCAACAATACTTGGCACCGTGGGATCAGAAATATCAATGATACGAAGGGAACTGTTATCCTCACTCGCGACATAGGCATATTTACCAGAGACGTAGACCGAATTAGCCCCGTTAAGAAGCGTTGAAGAAACTGCACCAACGATTGAAGGATCGGTTGGATTTGAGATATCGATGATTCTCAGGGAATCGCTACCATTGCTTGCTATATACGCATACTTGCCTGAGACATAGACTGAAGAAGCACCGTCAAGCGCAGTCGAACTCGACACACCTCCCACAATCGTTGGGTTCAATGGTGCAGTCAACGCAACTGTACCTGATGCAGAGATATTTCCGGTGAGACCATCCATAGCAATGCGTCCTCCCCCAAATCCAGAACCTTGCCCTACAAAGAGAGAGGTTGAGACAAAGAGTGAAGATGAGGCATTGAGTGCTCCAGCTACCTGGAGACCGCCACCAATTGAGGAAGAAGCGTTTGAGATAAATCCGCTCATTAGAGTTCCAAGTCCAAAAAACTGAGCTGTACCCGAAGCAGAAAGATTCCCTGTAAGTCCATCTATCGTAAACGTACCTGCACGTTTTCCTACACTTTGTCCGAGGAAAAGAGTGTTTGAAACAAAAATTGTTGAAGAAACATTAAACGCACCAGTAACCGCAAGACCTGATGAAAAAGTTGATGAGGCATTTGAAACAAGTCCTTGAGTAAAAAACGCTGTTGAAGACGAAGTAAGACGACCGGATATGGTAAGAGCCCCGCCTATTGAACTAGAGGCATTTGAAATGAAGCCAGCACGATTGGTGGCAAGACCAAAGAACTGGGCAGTACCCGAGGTTGAGAGATTACCGGTGAGACCATCAACCGTGAATCTACCTGCAGCATATCCAGAACCTTGTCCGACAAAGAGAGAGGTTGAGACGAATAGTGAAGATGAGGCATTGAGTGCTCCGGCTACCTGGAGACCACCACCGATTGAGGAAGAGGCGTTTGAGATGAAGCCAGCACGATTGGTGGCAAGGCCAAAGAACTGGGCAGTACCCGAGGTTGAGAGATTACCGGTGAGACCATCAACCGTGAATCTACCTGCAGCATATCCAGAACCTTGTCCGACAAAGAGAGAGGTTGAGACGAATAGTGAAGATGAGGCATTGAGTGCTCCGGCTACCTGGAGACCACCACCGATTGAGGAAGAGGCGTTTGAAATAAATCCTCCTGCAAATTGTGATAAACCAGAAACGTACAACACAGTTGAGGTGACATTGGTAAACACACCCGTTGATGGAGTTGAGGCACCAATCGGAGTGTTGTTAATAGATC
>CAYMVY010000003.1:0-106763 GCA_964394405.1 uncultured Gammaproteobacteria bacterium | reverse complement strand
ACAGGGAAGGGTCAAATTTCATTTACAAACAAAAACCCCACACCATTACTGATGTGGGATAGTTTGGAGGCGGGCGCGGAGTAAAATCACGCGCCCACCCTTGTCTCGACTCAGCAGATGCTGTCGTACTCCACGTCCGTGAAGACAGCAGTCGAGACGTTCTTCGCTTGATCAAAGCCCCGATATTTCGGGTCTTCGATGATGGCGCCAGTGAAGTTGGTCTGATCGAGATCAGCGCCGGCGAACTTCACGCCCCTGAGAGACGAACGGCTGAAGTTCGCCCTTGAGAGGTCTGCGTCGTCGACCCTCACGTAGTCGAAGTACGCGTCGACCACAGTGGCACCCGACAGGTTAGCGCCTGAGAGGTCGGAGTACGAGAAATGCGAGCGGCTCAGATCAGCACCCGACAGGTTAGCGCCTGAGAGGTCGCACCACGTCAGGTCAAATCCCGTGAGGGTCTTCCCCGACAGGTCGATCGCGCCGAGGGTAACTCGCCGACGATCGATACCCCGCCTCATCTCGTTCCACCCGGAAGCGTCACCAGCTTCCAGGAACTTGAACAACAAATCCTTCATCTCAACTCCTCTTCGAACCTGATCTGCCTACTGACTGTGCACTGTGCACAAATCTAAAGACAGTCCATTCTCAACCTTCTTACCACCCTATTTTAGCTTAAATAAGGCAAAAAGAAAGCTGAGAACGGCGCACAAAGGACGGTTGTTAACAAATAAATATACACTATTTTAGCCATTTTGTCAATCCTTGCCTTTTCCATAGAGATAGGTTAAAATTAGACTAGATAAATAAACAAAAAAATAGCTCAACCTAGCAAAATATCGTTCCAAATTATGAGTGACACTCGCAACTTCTGCATCATCGCCCACATTGATCACGGAAAATCGACCCTCGCGGATCGATTTCTTGAAGTTACCAATACAATAGAAAAACGTCACATGCGCGCGCAATTACTCGATCAAATGGAACTTGAGCAAGAGCGTGGTATCACGATCAAACTCCAGCCAGTACGCATGAAATACAAAGGCTACACCCTAAATCTTATTGATACCCCAGGTCACGTGGATTTTACCTACGAAGTTTCTCGTTCACTTGCCGCAGTCGAAGGGGCAATTCTTCTCGTTGATGCAAGTCAGGGTGTGCAAGCACAGACGATCGCAAACTTATACTTAGCAATTGATCAAAACCTTACGATTATTCCAGTCATGAATAAGATTGATTTACCGAATGCTGATCCAGACAAAGTTGCTGCTGAAATTATCCACCTTCTCGGATGCACACGCGAAGAAATTCTTACCTGTTCAGGAAAGACAGGGCAAGGCGTTCCAGAACTATTGGATGAAGTGATTAAGCGTGTTCCCCCACCAGTAGAAACTGCAGACAAACCTGCACGTGCATTGATATTTGATTCGCTCTATGATGACTACCGCGGAATTGTGGCTGCAATCAGAATGAAAGATGGTAGTATGAAAAAAGGAGACCCCGTATTATTCATGGGGACCGGTGCGACTGGAGAAGTATTAGATATTGGGCACTTTGCACCACAAATGAGTAGTGACGGAATCTTAGAAAATGGACAAATCGGATATCTCACAAGTGGGGTAAAAGTATTGGGTGATGTGCGCGTCGGTGATACTATCACACTTGCAAAAAACGGCGCGACCGAACAGTTGCCAGGGTACAAAGAAGTGAAGCCCATGGTATTCGCCGGCATTTTTCCACGCGAAGGAGATGATTACAAAATGCTTCGTGAAGCAGTCGACAAACTGAAACTGAGTGACTCAGCACTCTTCTATGAACCAGAACACTCACAAGCACTGGGATTTGGATTCCGATGCGGACTTCTCGGCATGTTACATCTCGAAATTTTTCAAGAACGCCTGAAGCGTGAATTTGGACTCTCCATTATTGCGACTATCCCAAGTGTTGCCTATCATGTATACAAAACAAATGGGGAGGATTTGATTATCAAAAGTCCCCAAGACTTACCTGAAGTTCAAAAAATTGAACATATCGAAGAACCGTGGATGACCGTCGACATTATTACCCCTCAAGAATACATCGGTAATATCATGGGGCTAATTGCCGAGCGAAAAGGAATATACAAAAATACTGAATATTTAAGTACCGGCGCAGGAACTCGCGCCATGCTTCACTATGAAATGCCACTCGCCTCACTCATCACTGATTTTTACGATAAACTAAAGTCTGTCTCAAGTGGATACGCATCACTCAATTATGATTATAAAGAATATCGTAAGGCGAATGTAGTCAAACTTGACATCATGATTGCAGAAGAGGTGGTAGAAGAACTTGCAACACTCGTATGGGAAGACGACGCACATCGAGCAGGCAAAAAAATTGTAGAAGTATTGAAAGATACACTAGACCGTGAACAATTTGTGATCAAAATCCAGGCTGCAATTGGCGGAAAAATTGTGGCAAGTGAACGCATCTCTGCACTTCGAAAAGATGTTACCGCAAAACTCTATGGTGGTGATGTAACTCGAAAAAACAAACTGCTCGATCGACAGAAAAAAGGAAAGAAAAAAATGTTGAGTATGAGCAAAGGAAAAGTAAATATTCCAACCGAAGCGTACTTGGCAGTATTGAAAAGATAAGTAAAAAATTTCAAACTAAAAAAGTATTTTGCATTTTTTAGAATAATTAGGTCAATTAGTATAATTAAAATAATTGTATTTACATTTTATGTACGGAAGTAAAAAAATGAAAATCCTCTGGACTATCATCAGTGTCATTGCCGTATTCGCAATGCTCTTCTTTACTGTGATGCCAGCGTTCTACTACTAATCAGCGAGAAAGTTCATAGCCAATAGTTCGTAGGAAAATACAGAATATAAATTTGTATTTACTATTGGCTTTCTTGCTTTCTCCCTATGAACTACCCCGTATATGCAAAAAAAATGGATCGTTCTTGCTGATCCACCACAACAATTCACTGAAGAACACCCTGAGCTCTCCCCTATTGTAGCTCGACTTTTATATCACCGAAACATGAGGACTCAAAAAGAAATTGATGAATTTTTGAATCCAGATTATGAGCGCGACATATATGACCCTTTTTTATTTCGTGACATGGAGAAGGCTATCACACGAATACTTGATGCAATTGAAAAAAAAGAATCAATCATCGTACATGGCGATTATGATGCGGATGGTGTGTCAGCTTCAGTAATATTAGTTTCAACTCTCCGCGCACTGGGAAGTACCACTGTTGACGTATTTCTTCCACATCGAGAAATAGATGGATATGGACTAAATATGAATACGGTCGACATTTTTATACAAAAAAACGTAAATCTAGTGATTACCTGTGACTGTGGAGTAAGCAATGTGGCAGAAATTAGCAAATTACAAGGGGCGGGAATCGACGTCATCGTGACTGATCACCATGCAGTGCCCGAAACCCCTCCAGAAGCGCATGCAATTATCCATCCTAAAGTTCCTGGAGAAAACTATCCTGATAAAAATCTTGCAGGTGGCGGAGTCGCATTCAAGCTCGTACAAGGGCTGATGCGTCGTCACAAAGAACACAACGAAAAACTCCCAAATGGAAAAACACATGAGGCGCACGAAAAATGGTTACTCGACATGGTCGCAATCGCAAGTGTTGCGGATATGGTTCCACTCATCGGTGAATCACGCACGCTAACCAAATATGGACTGATTGTACTCAATCACACGCGCAGACTTGGACTGCAAAAATTATTATTGGAAGCGCGGTTCCAAAAAGAAGGAGATGAGAAGAAAAAAGAAATAACGACTGATACGATTGGATTCCAGATTGCGCCACGTATCAATGCCGCAGGACGGATGAATCACGCCAATACCGCCTTTAATCTCATGATGACTGATCGGGGTACAGACGCAATCGATCTTGCGTTCGAACTCAATAACAACAACACTGACCGTCAAAAAATGACTGAAGAATTAGTAAAAGAAAGCATCAAACAAGTGGAAAAGAACAAAACAGATCCCGTAATCGTGATTCACGGATTCGGCTGGGCGCCTGGATTAGTCGGACTCATCGCAGGACGACTCAAAGAAAAATATCAGAAACCAACTATCGTCTGCACCGAACTTGAACACGAAATTGTGGCATCAGGAAGAAGTATAGACGGGTTCAATATGGTTGAAACACTCCAAGAAATGCCGCATTTTTTTAGGAAATTTGGAGGACATCCTATGGCTTGTGGATTTACCCTCAGCTCAAAAGAAATTTTTGAAGAATTCAAACAAGCAATTATTGAATCTTTCAAATCAAAAACAACAGGCCTAGACATATCACCCACACTTTCAATCGATACCGAACTCGATCTCGAGGATGTACATTGGGAATTATTTGATATACTAGATAAATTCAAGCCATTTGGCATTGCAAACGAACAACCCAAATACCTCGCCCGAGGAGTTACCGTACACTCAATTCAAGGCGTCGGGAAAGAGAGTAAACATCTGAAGATGATGGTAAAACACAAAACGCATAAAATCAGAAAAACGATCGGATGGAGTTTGTGTGCGAACAGTGGAACTAACTGGTGTGAACTCTTGAAGCCAGGAGACAAAATTGATATCGTATTTGAAATTGATGTAAACGAATGGAATGGGAATAGAGAATTACAGTTAACGATTGTCGATCTAAAGAAATCAGAGATTAATCAATAATCTAAATAGAACACAGATTACCAAGATTTCCATGATAATCCATGATTAGATCTAGGTTAATCCGGGTAATTCTGGAAATCTGTGTGCCATAAACCTATGAAAGTAACAATATACACCGACGGTGGCGCTCGTGGAAATCCAGGTCCTGCTGCAACAGGTGTCGTTATTAAAGACGAAAAAGGAAAAGTATTAAGCGCTTTTGGCGACTACCTGGGCAAACAGACAAACAACTACGCCGAATACATGGCAATTATTTCTGGACTCAAAAAAGCACTCGATCTTGGCGCGACTGAAATAGACTGTGTTGCGGATAGTAAATTAGTGGTGGAACAATTAAACAGACGATGGAAAGTCAAAGAACCAACCCTTCAAAAACTGTTTATCGAAGCATGGAACGTAATGCAAAAATTCAAACGAGTGCGAATTTCACATGTCCTAAGACACAAAAATAAAGAAGCTGATGCTGAAGTAAATCGCGTGCTCGATGGTAAAGCATACTAAATTGACAATCTTTCACAGATTAAGATAACATACATATATTATTCTTAAGGAGGAATTATATGGGTTCAACAACCTATTGTGATTTGTGTAGCAAGAAACAGAAGTCAGAGAAAGAAAACTGGCTCACTGTTGCACTATATGGTCACGGGGAAGAAACAACAAAGCAAATAGGCGGACATGGCATGGGCCATTATGATCTTTGTACATCGTGTACGAAAAAAATCTTGAAACCGCTGCTTAAGTTACTGAAAAAGAAAAAATAAAAACGTCCCCTCCCCTCGTAGGGGAGGGACAGGGTGGGGTTACATCTTAAAAACAACTAATTTATTTTTAAAGGAGGGAACATATGAGCCATGCGGCATTGTTTTTTAATACAAAAGATTACAATGACAGGAGAAAAAAACTTCGCCTACGCGCTACAAAAGCAGAAAAAGTTCTCTGGCAAGAACTTAAAGATAAAAAATTAGGGTATAAATTTAGAAGGCAATTTCAAATAAAGAAATACATTGTTGATTTTTATTGTCACGAACTTCGACTAGTTATCGAACTCGATGGCCCAATACATCAATATCAACAAAAATACGACAAATTACGAACAAGAAATTTAGAAAAACTTGGGCTACTAGTTATAAGGTATATAAATGACAAAGTTCTTTTTGAAAGAGAAAAAACACTCAGTGAACTACAAATGACCTGTGCCAAACGGGCATTATCTCTTCAACAATAAACCTCACCTATCCCCCCTACAAGGGGAGGAACGCTTCGAGCTAATTTTACTCTAACTCACTCTTCAGCTCTTCAATCAATTTTCTAGCAGCCTTGGAAACTTTCTTTGGTACATCAAGTTTTACATGCACATAATGATCCCCTCTTCCTGAACCATGTAATCTGGTAATCCCAAGTCCCTTGAGGCGAATAACCTGTCCAGCCTGAACACCTTCAGGGACCGCAATTTTCTTCTCTCCATCAAGCGTTTCTACCACAACCGTGTCACCAAGAACTGCCTGCGGATAGGTAATGGTTATTTCACTGTGTATATCATACTCATCTCTCTCCCAGCCCTTGTGCTCCCGCACATGCACACGCACATAAAGATCTCCTGGCTGGACTCCAGCTCCCCCACTCTCACCTTTTCCAGAAAGGCGAACAGCCTCACCTTCAGAAATTCCTGCAGGAATTTTTACATTATATTTTGACTCAGATCGGATAATTCCATCTCCTCCACAATGTTTACATCTCTTCTCAGGAATTTTTCCAACCCCACCACACTTAGGGCAAACCACCGCTGTCTGCATAGCACCTAGTATAGTCTGCTGTACCCGTCTCACTTGTCCAGCTCCTTTGCATTCTCCACAGGTATCAAGCTTACTCCCAGGTTCAGCTCCTGACCCACTACACACGCCACATGCATTATTTTTTGTAAGTTTAATTTCTCGCTCTACGCCAAACGCAGCTTCCTTGAACTCAAGCTCAATATCGACTTGAATATCATTGCCTCGACGCTGGCGACCGCCACGATTCCCACCCATTCCAAACATATCACCAAAAATATCTCCAAAATCAAACCCGCCAAAATTACCACTAAATCCTCCCCCACCCTGCTGTCCACGAGTGGCACGCATAAAATCATCCCAACTCATACCACCACCAAACCCACCCTGCTGATTGAAATCAGCACCAAACTGATCGTATTGCTTTCGTTTGGTTTCATCTCCCAATACCTGAAAAGCCTCGTTCACTTCTTTGAACTTTGCTTCGTCTCCACCTTGTTTGTCGGGGTGATACTTATGCGCGAGCTTACGAAATGCTTTCTTTATTTCTTCAGCAGATGCAGTTTTTTCAACTCCAAGAATTTTGTAATAATCTTTTGATGACATAATATGATTTATCGATTCAGTACAGCCACATTAAACACCACATGGAACGGTTTGCAATAAATAATTACAGTATTATACAGACTCACATCAACATTGTCCGGAATATCATAATTCTGATTACCCTGATTACCCTTTAATTTCCCCAGTTCGATATATTCGCCCAAATCTGATGATTTCTCTACATTCGTACTTTTTGACAATAACACACGTAGATCTGGACCATTTAATACATCAAGATTTTCAAAACGAAGAATTTTCTCCCCTGATCCCAAATCAATGATTTGCACATCACCAGTGCCTTCATGCGCGACATCAACAAATGTTCCACTCGCAAGTGTATACGTCTCCGACGTGTACGGTATCGCTTCAGTTTCTTCAACACTCTGATCAGTCTTTTCCATTTCCTCTGTAAATTCATTCATGGTTTGAGGGTCATCAATCTGCTGGGTCAGACTTGTCATTATAGCGTCATTCTTCAAAGGTTCATTAACAACCTTATCTATAAACAATGGAGAGATGAGCCAATATGCCACTGGTACAGCAATCAGAGAAATAACCATTATAAATATCTTTCTTGTTTGGGTCATAAAAATTAAGAGAAATAACTAGCCAGGGTAATTCCCTAGCTAGTATAAGTCTATCATTATTTCTTATCATCTACCACTTCCCCCTCAATCGGACCTTCATCCTTGCCCGGCGTAGCTTCAGCGGAGCCGGGTTTCTGTTCCCCTGCCTTTGCTTGCTCGGCCTGATACATCTTCGCACCCACGACCTGCGCCACAGTAGAAAGCTCTTCTGCTGCTTTCTTGATCGCTTCAATATCATCTTTGTCTTTTACCTCTTTTACTTTTGCAAGTGCATCAGTCACTTTCTGTTTTTCTTCGGGAGTTACCTCAATTTTCTTTTCCTCGACTTCCTTCATCATTTTTTCAGTCGTATACACCATCGTGTCAGCGGTATTTCTCGCATCAATAAGTTCGCGCTTTTTCTTATCATCAGCTGCATGCACTTCTGCATCTTTCTTCATTTTTTCAATCTCTTCTTTAGAGAGACCAGATGATGCTTCGATGCGGATTGATTGCTCTTTTCCAGTCGCCTTATCTTTTGCTTTTACATTAAGAATACCATTCGCATCTACATCAAATGTTACTTCGATCTGCGGTACACCACGTGGAGCTGGTGGAATTCCGTCGAGGATAAATCGACCAAGAGTTTTGTTATCAGCAGCCATTTCACGCTCACCCTGAAGCACATTAATTTCTACACTAGGCTGATTATCAGCTGCAGTAGAAAATACCTGCGTTTTACTTGTAGGGATCGTGGTATTTCGCTCAATAAGTTTGGTCATCACACTTCCCATGGTTTCAAGACCAAATGACAATGGAGTCACATCAAGAAGCAAAATATCTTTGCCGAGATCTCCTTGCAATTGTCCTGCCTGGATTGCAGCACCTACTGCCACCACTTCATCAGGATTTACACTTGCGTTTGGTTTTTTACCAAAAAATTCTTCTACTTTTTTCTGGACGAGTGGCATACGAGTCATACCACCGACGAGAATCACTTCTTCAATTTCGTTTTTACTAAGACCCGCATCATCAAGTGCTTTCTGCACCGGAATCATACTCTTTTCGACCAAATCCATGACCAACTCTTCAAGCTTCGCACGACTAAGACGTAAATTCAAATGCTTTGGTCCTTCAGCACCTGCCGTAATAAATGGCTCATTGATTTCAGTTTCAGGAGTACTTGATAATTCTTTCTTTGCTTTCTCAGCAGCATCTTTGATACGCTGCAAAGCAAGTGGATCTTTTGAAAGATCGATTCCTTCCACTTTTTTGAATTCTTCAAGAATCCAGGCAATAATACGCTGGTCAAAATCATCTCCACCAAGATGTGTATCTCCATTGGTTGATTTTACTTCTACCGTCGAATTCTTGTCTTCATGATCATGTGAAATTTCAAGAATTGAAATATCAAACGTTCCTCCACCGAGGTCATATACGGCGATTTTCTGATCTTTTGATTTATCAAATCCATACGCAAATGCAGCAGCAGTAGGCTCATTGATGATTCGACTCACTTTGAGTCCTGCAATTTCACCCGCATCTTTCGTAGCTTGTCTCTGTGAATCATCAAAGTACGCTGGTACAGTGATTACAGCTTCTTCAATTTTTTCTCCCAATTTTTCTTCAGCATCAGTCTTCAATTTGCGAAGAATCATGGCAGATACTTCCTGTGGGGTATAATCCTGATCCCCCATTTTTACTTTTACCTTATCTCCATCACCCACAATTGCAAATGGTGAATGCTTGCGAGTAAGTTCAACTTCAGAATCTTGTGGTCTGCGACCAATAAGACGCTTTACGGAGTAAACAGTATTAGTCGGATTAGTAACAGCCTGACGCTTTGCAAGCTGTCCCACCAAAATTTCTCCAGCCTTCGTCTTTGCAACGACAGATGGAGTAGTTCTATTCCCTTCTTTATTTTCGAGTACCTTTGGCTGTCCACCTTCAATAATAGCGACACAGCTATTGGTTGTTCCCAAATCGATTCCTAATATCTTTGCCATATAAATTTAGTTAATTGGTTGATTGATTAATGTATTTATAAATATGATATTCCACTTCATCAAGCTCTTGCCCACCCATACCAGTTTCCTTATACTCTTTTTTTATAATTCCTCCCAATGATTCAGCTATTTTTCGACTTCCCATATTTCGTCTGTCCACTGGATATGTGAGATATTCATATTCCAAATGCTTATCAGCCCATTCTTTTAATCCAGTTACCACTTCCTTTCCATATCCATTGCCGTGTGCACTTTTTTTAATCCATATCCCAGGTTCAGGAGTTTTTGTATCAACATTGTTTAACCCACCGCAACCAAGAAATTCACTATTTTCTTTTTTTAAAATTACGATCTGTAGAGTTTTACCATCCTTTAATTCTCGCTCTGAAGTCGCGATAAACTCATCCGTTTCTTCAATCTTATCTGGCGATTTTGGAAACATAAATCCCGTAATCTCCGGAGTAAACTCTCGAAAAATTTCTTCCCGATACTGAGAAGTTACGGGTACCAACCTCAGCCGTTCTGTTTCAATTGTTACTCTAGATAAATCCATAATCTTTTGCCTTTTTCGTTTTAACTTTTATCTCTTCCCTCAGCCCTTCGCTCGACCACCGTGTGCTTGTACAGAGCACTACGTGTACGGTCAAGCTCAGTGGCGGAAGTACCAATAATAAATGGCTCAGCCTTCACCTACTATTGGTTTTAGATAGTAACCATTACTTATTTTTATTCGTAATTTTTACACTTACTTTCTTTTTTTCTACTGATTCCGCCTTTGGACAGGTAATTTTCAATATCCCATTTTCAAACTCAGCTGCAACTTTGTTCTCCTGTACCTCAGTCGGAAGTGGTACCTGGCGATAGAACATACCGCTACGAACTTCTTTGCGGTAATAATTCTTCTCCTCGACCTCATGTTCGCGTTTGTGCTCACCCTTGATCGAGAGTACACCATTCTCCACACTCACCTCTACTTCTTCGGGATTGATTCCAGGAAGTTGAGATTCTACGACGACCGCTTCTTTGGTCTCATAGATGTCAACCGCCGGAACAAATCCGCGTTGCGCAAGTGTATTGTTGCTGGTAACAGAGGGAAGAGAGCGCATCATTTCTTCCATCTCAGCAAACGGATCCATAGGGATCCAGCGTGTAAGAGACATATGCTGTTCTCCTGTATTCAACACATACCGTTCGATATGCGTTGAAATTAAAGCGGTGAATAATTCATCATTCCCGCGAAAGCGGGAATCCAGATGAATTCTCTGGATACCTATTTCCGCAGGAATGACATAAAAACTATTGGATAGAACTATTTTGACACAACCACCTTCGCTACCTTGATCACTTTCCCTTTCATAGTATATCCAGACTCAACTGCTCGGATAATTGATCCATGTTCGAGTTCACTTTCTTCCTCAGTCACTGCATCATGCAATTGTGGGTCAAATTTTCCTTCAGCCTGTATCTCCTCAACCTGATGATTTTTCAAAACCTCTTCAAATTGCTTTTTAATAAATCCGATTCCATTCACCCAGTTCTGTACTTTCTTATGGAATTCATCTGCGCCGTCCAACTCTGGATGATGCGCAAATGCTTTTTTAAAATTATCATAGATCGGAATAAACTCAGATAAAATTTTCTCTTCACTCCACTGGAACAGTTCCAGACGATTGGATTCCATTTCTTTTTTCAAATTCTGATAATCCGCCACCGCTCGCTGCCAACCAGTTTTGTATTCCTGACATTCTTGAGTCAGCTTTTCAACATCGAGTTGGGCTTGATCCGTTGTTTTTTGTTCCTTGTCATTTGTTCCTTGTACTTGTTCGTCACTCATACTGATAGAGATTAAAATACATCATTAGTATAATTAAGTAATGTCAGTGCTCGACTATATCTCATACGAAGTGGCCCTAATATTGCAATCAGCACATCATTATCCATTTTTTTTCCTACCACACTGCACATAGTACCAAATGGATTTTCTGATCCGATAGAGATACGTGGCGTCTTATCACTATACTCTTTATGGAGTCCTGGCATCACTTCTTCGCAGGTATCAAATATTCCAGATACGGACACCGTAAACGAATAATCCTGAAATTCTGGTTGAGAGAAAAAATGTGAAATGCCCGTATAGTACAATGAATCTTTGTTAAATGAAACGATTACTGCAGTGCCACACATTTCAGATACGATGCGGGCAAACATTTTGAGTTTGCGATCCATTTCTCGATATCCGCCCAATGCCGTACCAATTTTATCAGTAATCTTTTTTCCTATTACCTCTGGTTTCATCAAATGCTCCACATAATACCGGTACCCCGCTTCAGTGGGAATTCTACCAGAAGAGGTATGTGGATGAGTCAGAAGTCCTTCTTCCTCAAGTTCTCGCATCTCATTGCGTAGTGTCGCCCCAGAGACCTCGAGACCAGTATCTTCCGATAACAACTTGGAACCGATTGGTTCGGCCTCCTTGATATAGGTCTCAACAATATATTTGAGAATAGTCTCTTTTCGAGGAGTAAGCATATTATCACTCTTAGTCTCTGAGTGATAATATAGCACTACAAAAAAGAGGCGTCAAGTGCCTCTTTTTAACGGAAAATCAAGGGGTGTAATTCCTTAAGCATTCTCCAAAGTTTCCTTAGTTTTTTGATCCAAAGCCTTTTTCCATTCTTCACGATTTTCACGTATTGCAGTAAGTATTGGCTTGACCGTTGTGAGTGCATCTTCCAACTGCCCCCTATCTTCAGGAGAAATATGTACGAGCATAACGACCAATTCTCGACGAGCAATCGAATCAAGAGAATGATCAAGAGTCAAAAGAAAATATTCTTTCAAAGAATTATCAACCACCGTGGCAATGAAGTAATACTTGCTTAGTGCATTTGCAACTGCCTCGAAATACGCTGAGTCATCATCTGATACAGGCTGATCTACCAAATAAGAATTACCATTAGCATCAAAAAATTCACGAGAAACAAAAAGCTGTGTACCTCGTAGAGATTCAAGTCGAGAAGTAAGCTCTTTCTCGTTCGTGTGTTCAAAAACTTCAACATGAAAACCAGAAGTACCCTGATCAATAAAGGCAACGATTTTATATTCTTTGGAAAGTAGGGCGATAGATGGCATACAGTACAAATAAATTAATCAGTAATTTTCTCTTCGCCAATACGAGCTTCACGCATATCATCGTCGACATCATTCGACGCACCTTTCCCCTTCTTTTCAAGAGATGCTTCAACTTTTTGAGTAAGTTCAAACATCTTCTGTTCAACACGTGCGCTATCTGTTTCAGGATCTGACGAGGGGTCAGTTTTTTTGAGCCAATAAGTAACAAGGTCTATGTCCATCTGTGCCAAGGTTCCATGCTCATATTTATGATATTCTTCGACAATTTCCGCCCAATATTCAGCTACTTTTTTGAATAATTCAGTCTGTTTATTCTCATTATTAATAGATTCTACATAACCTGATCTAAACCTGTCTGCTGATTTAACACGATTTACCACTGCTTGTAAAAATTGAATACGTTCCTCAGTTGTAAGAAATTTATTAGTAAGCCAATCAGCACCATGCGCAGCTTCATGAATAAGTGTACCCGCCAATAATTCATCTGGTGTTTTATGATTACAATCCTTAAAAAAAGTAATAGTTCCTGATACACGATTGTTGTGAGCAATGACCACTGCCTTATCTACAAGACCGTATGATTCAGGAACAACTCCTGCCTCATCCTTATATTCAACATCATGCACGTGTAGCTGCAATGAACGTGGCAATATATCGTAGGCTTCTTTGACGTATTCATTAGAAACTAAAATTGAATGTTCAAATCCTCGAGGCTCAATGCCACCAGGTTCTCTAGAAAATTCTATATTCTGCTCTTTGATAACTTCACCAATCTTGTACACACCATCAACCACAATATCCCCAACATCAGCACGTAATTGAGGATGGGTAGGTGTCTTTATCTCAGAAACACCTACATTACCCGCTTCTCGATCATTATCAGTTGATGCAGGAGCAACGGGGATAGACTCACCCCGATATTCTGTCCTACACGCTCCAGCAGACCACACTACAGAAGCCGTAGCAAGTGTAGTCAACACCTTCTTCTTAAATCGAGAAAGTACTTTTGATAAATCAGCGAGAAGACTCGTTTCACGAGACTGGAATTCAACAGTTTGTGTTCGCAAAGTACTCTCGATAGTTGCGGCAATCTCAGGATTAGTCTTCTGAAGATTACGAACATGCTCAGTCACTGGATTATCAAAACGCAAAATATGTTCTCTATTCTGCTCAGGAGGTACAGGAGGATCCTCAGGTGTATGTGTGTTAAAACGAAATTCAGGTCCGAATTCTCTCATAATAAAAGGGGAACCTTCGTAACATTAATGATGCCCATGATCTTCTTTTTTTGACGATTCTTCCTTGCCACTCTGAGCAGACACCTGAGAAATCTCAGAGAGAAGAATATTTTCTACATAAATTCCACGCGGATAGAAGATACGTTCAAGTTCATTTTTTACTTCAGTTTCAACTGCATCGCGTTTTGCTCCTACCAAATCCTCGTAGCTAAACCGAGTGACAACCATACGCATACGACTTCGAATCGTAGGACGAATAATTTTTTCTACAAAATCCTCACCAATCGTCTGCCAAATCATCGGAATCTGGTGAATATCAAGGCGAAGCAGAATAGTACCTTCAACCGCAATCCGCTTGTTATCATGAGTTACCGCAGCAATAGGTACATCCCCCATTGCCTTCTGATTTCCAGAATTAAACTGACGAGAGATACCGTATTCAAGTGTCTGGGTATTAAACAATTTTGCTTTCTGCCAAAACGGAATTTTAAAATGAAGTCCAGGAGTCAGTACTTTTTTGAGCACTCCACGGCCAAGATCATAGACACAAGCTACGTATCCAGGTGGTACATAAATAAAGAGTCCTTTGAGGACATCCTCCATCACGAATGAATACATGAGCTTATCGAGTGAAGAGTCAGACATAGTAATTATTAATGATGACTATCTTTTGCTTCTGCAGGCTTCTTCTTCATTGCACGATGCAATAAAGGATTCACTATAGCAGAAAAAACGATAGAGGTCAATACAAAGAGGGATTTTACCATAGGGAGCATCCAGAGCACGTAGAAAGTCACCAGAGGAAACAAAATGAAGTAAAAAAGATCAGATTTGGTAGGAGCCTGCTTAGCCCTACGTACTTCAAGGTAAATCTCTACGAGCATAAGAAGCCCTACAATCCCTGCCCATACTATATCATGACTGGCTGACAAATTAAAACCATAAAACATGATATTGATCGTACCCGGAAAATCAACCCAATCGTAGAGGTAGGTGATAAGTTTCTCACCAGTGATCCCACGCCAGAATACCTGATAGAGTAATACCAAGACCAAGAGTTGGAGTGCCAATCCAAGGGTCTTTGCCCAAGGATGTACTTTCCTTGTTTTAATAAGCTTTCGAATCTGTTCTTTCCGAAGAATCGAATCAAATTTGAAATCCTGATTCATCTTTTCAATATCCTGAGACAACTCCTGATTTCTCACCCGATTATACTCAGCAATGACCGACAACGGCAAGAGGAGGACGCGAAGCGCAAGTGTAAGCAGAATGACTGCCCAGCCAAGGTTATGGTTAGTAACATCGTTATACAGCCAAATAAGGACATTGAACAGTGGCTGATAGAGTATTTCGTTCCAGATAAATGCGAACATAGTGGCTACAGTATAGCCTGAATACAGGCTATAAGTCAAAAGTCTAAAAGTCGAAAGTAGATACAAAGATACAAGCAATGTTGATCTGACTTTCGGACTTTACGACTTTCAACTTCCAGACTACTCTTTCCGCAAAGCTTCGATCGGGTTCAATTTTGCAGCTTTCTTTGCTGGGTAAAGCCCAAAGAAAAGTCCAACAGCAGTAGAAAAGCCGAGTGCCAAGACAACGGCATATAGAGGAACCGAGAAAATCCAATTTAAACCGACACTGGTCGCCACTACATAGACGAGATATGATATGAGTACTCCAAAAATCACCCCAATCACACCTCCAAGGGAGGTGAGAAGCATTGCTTCAATTAAAAATTGCAACAAAATATCTTTTGACCGTGCGCCAAGTGATTTGCGGAGACCTATCTCAAAAGTACGTTCAGCAACTGTCACATACATAATATTGGTAATTCCCACTCCTCCCACAATGAGTGAAATACATACAAGAGCGATAAGCAACAAGGTGATACCCCCAACCACTGTCTCAAGTGTATCTCTAATCTCATCCATCGTCGCCACTTCAAAATCATCTTTATCAGGATCAGTAATATCGTGTCGTTCACGCAACAACATCTCTACGTCTTCTTTGGTGGTTTCAAGCTGACTCATATCAATCACATGCGCATTAATCCCCATCACATAGTCAGTCCCCAAAAACCGTTTCTGAAGTGTTTCAGTCGGTATATACACAATATTGTCCATATCAAAGCCGAATGAAGCACCCATGGGTTCCTGAACTCCAACCACTCGAAATGATTTTCCTTTAATAAAAATAGTCTTGCCAACTGCAGTATCATCTCCAAAAAAATCTTCTTTTACTTTCGATCCAATAAATACCACCTGTGCTAGCGAACTCTCTTCGTCAGGTGTATAAAATTTTCCTTCTGCAATTTTCAAATTATCTACCTCAGCCGCATATGCGCCGTACCCAAATACGGTGACAGTCTTATTCTGTTCACGATATTTAATAACCTGCTGACTAGTGACATATCCATAGGCAACAGAAATATTCGGGTGCTTCATGATCGCTTCCATGTCCGAATTCTTGAGAGTCGTGATAGTCACTCCGCTTGCCATACTGGTTGCGCTTCCCCCATTTCCCTTACCTGGCACGCGCACTTCCACATTCATTGTATTCGGGCTATATATATCCAATTCACCAAGCACCATCGACTCCAGACCTTTCCCTGCAGAAACAATAATGACGACCGATGCAATGCCAATACCAAGAGCAATCATGGTTAAAATAGTGCGCATTTTTTGTCTAAGCAATGCACCAGACGCAATAGTAAATAAATCTTTGAGAATCATACTATAACAATTATTCGTATCGTAATGCTTCAATAGCATTCAATCTGCTCGCCCGCCGTGCAGGTAAAATACCAAACAACAGACCAATTCCAACAGACACACCCCACCCTAGCACAATTGATCCAGGGGTAATAACTAGATCCCATGAATATCCCAATCCTTGGGCAACCTGTGCAACAGTCACAGAAATAAGTACCCCGAGTATGATCCCAATCGTACCACCCACAAAGGTGATAACTACTGATTCTATCAAAAACTGAAGAGTGATTTGTTGTGAAGTTGCACCTACTGCCTTACGAAGACCAATCTCTCGAGTGCGCTCTTGCACGGTTGCAAGCATGATATTCATAATACCGAATCCCCCGACAACTAATGCAATACTCGCAATCGCAACAAGAAAAAATTTTAATGCATTAGTGATATTAGTAAGCGCGCTTAGTCCATCAGCCATTGAACGTACTGAAAAATCAGAATCTTCATCAGGCCCAATATCATGTCGATCACGCAATACCACACGTACATCCTCCATAGCTCTCGCTACATTCTCCGAAGTGTCAACTTTCATTCTTATATAATTCACATGAGAAATACCTAGTAATAACTTTTGAGCGGAACTCACAGGAATAAATAACTGATTATCCTGATTTTGGAACCCAGAAACCCCACGCTGTTTCATAACACCAATCACAGTAAAATTTACCTTACCAATTCTGATCCGTTTACCAATAGCATCTTCACTACCAAACAATTCATCCTTAGTCCCAGATCCGAGTACTGCAACACGTGCAAAATTCTTCTCTTCATCAGTAGAAAAAAATCTACCAATCTGGACTTCTGTATCTTCAACACGAATATACGAAGCACTCGTACCGGTATAATTACCCCGAGTAATATAATCCCCCGCAGTGATAATATCATTCCCGGTGACATATACAGCAAGATCTTCGATACAAGGGCATGCATCCTGAAGTACTGCTTCTCCATCTTCATAGGTGAGGGTGGTGACCACAATCCCCAAGGCAGAGGCAGGAGGACCGTCTTCCTCTGAGGCACCTGGTAACACTGCAACCAGATTTGAACCGAGTCCTTTTACTTGGTTGAGAATAAGACTTTGCGCACCAGCTCCAACCGACATCACAATAATCACTGCCATAACACCAATCACAATACCAAGCATGGTCAAAAAAGACCGAGCTTTACTTCGAGTAATTATTTTCAATGCATTACCAGTGCTTTCCAAAAAATCCATAGATACCAATACGTATTATCCAAGACAATATTATTTTATGAGTACACCATTCTCTCCCGCAAGTTGTCGCTGTTCCACTTCCTTATCATACTCAATCAGACCATCTTTGAGACGAATAATGCGTTTCGCATGCTCAGCAGTATATTTTTCATGAGTAACCAGAATAATACTATGTCCCTTTTCATTCAAATCCTGAAGAATCTTCATAACTTGCAACCCTGATTTTGAATCCAAATTTCCCGTAGGCTCATCTGCAAAAATAACTTCAGGATTATTCACGAGTGCGCGGGCAATAGCAACACGTTGTTTCTCACCACCAGATAATTTGTTTGGAGAATATTCAAGACGATGCCCCAACCCTACCTGATTCAACAATTCAGTCGCACGTGTGATCCGTTCTTTTTTTGGTACATCAGTATAGAGTAAAGGAAGCATGACATTCTCAAGTGTCGTCGAACGATTGAGTAGATTAAATGCTTGAAATACAAATCCAATCTTTTTACTACGCATCGCGGCAAGCTGATCATCAGAAAGCGTACTTACATCCTGCCCTTCAAAAAAGAATGTTCCTTCAGACAAGGTATCAAGAAAGCCCAAGATGTGCATGAGTGTCGACTTCCCAGATCCGGAAGGTCCCATGATCGACACAAATTCACCTTTATCAATATCAAAAGTCACCCCATGTAAAATTTTGGTAACTACTTCCTCATTTTCGTATTGTTTTTTCAAATTCTTGACTTCAATAAGTTTGGACATACAAATAAGTTAAAAGCTCAAAATTAAAAACGAAAAACTATAACTCAAATCTTAAAACTTTTGAGTTTTAAGTTGAAAGTTTTGACTTTTGAGTTTTTAGCTTTGAGTTTATTTTTTCCCATTCCTCAGCCTGACTAATAAATTCGTCTTTAATCTTCTCAAAATATACTCTCGCCGCATCATATTCATTCGGAATCTCACCATCAAGAATCGCATTTTCAATTCGCTTCTTAATTTTTCCAACAGTTGGTCCGGCCTTCAACCCTGAAAGCTCCATAATTTCCTCCCCACGAACTGGTGATTGGAATGCCCGGAGTTTATCTTTTTCCATTACTTCGAAAATACGTTTTTCAAGAAAATCATAATTCTTCAATCGTTTCTTGAGCTTATATGGATTTCCAGTTGTGATGTCACTCCGGCACAACGTGAGTAGGTCAGAAAGATTGTCTTTGAGATTCACAATCAAACGTCGTACAGGACTATCAGTGACCCCCTCGTCCATAAGTGAAATAGGCTGCTGGTGCCAGCGGACCAAAAGCGCCACGTATTCAATATCTCCCTTACTCATCCTGAGTCTACGCCCTACGTCCCGCACAATTTTTTTACCCAAATGTTCATGCATATCGAATGCCCAGCCACGTCCAGCGATAAACGATTTGGTCCCTGGTTTTCCAATATCATGCATAAGTGCTGCAAACCGAAGAAGTACATTATCAGTACGCTCCGCAATATTATCGACTACTTTAAAGGTATGTACGAGATTATTTTTATGTTGATGACCGTACAATTCTTCAACACCGTTCAACTCACTTACTTCTGGTAAAAATTCATTAATAAGTCCTGTTTGATACAAAATCCACAACCCAACAGAGGGAGTTGGAGTAGCGAGAAGTTTAAAAAATTCTTCACACACTCGCTCTTTTGATACGATTTTCAATCGTTCACGATTACGCGCAATTGCATCATACGTTCCCTCTTCAATCGTAAAACCAAGTTGGGATGCAAAACGCGCCGCACGAAGCATTCGAAGCGGATCTTCAGAAAAGGTAACATCAGGATCCAGTGGGGTACGAAGAATTTTTTTCTCAATATCAATTGCGCCATCAAATGGATCGATGACCTCATTGCTCAGCCCAAGAGGAGTAATCGGCAATGCAAGAGCATTAACAGTAAAATCACGTCGTCTCAAATCTTCGATGAGTGTGGTTGACTGTACTTTTGGCTTTCGAGAATTAGGATCATACGCTTCACTTCGCGCTCCCGCAAATTCAAGTTCAAACAAATGAATTTTTCTTCCAGCTTCGTCTTCCTCGGTATACACATATCGGGCAGTATCAAAGTCAGGAAACTCAATCAGACTCCCCTCTTGTGTTACCCTCTCATCAAATGCCCTGGCAAATTCAATACCACTACCCTCAACAACCACATCCAAATCTTTGGTTGATTCTCGATGCATGAGTATGTCACGCACAAATCCCCCGACAGCATACGCAGGGATTTTCTTCTCTTCTGCAAGAGCACCGATAGTAGCGTAAATTTTACTCAAATCGACCATACATTTGAATTTTCGTATTTCTTTTGCGTTTTTAGTTTCCTGCCTGTCGGTAGATTACTTGTGAATTTCTACTCAGCACGTTCCCGTATGATCACTTCCTGCCCCTCTTCAAGTCCAGAAACAATCTCAATCAGCCCATCATCACCCCGAAGGCCGGTAACGACCTCAACCTCTCGTGGCTGACCATTTTCGAGCACACGAACGATTCTAGTTTCACCATCAGTTCTGAGCGCGCGCTGAGGAATAAATAAGGTATTTTCCCTTTGTTCAGTATAAAAGACAACATCAGCAGTCATGCCATTCAAAATTTGAAAGCCCGGCTTTTCCTCCAAAATAACGGTAACTTTATAATACACTACATCTTGAATCACCGTCTCACCACTATCAATTTCTGTCACAAACCCGCTAAATTCAACATCACTCCCATATGCATCTAGGGTAACCGTAGTTGAAACACCTGTTTGAATCTTTACAATATCAGTTTCAGGAATATCCACTTTTACTTCAAAACGGGGGCTGACTAATTTTACAATAACATCCTGAGAGGTCACAAATTCTCCAGGTTTAAAAGCAATCTTTGCGACTTTTCCAGCAATAGGAGCAACAATGCGAGATTTATTTCTATTCGCAGCAGAAGCAGAGAGTGAAGCTTGTGATTGTCGAATTGATGCTTCGTATGCAGCGATATCGGCTGCTGCTTTATTTTTAGCATTTTCAAGATTCTTCTGTGCCTGAGCAAAAGCAACAGAATACGTGGCATAACTATTTTTTGCACTTTGAATCTCCTGCTTTTGAGTAATCAATGACGCGTACGCAGTATTAATCGAAGCCCGTTCCGTTGATAAACCAGACTTAAGCGTACTAAGCTCAGAAACACTCAAATTACCAATGGGAGAAGTCGCATTAAGAACCTCAGACACAGTGAACAACAATTCTTTGAGAGAATTGAGACTCTGCTCAATCAAATCCAATGTTGCATCAATATCTGATTGTGGAGAAGAGACAGAAATTATATTTATTTTTGTATTAAGAATGTCAAAATTCGCCGAAGATCGTCTGTATTGACTTCGAGCAGACTCGAGAAGTGAAGGATTTTGCACAGACAATACGCTCTCATACTCATCATTCGCAAGCGGATTTTCAACGCCGATAATATTATCTGCTTCTGTCAGTGCTTCAGAGATGGATGCCTGCGTCGTAAACGCAAGCGCAACAGCATCATTATAGGTATCACGTATAATTTGGCTGTCCGATCCACCTTCTGCCAGCTTGAGATTAAGCTCAGCTTTCTGCAGTACTGCCTCGGCATTAGCAATGGCATCATTAGCAGAAGCCTTGATTTGCAAAAGATTCGCCTGTGCCTGAGCCAAAGAAGCGCTCGACTGACTAATATTCGCATTCAACTCCCCCAAATTAAGATCAGCGAGAACAGCACCTTTTTTTACTTGGCGATTGACTTGGGTATAAATTTTCGCAATTCTACCACTTGATTCAAATCGCAGATCGAGTTCATCGGCAGACTCAACATTGCCCGAAGCATCAACAGTCTGAACCAGAGTACCCTTCTCGACTAGAGCAGTATCATAGATCGATTCATCGGTATTATTTCCCAAACTTGAAAAAACGATTCCCCCAATAAGAAGTGCACCACCTGAAACAATGTATACCCATTTTTTCTTATACCATTTTTTTACTCCTGGAGTTGATATTGATGTTGACATATATAGTAGGTAAATAGTAAGTAATTTATGTTCGTATTTTTTTAAGTCCTCGGGTAAAATCAGTGATCATCTTCTCAGCAACCGTAACAGGAATAAGGACAATCACTGGACCTTTTTCAATAACAAGAAGATTATCTCCCTTGGTGAGTCCTAATTTTGTCCGGGCTTTTTTGGGTATGACAATCTGGCCACGCTCACCGAGCGATGTAGTACCATGGCAGGTCCCCATATCAGGTTTAGTGGATTTCATAGAGTGATAATAAGTATGAAAATCATACTTATCATACTAGCACATCGATGCGCTCCGGTCAAGCATGCTACACCAAAAAAAGAATAATAATACCTACGAGAATTCGATAGACCACAAATGGCGTAAAGCTAATTTTTTTGATAACCGCAAATACAATCCAGATGGCGCATAGACCGCTCACAAACGCAGCGATACCACCCCATATGAGAGCAGGTACCGCAAGAGTGCCAATACCGGTACCCGCCAATTCCCGAAAGAGCGACATTCCTGCAAGAGCAGTAATCGGAATACTCATAAGAAACGAAAATTCTGCTGCAGCTGATTTTGAAAATTTTTGAAATAGACCTGCAGTCATAGTAATCCCCGACCTGCTTGTTCCTGGAATCAAAGCTACAGCCTGTGCGACTCCAATAATGATGGCGTGCTTCGCACTAAGATTAGTGAGATCAAATGGTTTTGTAACCCTAGTTTTACTATACCAATCAGCTATAAAAAGTATAATTCCCCAAAAAATCAAATTATATGCAACAACTGCCGAAGATCGAAACCAATAATTTAATGTATCGCCAAAAAATAATCCGACAATTCCTGCCGGGATAATACTGATACAGATAAGCCACAATAATCGACGATCACCTGTAGTATCTGTTCTTACAAACAATGAACGAACCATGGCATAGAGCTTTTTTCGAAAATACACAATAACGGCAAGCAAAGTTCCTAGATGGACCATCACATCAAATGCGCGATCCTGCACATCCCAGTGAAGCAACTCAGGAACCAAAATAAGATGCCCTGAAGAAGAAATGGGTAGAAATTCCGAAAGCCCCTGAACCACACCAAGAACAATAGCTTGAAATATAGTCATATAAAATAAGTAAAAAGTCAGAAAGTCTATAAAGTTTAAAGTAAAATACACATAACTGTATGGACTTTACGACTTTCGACTTACTTAAAACAATTTCCCCACACTATACACTGCCCCAACCCCCAATGCAAGGATAAGAGGTATCACAAAAATAATAATTCGATGGAGTGGATACGTATGCTGTTGTAAATCGCCTTTACGGTATGCTCTCCAATAAATAGCAATAATAAAAAACAACTCAAGACTTACAAGCACCCCACCAATAATATCGATCACTGCAACAAAATTCCGGAGACCAAAATAAAAAAGAAGAAAAGGTACAACCACAACCAAAATAGTGGCGATCCAGTCTTTGATTTTATGATCCCAGACAAGAGAATCCCGCAGCGAGAGTGAGGTAATCAAAAAACTCATCCCCATCGCAAGAAGGGCAAAAATATTACCGAATATAAACGCGGTCGATCCTACATATCTCTCAAGTCCTACAGTTGCTATTTCAGGCGTATTATTTCCCATGACTGCGACAGCCATGAGTGCAAAACCAGCATATACCACAATCGCAATTGTCCCAGCATTCATAATTGCGTGTTTGAACGTACCATTCCGATGTTTCATAATGGAATACACTTCAGGTATCGAAGTCGTTCCATGGAAGGCAAATAAGATAACGCCGTATGGGAATAAAAGATTGGCAAGATTATGATTAAGCAAATTATCGATATTCGCATGCGGGGCACCTGCAAGAATAATCATACATACCACCAAAAGAACCCCTACTACCAAAACCGATTCGATACGTTTGATAGTTCGCATACCACCTGCAATAAGCACTACCGCAATAAGATAAAACACAAGAGTCCAATAAAAAGGCTCTCCACCAAACAAAACCGCGAGAGTTTCTCCTTCCCCAATAAGATATACGACCAATACACCGGTCAACATAGTATAGAGGATCATATTCATTGCATACCCGCCCCATTTGCCTAGATACTTCCGAGCCAAACCTGGGAGCTGTACTGGTGTAGGCTGAACAGATACCACCTGACCCAACATAAGATTGAGGACAATCATGAGAAAACCGAGAATAGCGATGTAGAGAAAACCAATCAATGCACCTGACTGAGAAATTGCGTATGGCAAACTCAGGATACCTGCACCAATCGTACCACTCACAATGAGGGCGGTTCCTTGTAATAAGGTAAGACGTCGCTGAAAAATCCCACGAAAGCTTACCAATTCTTCTGAAATTTTATTTTTATTCAACATACACTTACATAACTTAGCACACTTCAAAACTAGATAACCAGCAAACTAGATGACTTTTATTTCCCCTTTATATACTCCTTTGCCACATTGACAAAAGAATTATCCCCCTTCTCATGCTTCATCCAATACCACCACTCCACTCCCCACAAATATGCTCGAGAAGCGCCCGTATGCTTAGCATCTTCAAGATTTTTTTTCATACGATCAATTCCCATAGTTTTAAACTGCTCATCAATCGGAGTCGAAGTAACATTCCCCGAGCCAATCCACGGTTCAGCTTGTAATTCAGAAATAAAAAATCTATCAGCAGTCAACCCAAGTATTCGGGCGCGTGCCCGATACCAACCGAGTGGAAGCCAGTCATAGGTGAGTGGAGTGCCCTTTTCAGTAGTCACCACTCGATACATCGTACTTCCGAATATATCACCTCTCTTTGCTGCAGGGTACCAGACTGACAGCTCACCACTGTCAGTAACAACAATCGAATGCGCGGTATCATGAGTTCGCACAATATCAAACTCCTTCTCTACTGCATCTGGTTGGAACATAGGACAATTGCCAAAATCAAACATGATATATGGCTCGTTCTCCACTTGCCAATATTCAAGGGCATCATGATTCTTATATCGCAACACAGTTGTCTCAATATATGTATATAATTTTTCCAGATACTCCTCATCCGTTTTTTTCGTCACCCAGCCTGGTGTATGACATTCAGGCCATCGCGGAGTTTTTTGTCCAATAGCGAGAACTACCTTACTCCCCCGCTTACCAGCTTCAGTCATCATAAAATCAACAGAAGAAAAATCATAGGTACCTTCTATCTTTTCCACTTCATTCCAATCGGCTGAAAGACGTAGGTATGTAGGTTGTAACTCACTAAGCATTTCTCGATATATCGACTTCCAGTCAAGATGAAGCCACGCAGCATGTTGCGAACTAAAACTCACTCCATATACCAAAGGATGTGAGGCTCGTCCATACCACCACAATCCACCATAGACAAGTGCGATAAATCCAATCAATAACCCAAAAAAACCTATACGCATAGACAGGGAATAACAATAAATACCGATCCTACAAGCACAAGCAGAGTACCCGTAGTTTGAAGCGCCAACTCACGACGAGAAAAATATTCCTTAAAGGTGCGAGGAAACCATTTACTGAAAATAAAAATAGCAAGAAACATGAGTGCATATTGCAACCCACTCATTGCCTGCACCACCGTGACCGAACCGAGCGCCGAAGCATACTGAAGGAGAACGACTGCCACCACTCCGACAATTTTTGCAATCCATACCAGTGCAAGTGAAGCAGGCTTCGGCGTTTTCTTTTTTTTCGACTTCTTGGCAAACCGAAGTGCAAACTCTCGACGAACAGAGGGGGTGAAAAACAATATAATACCGAGTATGCCAGCCCCAGCCCGTGTCCATGCTAGAGCAGGAAGAAATTCATGGATATCATACAGATATTTTGCGCTTACATGAGAAGCTGCAAAAAAAATACCGGAGAGAATCGCCCACGCATATCCGGTATGAAACCCTTTTTGTTTCCTTGTTTCGGCATATGACAAAAAAATAGAAGCAAGGATAAGTAATCCCATACCTATCAGCTGAATCGGTAATAATGCCTCATACAAAAAGGTATGGGACAATGTATAAGTAACAAGAGTGACTACAGCTCCACTAATGGGATTGATATGTGAAGCTTCACCACCCTTAACTCCAATATACAAGGTGTAGAGACCAAATCCAAAAGCAAGACCTGATAGCAATCCAATTACAATATGGAGTATGCTCCACGACTCAGAAGAAAAAGGAAGGATAGCAAGCGCCCCCCACATAATAATAGTGGAATAAAATGCATAGACTGTTGGCTGTGCCACCTTTGTCTTCGACAAAATATATTTATCGAGAATAAATGTTGCAGCGAGAAACAGGTATCCGATAATTGCGATAACTATCCAAAGCATATTATTTATAATAGATGGACATCTTCAATTTCACTTCGCTTCCCCCGCAATACAACTTCTTCAATATGGTATGCGCCACTTTTTGGCGCATGGAGAAATCCGCTTACTGCAGCTTCTGCAAGCCATCCAGACTCCAGCCAGTCAAAAAGCCACTGGTGCGTGTATCGAGGATCTTCCTGCTCAAATCCTGCCCCAATTGAATGAAGCCATGCTCGATTATAGTCTTCTTGAGAACCAATTGAAGGTGCAATGATAATGGGAATCCCTAGCCCTGCATAAAAAGACAATTCACTTGGCTTGGTCCAAAGTATGTCAGTAGTAAGAAGTGCTTCATTAAATTTCTCAAAATATTCCATTTTATCCGCATCATAGATGATACTAATCATCCCAGAGTGTTTTTCATTGAGATGTAATTCTTTTACCTTATTTTCATAATACACATACACATCATTGCGAGAGCCAGCAACCAAATTCAATTTTATTTTCCCCGCATCAATATGCTCATGAAGGCTCTCAAGTATTGTAATTCCAATATCACGCTGAGCTCCAGCTCCGCCTACAGCAAAAGTAATAGTCAATGGATGTTTGTGATTAATAGTGCAATATCTTGACCCCAGATATGATCGAATGGTTGGCTCATACTTCCGCTGATACCGCAGGTTCGGATCAAGATTCGTAATCCTGCATCCAAGCGACTGTTTCAGTACATTCAAATTTTTGGCTCCTGTATTTTCTTTTGGTAGTGGAAACCCCGTCACAAAAATATTCTGTTCAGAAACACCGTAGTGCAGGAGACGCTGTTTGACCCGCTTATTCGGGGCACAGTAGTTGATTCTACTATTCTTTGGATCCAATGGTGCCCATGCACGACTAATATCAGTATCAGTACATAGGCAATAGATGTCGCCCCGATATCCATGTTCCTCGGCAAAAAAAGCAACTGCAAAAAAAGAAGTTAATAACGGCAAAGGTTTTTGATTAAGGACATCAATCAGATGTTTGCCCCACCCTTCACCAATCATTCGATACATTTCTTTGACCTGAAGCGTGGGTTTAGACAAATCGCGTTTGGGATAAAATGGATCAATACGCTGAATATAATCCATGATAGAGAAAGACAAGGTACCAATAAGGGGTACTTTCTTGAGTCGAGATATCCATTCATACAATTTACGACTCCCCTCCCACTTAATCCGATCGCTCTTGGGAATCCCGCCATAGTTATTTGCAGTAATAATAGAGGCATCCTGCCACCCTACCGGGGACGCAGCAATATCGCGAAGTGGATACAGTGCACGCTGATGTCCATACCCCATATCGACAGTCACAATATACGCTTCTTTGTATATTTTTTGTTTGGTTGCCATAAGAAATTGATTGAGATATAGTATATCATAAATAAGAGCGTATAATAATACAGGATAAAAAAATCTCCCTACCTATGAATGAAAATACAATGGAGGTATATCGCATGGATAGAAAAATGCAAAAAAAACATGGCCTAGAACAAATACGGGTATCATTATTGCAAGGTTCTGAGCAACTTGATCCAGAAATACAAAAACGCTACAAAACAGAAATCGATAAAATAATAACAAATCGGAATGATGCGTTTCACGGAAGATATGAATCGGATTTTGAAAATGAAAAAGATGCTATTCTTAAACTCCTGAGCGATGAACTAGTAGATAGTATAGGCACGATCAACGACGAAATTACGGCTGAAATATTGAAAAGAAAAAGCAGAAGTGGGAGGAGAAAGAATACGCAAGAAATCAAGCATGATGAACAATACGAAAAAGCAGTAGGTTTAAAAAAAGAAATAAACTCTTTTTTTAATGAAATGCAATACGAGAATGAAAAAAGAATGAAAGAAATTACAGATGTAGGAAGCCCCACAATGCTTCTGATAAATGAGGCAGTTTCAGAAACTCTATATGAATATACTGCTGCAAAAGTAAAATTGGAACAACGGACAGATGGACTACTGGTCGAAGAAAATCCTGAATTTAATCTGGTAAATACAAACGCATTTGATAAATTCTTTATCAATTACGAAAAATTGTATAAACAAATTATAGAGCATAAAAAAATAGAATTAGATACGGAAATAAAAAACATGGATTCTAGCATCAAAAAAAATATTGAGAATGAATGGGAATTTCAACAATCGGGATTCGAAAAAATCATACTTACATCCCTAAAATTACACGTTCTGCCAATAATTAGAACAACAATTACTCAAGTGTACCAAGAACGAAGAGAGCAAATCCCAGGACTACTCCGCATACCTTCAAAACCTGCACTGGATTTAGAAAAGATGCCTCCTGAAACAATCGAAATCACTCGACCACAGCAACCTCCACGAAAAAAAATCTCTGACATTTTTAAAAATTGGTTTAGTCAAAAAAATTAATTCTTCGAACAAAAACCCCGTCTTTCGCGAAAGACGGGGTAGACTGTTCCCGACGCGATTCGCATCGTGGACCAGTCGATACGAGGCGTCGGGGTTGTGTATTGTCCTACTAATCCAGGATCCGGATCTTCGGGGTGGACCGTCGGTCGTCCCGATTGCGAAACCTGTTCGCAGGATTGCACGTGCCCGTCTCGGGCATCCCCTCTTCGATGATCTCTTGGGAGATCAGCTTGAAGCTCCCATCAATCGCTCTACGCCAATAGAAACTGCGATAGACGCAGTACGTCCAGCCATTGATCGGATGTCCAGCGATCGTCACGATCTCATTGGGATCATCACTCGGTCCGAGCTTGAGGAGTTCACCATCCTTGTAGGCATAAATGCCAGAACCAAAGTTGGGATCACGGAAGTATTTCTCGGCCATGGGACCGAGAGTGGTGAAGTAGTGCTCGTACTCGAGATACTTGACCCGCTGGACGAGTTCGAGGTAATTCTCCCATCCGTCCGACTCACTGCGAGGGATCGAGGAGCAGTTGAAGGTCATGAACAGAATCAGGAAAAGAGGAATCGAATTCAGCATGAGGGGGCTCTCCTTTTGAGTTGTGCTACGATCATCTCTTGATCCAGCTCCTCTGAGTTCAGGTAAACCCAAAAGAATAGAATCAACAAAAAGTACGACTCAGAGTACCGTACGGTATCTTAAAAGTCAAGATGAAAATCTCTTAATTATGACTGATTGGACGAAGGTCGAGATGGTCTGCGAAATGTTCGCTGAAATGATGGTTTCTGTGCTTGATTGTCGCTCTGCCCTTCAGGACGTGGACGATTATTTCCATATCGATGCGTCCGGCTACGTCGCTGTCCACCGCTACCAAAATTTCGTTGCTCTCGAGAATCATTTCCTCGAAAATTACGTCGAGAGCCTCCCTCAAATCGTTCTTCGCGACCTGAATCACGAGGTACTTCAATTCTCGGAGGAAGTGTCGGAAGACCAATAATTGGCAAAGTTTTTTTGATCAATCGTTCAATCTGTTTGATCTGTGCTCGCTCTTGGTGAGTTGCAAATGACACTGCTTTCCCGGTAAGTCCAGCGCGACCAGTACGTCCAATTCGATGCACGTAATCTTCAGAATTATCTGGAAGGTCGTAATTGATAACGAGAGAAATTCCCGTCACATCGATTCCACGTGCAGCGATGTCAGTTGCGACGAGAATTCGATACTGTCCTGATTTGAATCCAGCAAGCGCTGCTTTTCTCTGCGCAAGCGTTCGATTCGAGTGAATTTCAACAGCCGTATGATTCATGTGACGAAGTGAAGCTGCAATTCGCTTTGCGCCAAATTTGGTTCGAGAAAATACGAGTACTGTTCCTTTGTTGTCATCAAGTAATTTCTGAAGTAATTGTAATTTTTGTTCTTTGCTGATAATAAAAATTTCCTGTTCCACATTTGCAGAACTCGTTCCTTGAGGTGCAACTTCGATCCGAAGTGGCAACTTCATATGCTGTGATGCCATTTTTGCAATTTCAGCAGGCATGGTCGCAGAAAAAAGAAGCGTCTGACGATCTTTTGGGGTGAGCGATAAAATTCGCTTGATTTGTGGCGCAAATCCAATATCAAACATACGATCAGCTTCATCAAGAACTACCACCTGTATACGATCAAGCGTCACCGTCTTTTGTTCGAGATGATCTACCAACCGTCCTGGAGTCGCAACAATAATATGTGGATTGCGACGAAGCTCATTAATCTGGGTGTACATCGAGGCTCCCCCAATAATCACAGCTGTTTTGAGTCCCAATGAATGCCCTATCTTTCGAAGTGTTTCTTCCACTTGAAGCGCCAGCTCACGTGTAGGCACGACTACAAGTCCTTGCGCTTTTAATTTTGCAAGACGCTGAATCATGGGGATTCCAAACGCAAGCGTCTTCCCTGTTCCAGTCTGTGCAATACCCACCATATCCTTACCCTCGAGGGCAACAGGAATAGACTTCAATTGGATTGGAGTCGGATGAGTATACTTGTGCTGCGCCAAAATCTCTAAGAGTTTTGGAGCAATAGGCAGACTTTCAAAGCCCACCTTTGTGGTGTGTTCCATAAAATAAATATAGTGACCCGATGTCTACTGGGCCACTATAACTATGGAACAAGAAGATTCGAGTCGAAGGGCGGTCAAATGACCGTCCAATGAATGAAATGCGAGTATAGCAGAAAGAGGGTGGTTTGTCAATACTATTGACAAACTCTTTAAATTTTAGTATATGTATCCGGCCAAATGCAACAGGAGGAAAGCATGGCAACCCAAGGCCTCATCACCGTCCGCAAGGGCGGAGAAGTCAAGATGAAAATCGTAGCGGGTAGCGAAGGCTACAAGGCAACCACGATGGAGGAGTACGTCCGCGCCAACTGGCCGCTGACGATGGACGAGGCGTACACTGCCGCATTGAAGATCGGCTTCGGCAACAAGGACAACCTCGTCGTCGTGACACCGGACCAGATGCGCTTCGACGGATCAGGGGAACTGAGCAGGCTCTACCGCTCGACCTTCAACCAGCCAGAATTCAATCCCCGCTGGAAGAACGGGATCCCGGAGTACGTCGAGGTCATCGACTTCTGAGACAACAACACAAGGAGAAGCCGTGGGAACACGCGCTAGACCACCGCCGACGAAATAGCATCCTGCTCGCAGGACACCCGTCGGCGAGCAACAAAAAATCACCAGTATATGGTGATTTTTTGTTTTAGCAGGCGCGGTAGGAATCGAACCTACGACGAAGGTTTTGGAGACCTTAGTGATACCATTTCACCACGCGCCCATGTTTACTTAATTTTCAAACGTTTTAAAAGTGCAGTATACGCGGAACCAAATTTTTTCAACTTTCTTTCTCTTTCTTGTGCTCGTTCACATATCTCATAAGCTTCGTAATAGAGAAGTATTAACGGCCTTCGATGCATTGTAGAATCAACCTCGCCTTCAGTATGTTCTTGAAATCTCCGACGTAAATCATGGGTATATCCTATATACAATCCATTATCTTTGAAACTTTTCAACAGATAAACATAATACATACCCCCCCTTAATCAACAAGTGTATAGTGGGAATCGCCCCACCCTTCGCGAAGGGTGGGGTTGGAGACCAAAGTCTCACCATTTCACCACGCGCCCATAGAATAAAGAACAGTATAGCCCAATAGTTAGAGATATTCAAATAAGCTCAAAACGTAAAACTCAAAGCTTCAAACTGGAACTAAAAACTCAAAATTTTTGAGATTTAAGTTATAGTTTTTCGTTTTGACATTTGAGTTTTAAGTTTAACCGATTAGAAAACCAGTAAACTAATCAGCTAGATCTTTTCGCCTTATTCCGCTCAACCTCAGTCAAATATTTCTTACGAAGTCTAATACTTTGTGGAGTAATTTCGAGATATTCATCATCATTCATCATTTCCATACCACGCTCAAGGGTTATTTCAAATGGAGGGGTGAGGATAATCGCATCGTCACTTCCGCTTGCGCGCATGTTCGTAAGTTTCTTTCCTTTGATTGCATTTACTGCCATATCTTGACCTTTGGAAACATTTCCAATAACCATTCCTTCGTAGATTTCAATATTTGGTCCGATATAGAGTGTACCTCGATCCTGGAGATTCCAGAGAGCATACCCAAGTGCTTTTCCAGTAAGCATAGAAACCATACTTCCCACTTCTCGCTTTTCAATCACACCCACATGAGGTCGGAATCCCGTCACTCGTGATGCCATGATTCCCTCTCCACGAGTATCCATCACAAATTCTCCACGATAACCAAGAAGTCCGCGAGTCGGAATTTCAAAAATAATACGAGTATGTCCACCCTCAGGCATCATATTCGTCATCGTTCCTTTTCGTTTACTCATTTTTTCAATAATCGTTCCAACGTACACATCAGGTACATCAATCGTGACTTCTTCAAATGGTTCTACTTTTTCTCCATTTTCTTCTTTGATAATTACTTTTGGCTGAGACACCTGGAGTTCGAATCCTTCACGGCGCATGTTTTCAAGTAAAATTGCAATATGCATTTCTCCACGACCATAGACAGTGAATCGATCTGAATTGGTAAAATCAACATGAAGACCTACGTTTACTTCAAGTTCTTTTTCAAGTCTCTCACGAATCTGTCTACTCGTAACATAGGTTCCTTCTTTTCCTGCAAACGGAGAATTGTTGACCAAAAAATCCATAGAAATAGTCGGATCGTCAACCTTGATCGCAGGCAATGCTTCCTGATCTGCGCTAGCACAAATAGTTTCACCAATATAAATATCTGGAATTCCTGCAATCATCACAATATCCCCTGCTTCAGCAGTTTGAACTTCTTCACGAGCAAAGCCTTTAAAATTTTGAATTTTGGTAATATTTCCTGTTCGAGTCGTTCCGTCCTGATTTTTAATAAATACCTTATCACCCTGTTTCACTACTCCTTCATAAATACGCCCTACTGCAAGACGTCCCAAATAATTATCGTATGCAAGATTGAATGGTTGCATGCGAAGTGGTTTTTCAATATCATGCGGAGCAGCTGGAACTTTTTCCAAAATAGTATCGAGTAATGGTTCGAGATTTTTTGATTCATCAGTCAAATTCTTTTTTGCAACGCCAAGTTTGCCGATTGCATATACGGTCGTAAAATTGAGCTGTTCATCATTTGCTCCAAGATCCATGAATAATTCAAGTACCATATCATGCGCTTCCTGAGGTCTAGCAGCCGGCTTATCGATTTTATTCAATACCACAATTGGCTTGAGTCCAATCTCAAGAGATTTTTTCAATACAAATTTGGTCTGAGGCATAGGACCTTCCTGCGCATCAACAACCAATAACACTGAATCAATCGAGCGAAGTACGCGTTCTACTTCAGATCCGAAGTCCGCGTGACCTGGAGTGTCGACGATATTCACTTTGGTTCCCTTATAGAACAAAGAAGTGTTTTTTGCATAAATCGTAATACCACGCTCTTTTTCAAGCGTGTTTGAGTCCATAGTCTGTCCCTCTTCAGTAATCATCCCACATTCGCGAAGCAAAGCATCGGTCAAGGTGGTCTTGCCGTGGTCTACGTGGGCGATAATTGCAATATTTCTAATTTCCATAGTTTATTTAAAACGCCCCGAGCTGTTACGCTCAAGGCGGAAATATGTCGATAATATACAAGAAAATTATAAGAATGTCAAGTAAAAAGGGTTACTCAGGCTACAAAGCCTACCAAGGGGGTTCGGGGGCGACAACTGTTCGAGCTAAAAATGCAAAATAACTATATAAACTTAAAGGGGCGAGTTTTGTCGCCCCCGAAAGTTTTTGGTACTTTTTGGTTGCAAAAAGTACCTAACGTAATTGTATTAACATTATCGTCCTAATTTCGCAAGAAGTGAAATCATCGCGGGTCTTGTTTTCATTCTTCCAAGCCATGACATAATCGCAGGATATGGAGTAAAATCATAATTGAGTCCAACCCCAATATTAATGACTGAGCCAAGATTCAAATCAGCAAGTGTAAACTCTTTTCCTACCACATAATCCTTATCGAGAATATACGCTTCAAAAATCGCAAGGTATTTCTTTACACCCTCTCCTGCAGCGATTGCTTCTTCTTTGGTCCCAACGTTATACAACACAAACAACAAAATCACATCAAAATATTTTTGTACATGAAGCGCGCTCCACCAGCTCCATTGTGAAATTTTTGCTTTCTCTTCTGGAGTTCGTCCCAGCAATCCTGGTTTATACTTAGCAGCAAGATATTCATTGATCGCGTAGGATTCCCACAAGACAAAATCATCATCAACCAACACCGGAACTTTTCCGTTTGGATTAAGTTTCAAAAACCAGGGAGACTTATGCTCCTTGGCTTTCATATCAACCTCTTTTTGTTCGTAAGGCACATTCAATTCTTCGAGCAACCAGATACATCTCCCAGCGCTTGAATTCGCAGATCCATACAGTGTAAGCATACTTCGTAAGTGGTCAAAATAGATCAAAGAGCACTAAACATGCTCTTTATAAAATCCAATAAAGAGTATAACCGAAACGCACTATCTCTTCAAGTGTGGAAAACTAAGCCGTAAACGGTGGTTCTGAACCATTCTGCTGTTCAGAACCTTGCTTTGGAATACTGAGTGTACGTATAAGGACAAGGGTCATTGTTCCTGTGACCACATAGTGAAGTGGGGTATAAAATCCAAACATCACCAGAGTAACAATCAATTTGGGAAGTCCGAATGCAAAGAGAGACATAGTAAATATTTCTTTCCAAGAATATCTCACTTTCTTATCTTGCTTGCTAATAGCTGAATAAATAGCAAATGCAATAGTTGAAAACAAAAGTATAAATACCAACAACCCTAATCCCCAAAATGCAAATGAAAGTGCCACAAATACAGCAAATATTGCAGGTCGATATCTGCCCCCAATATCCTCCAAAGTCTGAATAATCTGCGCGCGTGAAAAGGTAAGGTTCGGAACCTGATCAAATGCCTCATTAATATCTGCCTGACCATCTAGATTTTGAGAAACAATACGATCTCGAGTGATGAGTACCCCACCTTCAGTAGAAGAAACAAAAAATGATGGTAACGCAAGAGTACCCGTACTCACTGTGTCAATCACGATCACAAACTCTTTATTCTGCTCATCTGTAAAATAATTAATATACGGCTGAGTAAGGTCAGACACTACGAGCTCTCCGTCAGTGAGCTTCGCAGTGAAGTCTGGCACATGTTCAGTAATCCCCTGTTCAACAATGGGTACAATCGACGGAATCTGTCGATAGATAATATGAGCACCGACTCCGAGCGATAATACGAGCATCACCATGACAAAAAATTTTCCTGCTCTGGTCGTAGCCTTGGATTGCGACGCAAGCCAACTAGGTGAAGTCAAACTTTTATACAATGCGGTAAAATAATATTTCATAATTAAAAGGATATATTATTTTAAAACAGCTCCGTTCATGGTGCTGTTTTAAAAATCTTAAAATCTTATTTGGTTTCTTTGTGTGGAGTATGCTTTTTACAGTGCTTACAAAACTTTGAAAGTTCGAGTCGTATTTTAAGAACTTTATTCTTATTCTTAAAATAAGTCACTGTTTTACACTCCGTACATGAAAGTTTGATTTTATTTTGTCGTTCTTTTGACTTGGATGCCATAATACTCAACTAAAAATGAAGTACCCAAATAGTACAGGGATAAACGAAATTTGTCAAGTTTAACCCTCTAGGATGCAGCCCATGCGCCAAGAATAGCAGCCATACCCACAAAACGCACCAATGAATGTAGGGTATTGATGGCAAAATAGGTAAAAGACTTCCCATCCCAGAGCACGGTATCAAACTGGGTAACCATAACATATCCGAGCCAAACCAATGCGCCAACTTTGATCCCAAGCGCCATACTAGGTTCCCCGAACATTCGAATAGTAAGAAGTAGTACCATCGCTGTAATCACTGTCCCCAGCGCAGCCCCGGCCATATATACCCCCATGTTTTTCTTACCTACTTCCATTTTTTCCTGGGTTATACCCGCTGCCTTCATCCACACCTTACCAAACAAAAACCGTGAATACCACAACATCCCAACTATTTGTGCAAATAGTACTGAAGCAAGAATCGGTAATATATAATAAAACATACAAACTAAGTTAAAAAATATATACTTAGTATAACATGGCTTATAGGATTGTAAATAAAGAAAAAAGATGCTATACTAGTGTCCGTATTCTTATCATCATAGTATGTCAAAAAAGGTCACCACCACCGTTGCTCACAAATTCACACAATGGATTGGTACACCAAGTTCGATTATTGTGCATACTATTTTATTTATAGGGGTTTTCTTTTTGTCACTATTCGGATTATCAACCGAAGAAATTCTTATCATACTTACCACCGCAGTGTCTCTTGAAGCTATTTATCTCTCTATCTTCATCCAGATGAGTATAAACAAAACCAGTGCCAGTATCGAAGAAGTCGGAAAAGACGTCGACGAACTTCAAGAAGATATCGAAGACATCGAAGGAAACGTCAAAGATATTTCCAAAGATATTGATGAGATCCAGGAAGATGTCGAGGATATTGAGGGAAACGTCAAAGATATTTCCAAAGATATTGATGAGATCCAGGATGATGATGATAAACAAGAAGATGAGGTCAAACGCGCTGCGCGAATTATCGGAAAAGTAGAATTACAAATGCAGGAAATTATGAAAGAATTGCAAAACCTCAAGAAAAAAAATGGGAATCATACAACCACTCAAGAAAAACAGCCCTAAAGGCTGTTTTTGCTAAGATAATTTTAATACTTAATACCGCCATTCTACTGCGTAATCCCTGATGGACTTGCAATAATAGTTCCTGCCGCAAGCCCCTCTGAACCATTTTCAAGAACTACAGAAATCGTATAGGTGGAGCCAGGAAGGCTACTCGTGTAATAATAATATTCATTCGTTAATGGTCCTTTGGGTATCCAACCCATATACGGATTTCTACAATCCTCCCCATACGGCTCACGCTTGAATCCATCACCATTCAGACATCGCGCATCATTGCTACCAAGCTGAACTGACATGACTGGATACATATTATGATCAGTATAATAGAGTTCAAGAGCAATCTGAATCTGTTTAATGTCAGACAGACGCTTTGCATCCCGAGCAGCTCCCTCCAAAAGATAACGATTGTCCGAAAATGTCGCAATTCGATCAGAGCGGTACCACAGGCCTTTCAATTCAGTCATTGATCTAATATATTTTAGATCAATACCACCATCAACCTCGCGCACGTAATACACACTTGGAGAATGTTCAAACTTGAAAACCAAGCCATCTGGAATACTAATCGTGCTAAAATCATTTCCACGAGAATAGTTGCGAATAACCTCAGGAGTAACATCTTCTACCCATTCCCATTTGTAGCCACTGGCAAGAAAATCCTGTTCAGTTTCAAATGCATGCAATTTTTGATTGAGAACAATAAAAACTTTATCCTCTGTAGGTGACTTAATTATAGAACCTTCTTGAAATACCTTTTTTGGTCCCCATGGTAAAAAACCAAGCACATCATTTCTAATAGATGACAACTGGGACTCTGTGACAACCCTCACTTCAGCCCATGAGGAAAAATATGAAAAATATGTTTCAGGGTCTCTAATTGGACGCTTAGTGCAGTCAGGAGAAACATAAAAAACTGACGGACTATTTTTAATCTTATACGGTTTGTTTACCGCCAAAGGACAAGATTCAGCATTCGAAAAACGTGGAATCAAAGAAGTGCCTACAAATAATAAAACACCAATCACATATAAAACTTTTGAATTAAGCTTCATAATACTTCAGGTTAAAAATGTAATACACTACACTCACAATATCCTATAAATAAAATTTAGGCAAATAAAAATTCTCCCAACTTAGGGAGAATTTTTTTGAGCCGTCATCCAGGGATTTCACTGCTCCCCCGCTCTTCGCGAAGGGCGGGGTGCGCTTTGAGAAACCTTCGGGTTTCTCAATACTCTTCCTCAGCCCAGTGAAACCTTACGGTTTCACCCTTCCCTCAGTTCAATCCTACTGTTCACGAACAAAAAAATAACCCGCCCTTACGGGCAGATTATTTTTTTGAGCCGTCATCCAGGATTGAACTGGAGACCTCGTCCTTACCATGGACGCGCTCTACCAACTGAGCTATGACGGCGTGAATGTAAAAACGCTTTAGAAAGCGTCTCTATACTGGTGCGCGCCAAGGGATTCGAACCCCTGACCCTCTCGGTGTAAACGAGATGCTCTAACCAACTGAGCTAGGCGCGCATGGTTGTAAAAGGTAGTTAATATGCGGAGAGCAGTATACTCAAATTAATCTATCCTGTCAACAGGAAATATTAAGACCTATAACTCTTTCCTAGCAACAAGAATTCCAGTCTCAATAGGGAATATTTCAATCGCAAAACCAGGCACAGAATATAGGTACTCAACAAAGGGCTTCATAGATTCTTCGTGTGAATGAATATTATCAGCAATGATAATGCAATGTTCACTCATAAACGGAAGGAGTTCCTGTACATAGGAGACATGCTCATACTTTGTAGCATCGAGAAATATGAGATCAAATTTCCCCGTAAGTGAATCACATATTTCTGGCGCATGCCCATGCACTGGAGTAATAATATCCTCTACTTCAGCAGAACGAAAATGATGTTTGGCTAATTCACCTCTTTCTTTATGCGACTCAACAGTGGTGAGAGTTCCGCCAACCTCCCTAAGCGCAGGAACAAGTCGAAGTGCGGTATACCCATTTGACGTACCAATCTCAAGCATACGACAATGGGGAATATGTTGTATCTGCGAAATAAGAAAATCAACAGTCTGAGGACCTGCATTCCAATACGGATTTTCCGCAATCCGAAGTTTTTCTAATTCTACACAAATTTGTGTATATATATCATTATTCATACAGCCATACGCTAACACAAGACTGTACAGATACGCAAGTGATGTTATACTTAAACTATACAGGCACATCTCTCTTTTGCCTTTTTACTTTTAACTTTCGACTTTGCCCCTATGACTCCCCCACTCAATTCGCAAGCACCCGATTTTACACTCCCAGATCAATTCGGTGCGACGCACAGTCTCGCAGAATATGCAGGAAACTATATACTCCTCTACTTCTACCCCAAAGATGATACTGAGGGGTGTACGATTGAGGCTTGTAGTTTTCGTGACCGATTAAATGAACTCAAAGAAAAAAACGTGCAAGTACTGGGCGTAAGCGCAGATGATACTGCATCACACAAAAAATTTGCTGAGAAATATCAGCTTAATTTCCCCCTGCTTGCAGATACTGACAAAAAAATCATCGAATCCTACGGAGTCTGGCGAGAAAAAGAAAACTTTGGGAAAAAGTATATGGGAATTGTACGGGAATCATTTTTGATTAACCCAGAAGGAATCATCATCAAACATTACGAAAACGTAAAACCAGAAACTCATGTAGACGAGGTGGTGAAAGATGTAGAAACTCTCAAACACTAAACTCCTTTCCTCTCAACCACCGCAAAACAATATATGAAAGTGGCACGTATAGACTTCCCATTGCGACTTTATACAGCCACCATGAAATAATGATACTGATAAGTGTCCCGATTGAATATACTCCGGCAAATGCAACAACCATAAAAATCGCGGTATCAAGCAACTGTGACCAAAGATTAGAAAGTATTGATCGAAGCCAGAATAATCGTGTTCCCCATTTTTCTCGAAAAAAGAAAAACGAAAATACATCCTGATATTCAGCAATAATAAACGCAACCAGAGACGCAACCGCAATCCTGACTGAAACACCAAATACTTGGTTATATCCTTCCTTGACCCACATTCCACTATCAGACCAGGGCATTGCAAGCGAAACCAATGAATAGAGAATAAAGAGTGCTGTACTCACAAACCCGGCAAGCACAAATAATTGTGCGATTTTTTTGCCATATACTTCCCCAATTACATCAGTCATAAGAAATACTATGGGAAAAGAAAACACCCCAACCGATAGATTGGTGCCAAAGATAAAGGGCATCAGTTTCAGTCCCAATGTATTTGCGGCAAATAATGAAGTGAGATAGATCGCGAGAGCGATTATAAGTTTTTTAAGAGAATTTTCAGTAAGTTGAATCATAATATAGTTTTAATAGGTAAATAAAAAACGCCCCAACAGGGCGAAAATGGTTACACATAACTCGCCCTTTCAGAAAAAAGAGTGTGCGGTTTGTGTAAAGCCGGACCACGTAATTGTACGGTGGGTATGGAGCATAGGTGATAGAATAGTCAACAAAAGTATACTGCAACCCAATAATATAAGCAAAAGCCACCCGTGGGTGGCTTTTAAGATACCTAAGGGCTAAACTAGTTTCGTCCTCGACCTCTCGACTCACCATTGTTACGCTGACTATCTGATCTGCCACGTGAATCATCTTCCTTTTCGCGATCATCATCCTTATCTTCTTTTTTGTCAGCATCATCGTTTTGTCTACGAGAATCTGTAGAAGTAGTATTTCGATCATCTCTACGGTCATCACCCCTGCGATTAATCTTCAATTCATGAGCAGTGGCGACCAATATCTTGGCTTCCTGAGCCATATTCATGGAATCTTGAAACAGGTAAAATGCTTCGCGATATAATCCTGCGGTAAGTTTTATTTTTCCTTGAGCGATCAAGTCTCGAGATGCGTATAATTTTGCCTTCACTTTTGTCTCAAGTGATACTGTAGTAGTGCTCAAAGATGTCGTACTAGTGAATCCACTCCATTTTTTTGAAATAAAGCGTTCCACTTCAGCCAATTTATGCTCTGCAGCTTGTAATTTACCCCGAGCAGCCTGTTCAGCAAAAACACTAGTGCTTGTAGTCGCACCTGGTCGTGTACTGGTGCTTACAGTCGTTGTAGTATGTTGCCTGAGTGTATTGAGTATGAGTTGAAGTTCCGCTCGTGAACCATTTTTACCGCTAGTAGATGACACAATTGAATCCAAAATATCGCTATGAGCACGTAACAATGATCCGAGAGTGGTAGCAAGAATTTGTTTATTCTCCGCATCACCTTTTGCTTTATTAGCTCGATCAATATTTTCTGTAATCCGAGACTCAATATCAGAACGAACTGCAGCGTTTAATTTACCTTGCTGAGCCAATTTTTGTGCTTCAAGTAGACGACGCTCTGCTTTTTTCAAATCCCACTCTGCCTGTTTTTCTGCGGATATTTCAATAGCATCCCGAACCTGCTCATTAACATGAATTTTGATTGGATACAATGTATCTCCGGGCAACGTATTTTCAGCAGCAGCGACAGTACTACCACCTAAAACTAATGCGATAACTAATGCGATAAACATAGGACGTAATTTTAAAATAAATAAATGTTGAAAAAATATCCTCGACTTGGAAATTTTCCCTGCCTCTCGTGAAGAGAGCTTAGTAACTTGATTTGTCGCCTGATTAGTCTCTGTAAACACAATTAACCGACCTCGTATTTTTTGTTTTTCTTCAGAAGAAAGCGAAACTTTTTTTGCCTGCTCCTCAAATTGTGCAAAAATATCTTTCATACAAAATTAATTATTTGCCTGCTCTGCGATCGTACGTAGTTTTTTAATCCCCCGATTAAGCCTGACTGATACCACATTCTCGCTCAAACCAAGTACTGTAGCGATTTCTTTTGGACTCATCCCGTCAATAAATCTCATAACTACAATTGGTTGATACTTATTATCGAGCGAACGGAGAAAAGTATATACCTGCTGCGCATCAATCGTACGTTCAAGTGTTATATGGCTATTATCACGGAGGCTAAATCCTTCTTCCATAAGATGGTCAAGTGAAAATGCATGCTTCTTTCTCGAATGGTCAATAATCAAATTATTGGCAATACGATAGAGAAAAGCCGAGACATTCTCAATATGAACCCCTTCAATCATTGATACCCATACTCTCGAAAATACTTCCTGAACCAAATCTTTCGCATGTTCACGATCATACACTCGAAAAAAACAATGACGGAATATCGCATCAGCATGGCTATCGTAGTATTGAAGAAATTTCTGCCGGTTGTCTTCACTCATAACTACCTGACTATACTATAAGACGTATCAAAAGACAAAAACTTACATTAATACAAAAATCGCTTAATTAAGCGATTTTCTAATTTGGTGGGCCGAGTAGGATTCGAACCTACGAAGGCTGAGCCAGCAGATTTACAGTCTGCCCCCTTTGACCGCTCGGGAATCGACCCATAATAGTACAGAAAACAATTTATCATCAACGAGCCGTCTCGGGGATTCGAACCCCGGACCGACGGTTTATCCCGATATCGCTTTCGCTCATCGGGACAAGCAAAACCGTTTAACTATCTTGATTATAGTCAGCGAGCCGTCTCGGGGATTCGAACCCCGGACCGACGGTTTACAAAACCGTTGCTCTACCAGCTGAGCTAAGACGGCTCGCTGACTACAAAACTATTGCTCAGACACTGGAGCTGAGCTACCTGCCCGCCGTAGTCCTCCAAATCGGAGGACGGAGGCGGGAGACGGCTCGCTAACGATAAATATAAGT
Source organism: uncultured Gammaproteobacteria bacterium (assembly GCA_964394405.1). Lineage (GTDB taxonomy): Bacteria > Patescibacteriota > Patescibacteriia > Magasanikbacterales > UBA922 > UBA922. Next base: position 63,843 of record CAYMVY010000003.1, on the reverse strand, counting down.
GAAAACCACTACGAGAGTTCGTCAATTCTTTGACGAAATAATTGAAGTTTTTGATTCTCTGGATTGATCATTCGAAGATCATGATAACCCTTCTCAGCCAATGCTTTTTGCTTCAATAGTATAGCTACTTCAGTGAAATTGTCAAGGTATTTTGGATTTTGAGGCTCAATCTCAAGGGCCTGCTGAATTGCCTCAAGCGCAGTTTCATACTGTTTCAATTCAAACAATAGGTCATACAATTTCGCAAAACGAAGCGGATTATGCGGATTAATAAGTACAGCTGCTTCGTAATATTCCACAGCTTTTTCGAGCCTCCCCTCTTCTTCATATATGTCACCCAATTTAATCAATGTCTGTTCATCAGACGGATCTACATGAAGTATGAATTGGTATGTCTCCTTTGCTTCAATTAACTGACCTTGTTTCTGATAGACCTGTGCAAGACCTTTGTACGCTTCAATATTTTTCGGGTCTTGTCGGAGCACTGCCAAATACCTCTTCTCAGCAGTCTCATAGTCTTCCTGCGCTACATCTCGTCCAGCCTCAAGCATCAGCTGCTGGAGCGTAAGTTCACGTCGAGTCTCCTCCTCCGGTGTCTCAAATTTTCTCTTTTTAGAATCATGCATCATGGCGCGCCGCTCAACCATACCCACAAACCGTCTAAAACGCTGTTGAATTGAAGTGGCCGTATTAATAATAGGTATAACGAAAGCTGCATATGCCCGAGCATGTACCTGTGAACTCTTCTGTGCAGCTTTTTTTCGTATAAATTCATCCTTCTTTTTTTCTTCCCGCATATAAGGAAGTGATTCTACATTGAGAAGAGTAATCTGTTTATAGTGACGCCAAATAATCACTAAAATAGTAATGAGGGAAATAATTGCAAGTATAATTGAAATAACAAACAACATACTTAGAAAACTGAATGCTTAATAATATTCAAAAACCTGGTAGCATCAGCTGAAGCAGACCCTACCAACACCCCATCAATATTCCCATGGGAGAGATATGAATCTACATTTTTTTCATCAACACTTCCGCCATATAATACCGGAACAGTTGCTGAATAATATCGGGCAATTTCTTCTTTGATAAGAGAGATCATTCGCAGAGCTTCATCAGGGTCACACGCATCCCCGGTCCCAATAGCCCACACTGGCTCATAGGCAACCAGGATCTGTGTCTCACTATCACGCAATCCTTCAAATAATTTCATAATTTGCTTCTTCACTCGGTACGCTGCTTTGAGTTCCTCTCGATCACTCTTTGTTTCTCCGATGCACACGACCGGCACCAGACTAGCATCAACACAAGCATCTATTTTTTTTCTCACGTCATCATCGGTTTCACCAAAAATATATCGACGCTCCGAATGCCCTACCAACGCGTGTGACGCGCCGGAGAGACGGAACAATTCTGCTGAAGTAGCGCCAGTATACGCGCCCTTAGGAACCCAGGATACATTCTGCGCCCCTACAGCAAGAGCGGTATGCTTCAAAATATCCCGAACTTGTGCAAACGCAAGTGTATTTGGAAAAACAGCACATGAGATTTGACTTTGTTCCTGAAATAACTGCGCAAGATTTTGTGCAGTGGCAATACTCTCACTTTCGTCCAAATACATTTTCCAATTTCCAAATATGTATTTCATATATAACAATTAACAATTAATTGATGCATACGGACTACGAAATCCCTCTGGGTAAGTTGGTTCGTATTTCGTACGTCCATATTCTTTCGTAGTTCGCAGATAATTAAAACTTAATCTTCTCCCGATCAACATTGCCGATAATAGCTAGTCGCGCCTGTTTCCAATTAAACAGTTTATGTGCCACATTTTGTACCTCAGCATGGGTTACACGATCAATCTTTGCAAGCACTTCATCAGGTGTTTCAATCGTTGGATGGAATAGAAGTTGTCGAGCATAATAATTTGCCTGCACACTTGAGTCCTCAAGAGATAGAGTGAATGATCCACGAATATGGGTTTTAGCGTCTTCAAGTTCTTTTTTGGTTACACCTTTTGCTACTATTTTTTCAATCTGTTCTTTAATAACCGAGAGAGCCTTATTAATATTCTTGGCTTCAAGCCCAGCCCGAACAAACGCATATCCCGTATCACGAAATTGATCCGCCCCTGAGCGTACGACATACGCAAGTCCGCGTCGTTCACGAATTTGTATAAATAATCGAGAACTCATCGATCCTCCGAGAATAGTATTCATAACAGTTTCAGCATGGACTCGGGGATCAGTATGCGAAAATCCAGGAAAACCGACCATCATTTGAACTTGATCAGTTGTTTTATGTTCGATGACCATACGCTCACTTTGTTTAGTTGACCCAAAAACTGCGGGCTTATACGTATGATTCGGTTTTTTATTTGATCGCTGATGTCCAAAATATTGCTCAACCATTTGTGTGGTCTGTGTATCAATCGCTCCTGCAATCACAATTCGCATCTGGGAAGGAAGGTAGTGTGTATCTCGAAATGTAAGTACATCCTCTCTCTTATAATTAAGCACATGCTTCACTGTTCCCCCGATATCCCACCCCAACGGACTCCCTTTATAGAGAGTATTTTCAAATACAGTCTCAATATTCATGAGTGGGTTATCTTTATACATCTTTAGCTCTTCTGCAACCACTTTCTTCTCTCTCTCCATTTCTTTAGGATCAAAAAGAGAATTAAAAAGCATATCAGAAAGAATATCAAGACTGGTCTCAAGATATTTCGCAGCGCTCTTGATATAGTATCCCGTATATTCTTTGCTAGTAAACGCATTATACTCAGCACCTAGCCGATCGATTTCACTCGTAAGCTTGAGAGTGTTTGGACGTTTCTTCGTACCCTTAAAAAATAAATGTTCAATAAAATGTGAAGCACCATTTAACGTAGACGTCTCATAGCGCGAACCAACGGGAAACATAATGAGCACCGTCACTGACTGTGCATCTTTCAGAGGGACCAGACAAACCTCAGCTCCATTTTTCAAATTATATCGTTCAAACATAGACAACAAATTATTCTAATTACTCTAATTATTCTAATTAACCTAAACACCTACACATTCTATTAATTTACTGCTAAATTTTTAGAATAATTAGGTCAATTAGTATAATTAGAATAATTGAATCTTAACTATTGCAATTCATCTGTGATTTACACCATCTTCCCTCGCAAATACTCATTCAACTCGCCCATCTTCACCCTCTCCTGTGTCATTGTATCACGGTCACGAACCGTCACACAATTATCATCTTTTGATTCATAATCAACAGTCACACAATACGGAGTTCCGATTTCATCGTGTCTCCGATAGCGTTTACCCACACTCCCTGACTCATCATAATCCACTCTGAAATGTTTCAGTAATTCTGTATACAATTCATGTGCCTTTTCAGCAAGACCATCTTTTTTCATAAGTGGTAATACCGCAATATGATAGGGCGCGATTGCTGGCTTCAGGTGTAATACAATCCGCGTGTCCCCTTCTTTTACTACCTGCTCCTCATATGCAGAAACCAAAGTAGCAAGGAGTGTTCGTTCAACTCCAAATGATGGTTCAATCACATGCGGAATTATTTTTCGCTTATTATCGTCCGGATCAGTGTACTCAAGAGATTGCTTCGAATGTGTTTCATGTTGCTTCAAATCATAGTCTCCTCGATATGCAAGTCCCCACAATTCCTTCTGCCCAAATGGAAACTCAAACATAATATCGACTGTCCGCTTGGAATAATGTGCACGCTCATCGTCAGGGACTTCAAAATCGTGCATAAGATCTGTTTTGATTCCCAATGCGTTGGCAAAAGAATACGCATCCTTAAGCCAGTTTTCAAAAAGTTTTTCCCAACTATTCTCTTCTACAAAATATTCAATTTCCATTTGCTCAAATTCGAGTGTGCGAAAAATAAAATTTCCGGGAGTAATTTCATTACGGAATGCTTTTCCAATTTGTGCCATTCCAAAGGGAAGTCGTTTGCGTGTAGTTATTGCAACATTTCTAAAATTTACAAACATCGCCTGTGCCGTTTCTGGACGGAGATACACAGCATTAGCACTCTCTTCAGAAGGACCAACAAATGTTTTGAACATCAGATTGAATTGTTTTGATTCAGTCCAATCTTTCTTGCCACAAATCGGACAATTCTTGGTAATGTCTACATGATCAGCACGAAAACGTCCATGACAATTTTTACATTCAACCAATGGATCATTAAATGTCGCCACATGTCCACTCGCTTCCCACACTTTTGGATTCATAAGAATTGCTCCATCGAGCCCGACCATGTCGGGGCGAGACTCAACAAACATTTTCCACCACAAATCTTTAATATTTTTCTTCATCTGTGCTCCCAGTGGTCCAAAATCCCACGCATTAGCGAGGCCACCATAGATGTCACTTCCAGGAAAAATAAATCCTCTGCGTTTTGCAAGCGAAATTAGTGATTCCATTTTATCTTGAGACTGAGACATACGATCGAAGACTAATTTTGAATAAAAAAAGACCACAGTAATGGTCTTGGGCCTCCCGACGTACGTCGGGGGGGGTTCCACCCAAGTTCCTCCCGACTGAGTCGGGAGACACTTTTTGCCTATACACAAACCTGCTCAGAGGGGGGCCAACCCTCGTCAATGCAGTGCTCAAGTACGGCAATAATCTATACAAAACTATAGGTGAAAATAAGAGTTTTGTCAAATAAAAAACAAACCCTTCTATCACAAAAAATAACGTCTTCAGTATAAAGAAATCCTATACTAACTCCTCAGTTTTCCTACCCATGAGAAGATACTTTCAAAATTACCTGTAATAATCTGGAAGACTGATTCTTCTTTTCGTGGGGTCAAAAGAGTGTATGTCTTTGAACGAGTGGTATTACCAGAAGAATCAGTGCTCTCGACTTGAAACTGATACACAAAACCAGGCTCAAAATTAGCAATAACTGCAATATGTTTTTTCGTGTAATTAGAATCAAGCGGGGTACTATCTTTGAACTCAGTATTCTCACCCGAGAATCCTTTAAGGTAATACACTTTGGTTGTAGAAAATTCATTGGTAATCCAAGAAATGATTACCTGAATTTTATCATTTCCTCCAGGAAGAATCGCTGAATCAGTGGTGACCTGAGAAATAATTGGAGGAAGATCCTCATCATTAGTTGAAAAACCTTTGATTGTCTTACTGACTGTATTACCGCCTGAATCAATACCAGAAATTTCAATATCATAGAGTACACCTGCTTCGAGGTTTTTGACATGCAACGAATGTTTTGTAGTAAGACTTTTATCTTTTACAAACTGTTTTGCGTCAATATCAAGGACACCATTGCGATACGGAATATACGATACAATAGATTCAGTCGGGATAGTTGTATTCCATGAAAATACAGCCTCTTCAGAAGATATAATATCAATCTTATGCGTCTCGATTTCTGTACTCTCAGCCTTGGTCTGGAACACAAAATCCTGAGATCTCGTCTCAGCACCAGTCTGAGTTCGCGAAATCACACGATAGTGATACAGAGTCGATGGCTGTAATCCCCTAATTTCAACTGAATGCTGTGTGGTCATCAATTCAGAATCACCAACAGTCTGTGTGTACTGCTTGGAAAGAAGGTAGTCCGCATCAGAAGCAAAAGAAACCAATGAATTAGATTCCTTATCAGTAGTCCAAGAAACCGTAGCATAGGTAGAACCTGTTTCAACCACTGGCTGTCCACCAATAGCAGGAAGAGGGAGAAGCGAAGAAAGTTCGAGTACTAGATCAGACTGTTTCAATAGTGATGACTCAAGAACTCCAACACTTACTCGAGTCGCCATGGTACGTATAAAATCAGTCACTTTTTCAAGAGAAGCAAGGAATGATTCCTGTACCTCCTCTGTTTCCAGATCATCAGATGCAGTAGTACTTGCAATAGTATTTGCGTCTTCTAAAAGCGAAAGAGTGCTAAACGAACTTTCAAAGAAAGTACTACGATTACCCGCTGCATCTGCAGAACTCAATCGATAAAAATACTTAGTGAGAGGATCTAAGTCAGTAAGAACTATTTTATGATTTTTTGTATTCTCAAAAATCAATCCACCTCTTCCATAAGCATTGGTTTCTCCAAATTCAACCACACTATCCCCTGCCTCATCAGTATTCCAAGTAAAGGTGGCAGACTGACTCGTAATATCAGTAACAGTGGCTCCCGAAATAATCGGGGCCGTCTTGTCAGAGGAAGAGCCTCCGCCACCACCGCCACCACCCGAAGAAGCAGCTGCCCTTCCCTCATCCTCTCCTTCAGCCCGCGCTTCTTCTTCACGCAAAATTACTTCACTTTCAGGAGTAAGCGTCTCAAGAGTAGTAAATCCATATTCACTTGAAGTTGCAGAATTTCCACTGGAATCAACCGAAGCAACGATATAATAATATGCAGTCGAAGTAGTCAAACTTGATAATGTTATTGCATGACTCCGATTGTATGACGAAGATAGATTACTGGACGATCCATATATTCCTGAAGTAGTTCCATACCAAACTCTTCCTGTTGCACCTTCATCAGTCGACCACTCAATAAGAGCCTGGTCATCGGTCACAACAGTAGTCGTAACTGATGATATAGTCGGCGCAGTCACATCAGCACTATTCGTAGTGGTGGCATTAAACTGGGTAGCACTTGATACATTTTCATCTTCATCTGAGACCTGTAGACTGAAATAATAGAGCGTGCCCGGGAGTAGGTCTGTAAGCGAGTATCGATGATCGGTATTCAAATTATTATTTATCTGGGAAGATCCATAAGCACCGCTCGTACCATACTGAAGACTCGAAGTCGCAGGCTCATTGGTCACAAAAGTGACGATGATTGAGGTGTCAGAAACAGTGACGTCATCATCTACGTCAAAAGTAATAGTTGGAGCAGTCAAGTCTGCAGTAGTGGTAAAACTATAATACTCATGTTGACCCTCAACAGTATTTTTATCAACCGAAATTCCAGATACCACATAATAAAAATAAGTTGTATTTTGAGTGAGTGATGGTAAGGTGACCGAATGTGATGTCACACTGGTAGGTGAGCCGACCGTAGTAGATGCAGTGAAACTCGAAGAAGTCGAAAAAACAACATATGAATCACTCTCTTGATTGGTAGTCCAAGTAATTGTTGCCTCAGTATTAAGAATCTCCGAGGTTATCACATTTGAAATAGTGGGTCCAGACAACGTAGTAAACGAGTACCCATTCGGCTCCTGAGTACCTGTACCTTGATTTCCATCCGGGTCTATTGACCGTACACGGAAATAATATGTAGTTTCAGGGGTCAGGTCAGTAAGTACTACACTGTGCTCTCCGAGCCCATCTTCAGTATCTCGCATGGTAGTAATACCGACCGTATTAGCTCCACTAAAATCACCACCTGCTACCGTAATATAATCCACATACGAATCAGAAACCTCATCTGTATCCCAGGTAATAGTCACAGAATCAGGTGTAATCGTACTGGTTGCAACATTAGTAATACTAGGAGACGCCACATCAGTACCTCCCGTACCATTGGGATCATCAGACACCACCGTCGAGTAACTCGAAACATTTCCACTAGTATCATGTGAAGTGACTTTATAGTAATACGTAGTACCAGTATCAATATCAGTATCAAGATAATAATTAATGACACGTGATACCTGAGTTGCAAGTTCCTCATAGGTACTACCATCAGTTGAGCGGTAAATAGTATATTTCGAAAATCCAGGAGTCGGCTCGTCAATAATTTGCCAAGCAATAAATTCTCGCCATTCACTCGTCTCTGCATTGGAAATATCTTTGAAAAATAAATTTCCTGGAATTTGAGGAGTCTGACCCGAAGAAATAGCATTACCTGCAGAGACATTACCGTACCTATCCTTGATTTGGTAATACACCGTAGTTCCCCCACTTCCCAAATTCCATGTCGAGGTGGAGGCATAGGGAATCCAAGTTCCCGAATCAGCATTCAATCCATCAGAAGCAAGACTACTATTATTTGATAGCTTCATCTGCATTCCTAGCTGAGTATCTTCAGTGACACTAAAGGTCAATGTAGTAGTAGACGTTCTTCCATCAATTACTAACGAAACCACAGGGTCAGTAGTATCAAGAACAAAAACGTTTGATTCATCATTCCCCGTATTATTTGCAGCTTCAGAATCATCAGCAACAAGACGGATCTTAAAAGTACTTCCATTATACTGATTATTATAAGAACTAGTTGGCGTCCAGGTAAGAGAATGACTCGTATATTCGGTTGGTGAGAGGGCGTTTACCGTAACACTCGAACCAAAATTACCAGTCAAACTTCCTGCAGCAGCAGTTGCCCAGGTTTCTGATCCAGAACTCGAACAATTTGCAGTGCAATACTGAAGTGATACTGCAACATATCCGGTCGTAGCTCCAGTGTCTGTGTCAATATCTCGAACAGTATAATCTACAGTCAAGACCCCATCAGAAGCAACCGAAAGAGTAGAACTTGTGATAGAAATTTCAGGAGGAGCATTCACTACATAGGTGAAGGTAGCGTCAGCGAGTACTGGTGTCGCCGTACCATCACTCACAAAATATGCCTGATACTGAATCCAATTATCATTTGTCCCATCGCTCAGTGCCGCAGGCATATCCTGCGCCCCAGTATTGTCAGTAAAATAGGTACCCTCAGTCCCATCAGGACCCATCCACGAAGTCCACGTATTATTATCAGCACTAGTACGAACTTGAAATTTAATACTCGTACCCGTTGGGACAGTTTGTGTCCACGCAATAGATGCAGGAACATTGGTACCATCAAGAGTATTAAATGGTGAAGAAGCTATTCCACCAGAAGTACGATAACTATCATACGTGAAAGTAACACTATGCAATGTAGGCGTATAAGAAGAATTAGAGGTTGTGAGGTACGCTTTGTACCTATAATAGCGCTTTCCATTCAGCGAATCAGGTAATGCCGTATTTGAAGTGGTAAAATACGTGCTCGCTGTACCATCAGGACCTACATAATTCCACGTCGAGTTATCAGTATTCGCAGCAACCTGAAATTTCACTGCATTTGAACCAGTGTTTGCAGGCGTAGTGGCTGACCAAGAGATATAGGTTGAAGACGCAAATTTGAGATCAATAGTTGCTGAAATCAAATTTCCAGACGTGTTATATTGCGTGCCTGAATTAATCGCAAAACGATAAATTGCCGAGCTTCCACCACCAAGCAAGGCATAGATCTCGTCATTACCATGTCGAATCAGGGTTGCACCCTGCCCCATCGAAGCAGGGACAGGGCTAGTATTAGAGGTCATCTGCCACGAACCAGCACCATCAGTACTAAAGTAGTAAAAACTAGTTCCCCCAAATGAGGTATAAATTCGCTTCTCACCCTCTTTCTTAATCATATAGGCACCTGCATCTGACCCTACAGGAGTAGATGAAGATTGACGAGAATTCCATGTACCATTCGAAAGATTGAGAATTTCCATGTACCCATAACTCTGCCCACTGAGTGCATAGACTCTATTATTCGTAGTATCAACAGCCATCGTCGCACCAGTCGTAAAGCCAGGATCATTGTTAGCACCAGCATACGAGGTGACTGTCGAAGAATCTATGTCAAATTTAAATACACTGTGACCATTATTACCAGAAAGCACCAAAATATCATTATTCACGCTATCATAAATTGCACGAGAACCTCTTCGCACACTACTCCCAAAAGTATATGCACTGCTCCACGAACCACTTGGAGCAGTCGACACAGTGTATTTATAAAAATTAGTAGTAGCACCTCCAGCTGCCAAATAAATATTACCACTAGCATCTGCAGCCATACTACTACCAATACCATCCCCATAGGGAGCGCTGGGTGGATTCGTGAGAGTGGTCCATGAATCATCTGCAATTGAGTACGCATAAAATTTTGGACCACTATTACCGCCAGAATATACGTAGATATAATTACCAGAAAGTACTAACGAACCACCTCCTCCATTAGGTGGAATTGCACTCGGAACTGAAGTAAGTGTGCTCGTGGTCGCAGTGGAAGGTACAAATTTATAAAAACCAGTAGTTCCACCTCCTCGAAGAATATAAAAAGCATCATCACCATCGGTCACCATGACCCCATTCCCATCATCAGTGCCCGAAATAGTAGCGGGAAGAGTGAGGGGGGCTGAATCCCAATCAAGCACTTCTCCTCCAGCTGATGCAACACTAAGAGTCACATCCCCACCACTAACCTCTACAGTCGAGGTGGCACCATTTCCAAATCCTCCCCCACTCGCTAGCCCATCAGTAGTAAGTGTTGCATCATCAGTCGTCGTGTAACTCGATGTTGCAATAACCACATTACCAGGAGAAGCATAGACACTCACCAGAGTTGAGCTCGTATACTGTGTCCAACCTGTTCGATCACTGGTGTGTGTTGCTGCAGCAGTCGTAGAAACACCCCCTATCCAGTTAGTCTGGATCCATCCGTAGGTTGCGGTGTAGGCAGGGGTTGATTGATAATAGAATACAAAAATTCCCAATTTAATAATAATAAATAGAAAAAGAGCCTGAGACACAACTGCCATCCGGAGTGGACGAAACTCATGACTTCGTAAAATCGTATGAAGATTTGTCCATACGTTTACCGGACCCTTAAAATATGACGGGGTTAATAATTTGAAAAACCATACAGGAAATAAAAAGAAATTTTTGAAATAATGCCAAACAATTTGTTTTTCTAGATAAAAACGATCAGTATGAGTGTCAGAATTCTTTTGCGTCTTCTTAGAAAGCTGATATGAATTGAGTAATTCCTGCCACGCAACATACTTATGCCAGGCACGAAGACGACCACCTCGAGAAGGAGATGGATTGCGTGTTGCTTGTACAGTTCGTCTTTTACCAGGCATACGATTGAAACAGCGTAGACAAATTATTTATACCGCAATGCGTCGAGCGGTTTGATGCGTGCAGCGCGACGTGCAGGAAATATTCCCGTACAAAAACCAATAACCGTAGAAAATATGATGATCAATGCAATAAACCACACAGGACGAGAAAACAAACTAATCGACTGACCACCAAACTGATTTGCCAAAATATTGATACCTAGATTGAATACAGTCCCCCCAAGATATCCGAGAATTACTCCTCCCAGACCACCCAAGAAGCCCATAATCATGGATTCAAAAATAAATAATTTTCCAACATCAGCGCGAGTGACACCAATTGAGCGCATAATCCCAATCTCATTAGTACGTTCAAGAAGAAGGACGGTCATAGTGTTAAACATTCCAATCGCAGACACGATTAACGCAATAAGTCCAAATAAACCAAGCACGATTTGAATAACAGAAAAAATCTTTTTTACCTGATCAATAGTATCCTGAAGTACTGAGACGAAAAAACCCATATCAATTATCTGATCACGAAGAGATGTCATAAACTCAGCTTGTGTGACTTTTACTTTTACCCCAATATACGTATCGACCGGTATCTCTACTAGTGTCTCAGCTGGAGCGTACATAAAACTTTCTCGATCATCCTGTACCACGCCGACCACCTTAAATGGCGTGGGAAAATCCACGGTCATCACATCTTCAACACCCTCTTCAGTCTTGGTAGGAACAAACACACTCATCATAACTTCCTTACCAATAATCGCCTCTGGAGTAATATTAAAAAGCGTAGTCATAGCAGAAGAAACCACGAGTTCACGCGCTGCCTGATCACCTGAATTCGAAGTAAAAAAGCTACCCTGCGAAAGAACAACCCCACTCAATCCAAAATATGATGGCCTGACTGAGTAAAGTGTCACAATACCAGTTACGTCATTCAGGGCGATCTGAGAAGAGATAGCGCGTACCGGACTCACCTCTGCCACATGTGGCAGACTAGCAATTTTTTCAATACTTGCAGCATCAAGTTTAAAAAGTTCTGATTGTCCTGCTGAAACATCAAGACTTAATAGCGCATCAGCAGTAGTAATACGATTGAGCACTGTCTCTTGCAAACCGTATCCGAGTGATACCAAAAATAATACCGCGCCAATACCCACACTCATACCCAAAATAGTTAGAGAAGTTCGCAAAAGACGAGTCTTAAAAGTACGAGTAGAGAGAGAAAATAAATCTTTCAAAACCATGCTTTTAAAATCCAATTTTTGGGTATGTGGTTTTTGTTCCATATTATGTAGCCGATCGATCAATAGTAGTTCCCGGTTTCATAAATCCAGGTTGATAGCGCCCAAGCATAATTAATTCCAAATGTTTTGCCATTTTTTTTGCAGTCCGACGATCCAGTCCCGCACCACCTTCAATGAGGGGCATATCAAGCTTTACCTGAACTCCAACACGATCAGTAATTCCCTCTATCCGATCAACAATCACTGATTCAATCGCATCAATTGAATCAGTACTTGATATAGAAACATCAAACATGTCGAGTAGATGGCATCGCAACTGTTCTATATAGCCCACATGCTTCTTGTACGTAGTAGGAGTAGTGGTGCTCAAAATTTTCATATCTTCAACCGTGCGCTTGATAACCTCTACGAGACGATGCGCCGATCGCTTATCCAAATCAAGTCCGCCACTGCTCTGATCAGCGTCCAGATATTGTTGCAAACCCGTGTAATCACTGAGTGAACTACGCAAGAGTTGCTTCACATAATTCTCAATATGAGAAGTTTCTTCAACAGTAAAGCCAGTCAATGCTTCAGATACAATTTCTTTTGCTTTATATTCGAGGAGCATTCCACTAATACCAGAATCTCCAGACTTGGTAAGTGTCTCAGATACCAATTCAAGGTTAGTCTTTTGGGTTTCTGAAGCCTTTGCAGTTCCTGGAATAATCTTTCGAGTAGTCGTATTAACCTTCGTATCAGTAATGCGACCATCTTTCATAAAAAATACTCGATCAGCAATATCAAGGTGCGATGGATCGTGAGTAACCAGGATAACAGTTTTCTTATCCTTCACATTAAGCTCTTGAATCAATCCCAACACATCTTGAGCTGATTTTGAATCAAGATTACCGACCGGTTCATCAGCAAAAATAATATCTGGATCATTGATCAATGAACGAGAGATAGCAACACGCTGTTGCTGTCCACCAGACAACTCAGTAGGCAATTTATTACGTTGCTCATAGACACCAAAATATTTCATCAATCGTATCGCCTCATCGCGCCTATCAGCCGATGATGCACCTACCGCAATTTTGGGTAACATGACATTCTTCATGACTGAAAGAGACGGAATAAGATGGAATGCCTGGAATACCATTCCAATTGTCTTCTGACGATAGGACTCAAGCTCATGAGTTTTCATATGTGCCAAATCAATACCATCAACAATCACCTCGCCTCGAGTAGGAGACTCAAGTCCTGCAATGGTATAGAGCAACGTAGACTTACCACAGCCCGATGCTCCAAAAAAAATTATTAGCTCTCCAGCGTTAATTTCCAGACTAACGTCAGTCAAGGCATTGACCTCGTTGCTCTTACCAAGAAAATAAATTACTGATAAATTGGTAATTTTGATCAATGACATACGAAAAATTTGGTCCTAAAAAAGATGGCCAAGATACGCAACTAGTATATCATTTTTTGAATGTTCTTCATATATAAAAACAGCTAAAAATAGAAGAAATATCCACAATAGACAAAAACCACATAAAAAAGTGGGAAAAACCCTTAAACCAGCAATTACATCCAGGAAGATAATTAGTATTTATAGCAAAAAGTAGGATAATCAAAAAACAAAAAACCACGTAGGGCACGTGACTTTTTATTAGATCAAAAAACACTCTTATTATTTTTTACGACGTTCTCTCTGATCAAGCTGTTCTTTCCAAAAAGAATCACCCAATTCAGCTAAAATCTGAATATATTGCTCAAATCTTTTCCTTTTCATCTCCCGATCACCTTCTTCAGAATTTTTTTGTGTTGGGTCGTATTCATAGTCAACTTCTACGGTGGAAACCCGTTTACCCGCCTGATGTGCCTCGAGCACTGGTTTAATAATTGAATCCCATTTATCGAGGGTACCCTTATAATTTTCAAAATATTCAGCACCTTCATTGTTAAACATTTTAGGACCAAACCACAAATCAAGTACTTCTGTGTCAGGCATAAGTTTATCCCGCACCCGCTGATTCGCTCGCTTCTCCATGAATTTTTGAAACTTCGGCAATGATTCAAAATTTTTACGTGCAGGGACAATAATATCAGTCGTTTCTCCTCGTAGCCCACTGATCATGACTTGTAGTGATTCAGGAGTAATAAGACCAGACTTTTCTGGCTCTGCCCACAAATAAAATGGAGTTTTGTATATCTGACGCGCCTCATGAAGCGCACGCCGACGACTCTCCCCCATTGACAATTTACTCTCGACAATAACGTGTACGTTTTTAAACTGTTTCAATGATTCCAAAAATTCAGGATTTGATCCTCCATCCACAACAACAGTTCGTACCCCAAGATTATTAGCGTTGGATAAAAACTGTTCAGCTAATTTCTGCCGAGTTTGAGAAACAGGATCACTCCCATAAAAAGTCGTAGTAAAAATCGTCAAATCATCAAATTGGTGATCCTCCCTCTTTTCAGGATTAACCTCAACTGGAGATGGACTAAACCCCTCTACACTCATACGATTTATATGATCTATTTGGATAATTACACCTTCAAAATCTCTTTTTCCTTCTCTTCCCCAATCTCCTTAATTTTTTCATTAGCCTCTTTGACTACCTTCTCAATTTCTTCGTGGATCTTGTATTTCTGATCCTCGCTGATAGACCCATGTTCCTCTTGCAGATCTACATCTTCTCGAGCTTCTTCTCGAATTTTCCGAATCACAATTCTCCCAGATTCCAATTTGGTGTGAAGCACTTTGATAAGTTCTTGCCGTCTTTCTTGACTAAGCTCAGGCAAGGGCAAGCGAATCATTTTTCCATCATTTACCGGGTTGATACCTAGATCAGACATGCGTAATCCAGTGTCTACTGCAGAAACAATACTCTTATCCCACGGCTCAATGGCAAGGGTTTTTGCATCAAGAACTGAGATAGAGGCAAGTGCTTTGAGTGGTTGTTTCATACCATATGCCTCAATCATAATATCTTCAACCAAGGCACTCGTTGCTCGCCCAGTACGCAGACTCGAAATATCCTGCTTGAGATGCTCAATTGATTTGTGTATTTGTTCTTTGTATCCTAAAGTCATATAACATTGATTTAAACTGATTAAATATTGATTGAAACAGATCGTGGAAGTGATAAACTGAAATCTTTCAGTCAAAATCCATGTCAATCTGCGCAATCAATGTTTATTTTTTTACAATTGTAGTAAATCCCAGATACACCCAACCACTTTCTATTGGATGCACCCGAAGCGCCGTAGGAGTCTGTCTAGTAGGAAGCTTACGTGTTTCCCATGTAGTCCCCCCATCAACACTCCGATAGAATGTGGATTTGTCATCAATACTTCCGGTGTAGTACATTTCTTTGTCGTTCGAAGGATTGAGCGCAAAGCCATAGATATCAACACTCCCTGGCGGGGTGACGAGTGCAATTGGTTCCCAGTCTTCACCAGAATTTCTCGACGTAAGGATTCCATACTTTGAAATCCAGAAAATAGTCTCTGCTTTTGAGGGATATACCACAAATCTACGGTACTGTAAAGATCCTGCATACTCAGCAAACTTAGATTTGAGATTCTCCCATGAAACTCCCCCATCTTTAGATCGGTACAATCCGCTCTCACGAGTTGCAAGATATATAATTCCCTCAGCATGTTGATCAAACACCACCTCACGAATATCCGCACGATTGATGCGAATATTTACCTGCCATGAGCTTCCCCCGTCTGCACTCACATACACATCTCCAGCACTAGTCGCCGCATATACCTGGTAAGGATTAAATGGGTTAATCGCAACCGAGGTAACGACATATTTGGTACGATTTTCGCGATACGTTTCATTCCACGATCGAGCACAATCAAAGGATCTGAATATCTGTCTACCGTTTGTCGCGTATATCGTGCATTTTTCCTTTGGATGTATGGCAACACTGTAGACAAATCCAGTATCAAGTGGGCTTGCAGCTCGTGCCCATGTTCTACCATCGTCATAACTATAGAGTAATCCATTCTCTCGGGATGCCCAGTAGAGTGCATGAGGATCCTGCGGATCATCAATCAATTTGTACACCTCCGCACCAGAGAGCTGTTCTACCCCTTTAGCACCAGGAACGGAGACAATCTGCGTCCAGGACTCACCATTCTTGGTAGTAACCCACACGCCCGATGGCCCAAGTGCAGTATTTTTTTTGTTCCCGCCAAAAGTAACACAAGCTTGTCCGGTTAACACAAGCACTGAAAATAGGATTACAAAAATTGAAAGCGAACGTCTCATACAGATAAATTAAATATGTGGTAAAGCGAGCATAATATGCTCGAGGATTAATCGGGGGTGTACATTTCGTTTAAGTTCTCTCTCAGCTTCGCGAATGCTATCCAATACTGGAAAAATGCGAGTTCTGAGATTTTCAGATTCAATCATACTATCACGTAATGCGATGGTCCACACTCTCAAAGTTTCGATAATTTTTGTACGGACCTCAACATGATCATCAGTGTCCTCAAATAAATCTTCAATGCGTTGTATTTTCTCGTGAAATTGAAAATTAGTAAGAGAAAGACACCTCTCTTTTTCAGAACGATAGATATCATAAAGCCCGGGTTGCATTGCCCAAGTACACGCATACCCAGGTAACCCATGCGATTCTTTCGAAAATATCTGTGCTTGCGCACTATCTACACCACACTTCTCTAAATGCAGTAAAATTTTTTCTTGAGAAACAAGAGAAAAATATAGTGACTGCACACGCGAACGAATAGTCGGGAGAAGTAGTGACTCATCTTGAGTAATAAGAAATATAACTGTTCGAGAACGTGGCTCCTCAAGAGTTTTAAGAAGTGCATTCGCGCCTGCAGGATTGAGATACTCTGCCCCGTCAATAATTGCAATAGTATAACCATCTTTTTCAAATGAACTTTGATGTAGTCGATGGATCAAATCTCGAATCTGTGTCACGCTAATATCTTTTTTTCGTAACCCTGTTTTTTCATCAATTTCCCGCTCAATCACAATTAAATCTGGATGGACTAAAGCACCAGCCATAGGAATACGAAGAAGTGTGCGTGAGATTTCCTCAGCAACTGTCCGCTTCCCTACATGAGTAGGGCCAAAAAAAGCATACGCGTGATGCAATGTCCTATTCTCAATACAGCGCTCAAAAAAAGAAATTATCGGCTCATGACCAAAGCTTGGTACCATATGGCACCAATCATATCATACCCCCTCCTTTTACTGCAATTTTTGATATGCTCTCACCAGAGCGTTGTAGGTTAATGTAGCGCTTGTAGACCAAGAAAACATATGGACATGATGTTGTCCCTCTTTTTGCAGGACCTCACGAGCAGCAGTATCCATGTGTGCACACGCCCCTATTGCATTCATAATCTCTCCTTCATCGTCAGATGATACAAAAGTACAGAGTCCCCCACCAACTTCCTCCAAACCCAACCCTTTTGATGCAATCACTGGAATCCCAAGAGAGAGAGCTTCGAGCACAGGAAAACCAAATCCTTCATAACGACTCACAAATATAAGTGATTGGGCATGTTTGAGCAATGCAAACCGCTCAACTTCTGTTACCCAGCCTGTTTGTATAATGTAATCCTTGTACCTACTATTTTCAATCATTTTCTGAATAGGTTCATACCCATATCCCGGTTTTCCTGCCAAAACCAATTTCAATTTTCCAAATGCAGGGCTGGAATTTTTTAATTGCTCAAACGCACGGATAATTGTATCAATATTTTTTTTGTACTCTACCCGACCAATAGAAAGTATATAGTGTTGAGATGGACTCAAAGAAAATTTTTTGAGAATGTCTGAATATTCTCTAGTACTGTCAGCAAAAGGAATAAAGCCGTGAGGTACTACCACAACTTCTGTTTTTTTATGTACATTTCTTTCTTGAGCTAATTTTTCTAATTCTTCTTTAGTAAAAACAGTTGGAACCAGCATGATTGGATTGGTCGCATATGCATTAAGCGTTTTCTGAAGAGTATAGACGCGATTAAACCACGAATATGCTCGAGGAATACGCCAAGCAGCCACATCATGTACCATCATTACCGTACACTCCGGATGTAGGATAGGCTCTACATGCCCGGGGGTAAAAAAAATATCTGGGGGATGTAATAATAATTCAAAACTAAGTCGTACCTGTGTCCACAAAAATCGAGGTGGCCATGATAAAATAATTTGTTTCCAATGTTGCGGAATATGTTGTATAAAATCTTGAGGAAATGCCCGATCGCTGTATAATCGCACCTCAACATCTGGTGGAATAACTGATGCAAGATGTGAAATAATATAAAAAGCATACGATTCAACACCCGTACGCTCCTCTCTACAAGCTAATGATGCATCAATTCCAATAATCATAATAAAAATTATTCTAAGTACTCTAATTATTATAATTAACCTAAATAATAATGAATTTAATTTTTTAGAGTAATTAGGCTAATTAGTATAATTAGAATAATTTTACGTACTTATCTTGTTGAAACTATAGATCTCTTATAATTATCCAAATTCTCAAGTGCAATTCCCGTTCCCTTTGCAACACAAAGTAATGGCTCTTCAGCTACATACGCAGCAACCCCAATTGCCTGAGCAATAAGCTCATCAAGATTCCGAAGTAAACTTGATCCTCCGGACATAATAATACCCTTATTCATAACATCAGCAGAAAGCTCAGGAGGTGTGCGGTTTAATACCTCCTTAATCGACTCAATCAAACCCTCCAGGTCATGTTGCAAAGCTTCAGTGGTATCATCTGAGGTAACCGTAACCGTACGTGGTAGTCCAGTCACCATATCGCGACCTTTGACATCCATCGTAAGAGGAGAATCCATAAACATAGCGCTGCCAATCTGAATTTTTACCTCTTCAGCACTCTGTTCTCCAATAGCGAGCCCATATTTCCTTCGAATAAATTCAGCAATTGACTGATCAAAACGATTTCCTCCGATACGGACTGATCCAACAGACACAATTCCTCCAAGAGAAATAACTGCAATTTCTGCAGTTCCTCCCCCAATATCTACAATCATATGCCCCGAAGCTGAGCCAATCGGTATATCTGCTCCAATCGCTGCCACAATCGGTTCTTTGATAATATAAGCTGCTTTTGCGCCAGCTGCCATAGCTGCGTCAATTACCGCTCGACGCTCAGTAGAAGTAATACCTGCAGGAACAGCAACCATGACTTCAGGACGAAACAAACGCACTCCTCCAAGAGCTTTGTTGATAAAATATCGAAGCATTGCTTCAGTCGTTTTATAACTCGCAATAACCCCATCTTTGAGAGGACGCTCGGCAATAATTGTATCAGGAGTTCTCCCAATCATTTCTTTTGCTTCGATACCCACTGCAAGAACTTTCTTATCTTCTTTTGAAATAGCAACAACAGATGGTTCATTAACCACAATCCCCCGTTTGGGGATATAGACAAGTATATTCGTTGTTCCGAGGTCGATTCCGACTTTTCTCATACAATAATTTCTTACTTACCTATAGTTACTTCAAATGTGTGATCACTCTCAAACGGCATTTTAATCGTGTAGGTATCATTTCCCCAGTCACTCTCTAATTCCGAAGGTGAAGCTGATTGAATAGTTGTATCAAAATCAAGGTCAAGCGTCAATCGTGCACCCACCAAACCAAGTTGTTTTTGAACCAATAGAGTATATAGCCCTGCATCAATCTGTGCGGTAACAGAATCAGGGAGCATATACACTAATGAAACTTTTTTAGTAGTAAGTGGTTCAACAGAAATAAAAGTTCCATACCATTCTTTTCCGAGCTCATTACCACGATCAATTGCACCAATGTCTTTTCGAACATCACCAACTTGTGAAACACCAGAAACAAAGACACTTCCTCGAGGAACGTAGAGACGAGCGTACGTCAAATAACGAGATGTCCTCCAATCAAAATTATGTGTATGTGCATATTCTGTAGTAACCGTAGCCTCATAATACTTTTTTCCTACCCCATCAACACGAGGTCGAATCTGATAAGATATAGTCCGATCAATCGCATGATCAGTTTTAAGTGCACCCAAATTTGCATCAACCCACATCAAATAATCACCCATGGTTTCACGAACTGCACCATCTGCAAAATGCGCGCGTAATGTATCTTGAACCTGAGAATCAAGGGCATATGCAATAATATGTTTTTCTTTTACCAGTGTTTCAGCAAGAGTTTTATACTGGGTTGGATGCAAAAAAATATCACTTTTGAGTTCATCAAGAATAATATGCATAAAAGATTCAATGATATCTTTACGATCAGCCCGCGCGATTCCTCGATGATAAAAATTATACTCAACCTCATGCTCCAATTCTTCAACTACATTTTCTGGGGTAAAAGTTATCCCATCTACCACAAGCGGGCCGGTACGTTCCATAAGCCTTTCTAGTACAGTCGGAGTAATACCAATCACCGCATCAATATCATCGGCTGCAATACCCGCTTCTCTGCGATAGAGCTCAAGCGAACGTTTTGCGCTCTCGCCAAAATCAGGTGACCAATTACTATCACGAAAATACCATCCATCAACCTTCAAATAGGTAGACAACGGTGTTGGAGGGGTAGGGATAGCATCTTTGGAAGATCGATTATCCAAGAGCTCGGTACCCTCTACGGCAAGAACTTCAACATTCCCTCGGTCAAGTCGCACAGTTGCATACACACCGATAAAACCACCCCCCGGACGTAGCTCAGTATTATTCAAAAATAATACTAAATAAGTCTGTGGTTCCTGAAAACCCAATGCTGCTGGCAAAAGCGAAAAGATATCACCCTCAATTTCCCCTACCCGTTCAGTAATCTGATTTTGTAAAAAACGCGAAGACAATATTCCTTCAATACCAATATGACGCAATGCATAATATGCACCCCCCACAAATAACACAAAAATTAATACGATCCCGAGTACTATGTACGGCCACTTCCTTCTTTTTTTTATGAGATGCGACGGCTGAATATGCATACAGTTAACGTTTTTTTTGAGAAATATTAAATCCCAGATATTTTCCTCTCATAAGATGGGTCACCGCATCAATACCAGGAATTGCTGCAACAAAAATCATAGAAATAGGCAACAGAATCCACTGTAGCAACATAAAAAAATATTGATGTTTGGGACGAGAATGCGGACGAGGTGGTAATAATGGAAAACTAAGTATTGCAGAAAGAATTAAACCTCCCATAGCAAATGTCATAAGAATTTCCAGAAGATGTGGTGCGTTAAAATAAAGTGCGCTCTGGCGAATACTCGGACTAGCAACCCACAAAGGAAATCGTCCAAGAATGGTAATGATAATAGCGGCAAGGCACCACGACCATTTCCCCTCCCACTCAATAAAAACCCATTTAAATTTAGTAAACCAGGGTATTAATTTTCCCTTCTTCCGAAATTCCCACAAAAGATAGGGTACATGTTCAACTCCCCACGCCCATCTGCGCTGTTGACGATACAAATTTTTAATACTCTGCAACCACGAATCATCGCGCACAGTATCCATGGACACAGGGATATACAGAGGGGTCACCTCATACTTACCATTGTAGGCAAGCAGACACTGGTAAAAGATGCGTGAATCTTCACTTACAATACGCTTATCGTGATACCCAGCATCAACCAATGCGCGAAAACTCATAGAATGTGAGGAGAAAGTCACCAGAGAATCCTGGCGAGCTAGAGACATCATCATCCAAAATGTGGTACCAAACGCCATAATACGGAGAACTGCGGGCGACTCCCACATGTTGTTATTATAGAGAGCAATTGGTTGATAGGAACTCCTCGTTGGATTTGGATGGGTACAGTACACATAAGTTAAATAGGCAAAATACTGAGAATGACACACTGTATCGATATCAAACACGGTCACAATCACATCATCATAATTCCAACCCTTTACATCGATATATTTTTTTACTTCCCTCTCTGCATAATGCAAATTTGAACCCTTACCTGGAATCTCATGAGGTAGAGAACTCGGATGGAGCGTGAACAGGATATTATCAAAATTGTCTGAAAATTTTTCTTGTATCTTTTCAAAAATATCACGGCAATGCTTCTCTTGACGTTGTTCGCCAGCAATGACAATAGTAAAATTGTGTTGATTATAGACCGCACGCGCAACACTTGCGACCGCCCCCTCAACCACGTCCCACGTTTCATTTAAAATCGTCAAAAAAACTACATGGTGCTTACCTGAAGCTTGCGGTAAATCATGCCGTAATGCGTCTCTCCAATCAATTCTCTGAGCCCTTCTAAATCGACTCCACGACAAAATCAAATAAAATGCAAAATTAAAAACTTTGAGTACCCAATATATGTCAAAAATAATAATGAAATAAATCATGGGTAGAGGATAAAAAAACGAAAGTACAATTGCCAATATCAAAGTACCCCAAACAGTGAGGCCAGGGAGTATTTCATAGAGACGATACCGATGATAATCAGAGAGCATAAAGTTTAAGAAGTATTCGTACCTATTGTAGGCTCGCTACTATACGTCGGACTAAGATAGACTCCGAGTTTTGCGGAGGAAAAAAGAGTGGTCAGAGCCCCAAAAGAGGGGTGGTCTAAATTGACTCCAACAACAGGAATATGTAAGGCAAAAGAAAGAGAATTGCCAACCACGCTGGCAATGCGCGTACTCGAAAAACCGCCCACCCCCATACGTATTGCCACCCCCTCGACATCAGATAAAGACAATTGTTCCTGATCTAGGGTGCTCATGATATGTATCAGCAATTCCCTATTTTTTCCAACAACCTGATATTCTTTCTCGTGAGTAGAATACAGCACAACTAGACGTATAGAGTCGTGGTGAGAAGGATCGATAAAGAGGTACATAGAGAATACACACAATCACGACTGACTGAGATGATCGATAACTTTGATATGTTCAGCTTCAAAAATAGAAAATAAAAACTTGTCCATGACATATCGCCGATCACTAAATTCATCTTCAGACATGAGTGTATAGCGAATATCAAAACCCAACTCCTTTTGGTATTGATCAAGCAGTTTGGTAAGCGCACGAAGTTTTACCGCCCCAACGATAAGCAAATCAGTCTCCACTTTAACATCATGAGTAAAAGCTCCAGTCAAAATTAACAATGTAATGTCTCCAATTTTGGTAGAAAGATCATTAATGAACTGTTTTTGTTCAATAATAGTCTCTTTGGTCAATAGAGCTTGTAATTCTGAATACAATAATGACTCAGGGTTAAGTTGATAATATTTTCGAAGAGTAACCCCTGCCTTTTCAACATCAGTTGGTTTGGCATCTACCTTCTCATTAATAATTCCAAGCTCTCGCAACAGATCCAGTTCTCTTCGTACTGCATTAATTTGTACCCCGATTTCTCGAGATAACTCCCGAACAAAAAAAGCCCGATCTGGTCTTCGGTACAATAATTTAAGAACCTTTACTCTAGTCTTTGAGCCAAATAGGTGTTCGAGCATAGATACACTACACAATTAAGGGATATAGACCGGCATTGCGGGTCAGTATGTAGGTATAGTATACTATCCTATATGCCCTAGTGTCAAAAGCGTATGGAAATCAAAAGCGAAGTGTACGAATTCTTTGTTGAAGGCAAAAATCCCCACCTATCCCACGTGCTTCTCCACATTGCCTCACCAGGAAAACCTGAGGGAGAGAATCAGGGATATTTTTTTGTTCTCGCAGAACTTGATCACCCAGAGACAAAAATACTCTCAATAATTGAAGAATTAATAAAGGACGGCGAGACTCTCTACTATGGCGGATATGATGGAGAGACCAGGGAAACAGATGATCCTGAAGCAGCGCATTTTGGATCGGTAATTGAAAAACTCAATCGAAGAGCAAAGATATTACTCGAAGACGTACACAGCCAAAAAATGCATATTGCAGTAGGTGTTATCAGTGGAAACAAACTATCATTTGCGTATCGCGGTGACATATTAGCACTACTCGCATATACAAGCTCGGAAGGCCCATCGTTTACTCCGATCGTTGATGAAGTATCCTACCCGACTTCCATGTTCTTCTCATCAGTCATTGAAGGAAATTTTGCGCTTGATGAAGCAGTATATTTATCAACCCCACACATAATAAAATATTTCTCCTCAGATCGAATTGCAAAAATGATTGTGGGTAAGCCTGCGAAAAACTCAGCACATCAAATTCAAAAAACATTGGAAGGAATTTCCTCTGAATACTCATTTGGTGGACTGGTGGTAACTGGTACAGAGGTAATTGAGACTGTAAAACGTGAGAAACCAGTATATAGACCCATGGTTGGCTCAGAGGCATCAATGGACAAATTAATTGATACTACCAGATCTACCGAAGACACTCTTTCTCCCAAAGTATTTTCGCAATTAGCCCGATCACTTACAGGAACCATGAAAAGAAAAAATGAAACAATGGATGATGCAGACGACGTAAAAATACAGTCAAAAATTAGAGAGACAAGTCCTGGAAAATATAGAAAAAGAAAAAAACCTGAATACGCAGATGATGCGAGTGCTAATTCACTACTCATTATTTTAGGTAAAACACTAGTGTGGATTTCAAAGGCATTATTCTATGTCGTTAAGAATATCCTAATTGGATTAGGAAAATTGATTGCAGTCATCTGGTCACTTACCACTAATTACAATGGCAATCGAAAAGTATTAATAGAACAATACAAGTCTTCAATTAATCGAATAATAGAAAGGATTTCCAGTCTGGGAATTTTTGGAAAAATACTGTTAATTATTATAATTGCGGGTATCGCAATTCTCAGCGGAAGCATTATATACACCAAAGAAAAAGCCAAAGAAGCAGCTATTGAGGCGGCGTATCAGACAGAAATCAAAAAAGTTGATGAAAAACTAAAAGATGCTGAAAAATATGTCCTATATGGAGAGAATATCAAAGCACTCACCGCAGTACGTGAAGCTGAAAATCTCTTGATTTCCCTAGCTCACAATACTCCAGAGAAACAAACCCATGCAAACGATCTACAGTCAGAGCTAGATCAACTCCTGCTTAAAGTACAAAAAATTACCAAAATTATTCCCGAAAAAATTACGAATATACAAGACACTCACGCTGAGGCAACTCCTGACTCACTAGTGGTTGTAGGAGACAAAATTATTGCAACAGGAAAAAATGACACCTCTCTATACCTTATTTCAACACTCACCGGAACAGTAGAAAGAAAAAGTGTAGAAACAGCACGCGAACTCGCAGATGGATACACTGCGAAAGATGGTCTGCAAGTTGCGTTTATATCAGGAAGAAACTCAATCGTAGCATACGACACTACATCAGCTAGCATGGTGTCAAAAACTATTGGATATCCAAACCAAGATGTATTGCTCACTGATATAGCACTCTACAATGCTCGTCTGTACGCGCTTGACGCAACGCATGGGGTAATCTATCGCCACAATCCTACACAAATTGGATATGATAATGGGAGTATATGGACCAAAACTCTCTCAGACCCAAACATACTAAAAGATGCAATCTCCTTTGGAATCGATGGCGACCTCTATGTATTAACCGCGAAAGGAAAGATCGTAAAACTAATGGCGGGTGATGAACAGCCTTTTGAAGTAAAAGGACTTGACCCAGCACTTGACTCTCCTACCATTATTGAGACCAGTAGTGAATTTAATAATCTCTACATCCTGGAACCTTCCCGAAAACGAATTGTTGTCGTAGATAAAGACGGTAATTTCAAAAAACAATTTACAGCTGATGAATGGACCAATCCCGTGGGACTAATAATTAGCGCTGATGAAAAAGAAGCATACGTGCTCGATGGAACAATAATTTACCGATTCAAACTATAAAAAGCCAGAGACGGATAAAACCAGCAAAAACCCTTCACTGAAGTGTTTGGCGTACATATTCTTCCACATCTCTCCTGCTCCCCAATACAATTGGTACAGTCTCGTGTAGACTACTTGGCGCAATGTCGAGTGGGCTTGAGCTTCGGCTATAGGACATACCGCCCGCCTGTTCGATAATAAATGAAAGTGGATTCACCTCGTACATAAGCCGGAGTTTGCCATTCGGTTTTTTGATATTTGCAGGATTAGCAAATATACCTCCTTTGAGGAGAGTTCTATGAACATCTGCGACCATAGAGCCTACATAGCGCAATGCACGTGGTTTTTCACCCACTTTGATAGCCCTGAGATATGTCTGTAGCCGCGAATCAAATAAATCATAATACGCCTCATTAATCGAATAGAATTCACCGGTCTCAGGAATCTGTATGTTTGGATGAGAAAGTAAAAAACTACCTATTGAAGGATCAAGAGTGAACCCGTTCACTCCATGCCCCGAGGTATAGACAAACATGACACTTGGACCATATACGATATATCCAGCCGCCACCTGTTCCCTTCCTTTTTGTAATATATGCTCACTCTTTCTGTAAATAGAAAAGATAGTTCCGATACTGACATTGACATCGATATTTGAAGAACCATCCAAAGGATCAAAAAATACAGTATACTCACCAGAATTTTTCTCAACGTGTATTTCATGTTCCATCTCCTCTGAAGCGATCATACAAACTTCCCCACTCTGAACCAGAGTATCAACCAAAAGTTCATTACTGAATATATCTAGCTTTTGTACCTGTTCTTTATGAACATTGGTCTCGCCTGTTGCGCCAATAATGTCGACCAGGCCTGTTTTTTTGACATGACTTGCAATAATTTTTGTAGCATTTTCTATCTGAGTCATGAGAAGCGTGAAATTGCCCTGTGCCTGAGGGAACTTCCGCTGCTCTTCAATAATAAACTCAGTAAGCGTAGTGACTTTTTGAAACATATTGATTAACTAATTTTTCCAAAACGAGCTTGGGAAACTTTTTCAGCTCTTTCCAAAAATACTTTCTGAGATGCGCCAACATTTTCTGATTTTCCAGACCATAACTTCAATGCTTCTTGCTGTAGCGCTCGTCCATAAGAATAACTCAACTCCCACGGCAACTTTCCCATATAGACACTGTTCATGGTAGCAAGATATATGGTTGAGTCATCAGGTGAAAGCCCCCCTGAAAGAAATACAATCCCAGGAACTTCTGATGGTACTTCTTCAAGCAGTGTCTCGACAGTCGCTTTGGCAATTTCGTCAGCACTTGCTTGTGTTATAGATTCTTTTCCTGGAAGAACCATGTTTGGTTTGAGTAATATTCCCTTGAGATTAATCTTAAAATTACGCAATTGTGTAAACACCGTATGCAAAACGTTCTTAGTTACTTCCCTGCTTTTTTCGATTGAATGTGATCCTTCCAACACCAGTATTTCCGGCTCAACAATTGGCACTAACCCGGCCTGCTGTGCAAGCGACGCATACTGCGCCAATCCCACAGCATTTGCCACAAGAGCAGCCTCTGAGGGATTAGTATCACCGACCGAATACACCGCGCGCCACTTGGCAAACGTCGCGCCCATTTCACGATATTCGAGAAAACGCTTTGCTAAATTATCTAGTCCCTGAGTGTAGGTATCTCCAGAAAATTGTGGTATGTCGACAACGCCTGTATCAACTTTGACTCCTGAATGAATTCCTTTTTTTGAAAGGAGCTCAGAAATACGATGCCCGCCCGGAGTCGGTTCTCGCAACGTTTCATCAAACAAAATAACACCACTGATATAGCGTTCAACACCTTCTGAGGTAAGCATGATCTCTCTCCATAAAGAACGATTATGCAAAGTTGATTCAACATTAATTGAAGCAAGTCGTTTACCCATCGTACCCACACTTTCGTCTGCCGCCAAAATTCCTTTCCCAGAAGAAACCAATTCTCGGGCAATTTGTTCAATAGTACTCATACAAAGATAAATAATTAATAACACAAAGTATTTTTATAGTACTCTCAATATACAATAAATGTCAAAATAAATAGAAGTACAAAGATTGATTCCAATATACAAAAACTCCCCGCTTTAAACGGGGAGTTTTTTGACTAAGGATAAATTACTTCAAAGTAACTTTTCCACCAGCTTCTTCGATTTTCTTTTTCATTTCTTCAGCTTCTGCTTTAGCAACTTTCTCTTTGATTGCTTTTGGAGCTCCATCAACGAGTCCTTTTGCTTCAGCGAGACCAAGACCAGTAATTTCTTTTACCACTTTAATCACTGCAATCTTGTTTCCACCTGCTTCAGTAAGCTCTACAGTGAAATCAGTCTTCTCTTCAGTAGCTGCTCCACCTGCTCCGACGGACGTCGGAGCCATCATCATTGCTGGTGCTGCTGCGCTCACACCAAATTTTTCTTCGAGAACTTTTACAAGTTCAGCGAGATCGAGTACAGACATTTTTTCAATCTCACTCACGAGAGACTGGAATTTTGCTGGTACTTCTACAACTGTTTTTTCTTCTGACATATATACATTAATTAATAACTAGTATTAAACTTTTGCATCTTTGATCGCACCAAGTACGGTTACCAGTCCTCGGAGATTTCCAGCGAGTACATTCACGAATCCGGATACCGGAGCGTTGAGTGTTCCCACCAATTGACCAAGAAGCTGTTGTTTGCTTGGAAGTTTTGAGAGTTCGGTTACTTTCTTGCCATCGATAAATGCACCTTCGAGAATTCCGCCGAAAAGTTTTACTGCTTCATGCGTTTTCGCGAATTTTGCAAGAATCTGTGCAGGAGCAACTTCATCCTGAATTCCAAACACCACTGATACTGCGCCTTCAAAACTTTTTGGATTTGCTTCAATTCCAGCGTCTTTGAGAGCTTTTGCTACCAGAGTTTTCTTGGCAGCAACATACTCAACACCTTCTTTTCGGCACAATCGTCGAAGTTCTTCTGATTCAGAAACCTTGAGTCCTTGAAAGTTCGCAAATACGACTGACTTGGACTGTTTCAAGGTATTGACCAAAATCTGCATTGCTTCTTCTTTTTGCGCTCTAGTTTTTGGCATAACAAATAAAAAATGTGGTTTTTTGAACCACAGACGTACACGGTATATCGACCTTTATCCCGACTTAGTCGGGATGTCCATCTTGACGATGAACTGGTTTACCTCGGTAGCGTATTTAATCCACGACTTTGTCGGGAAGCTACTGTCTATGGTGAAGAGATAATATCAAAGCCTGAGAAATATGTCAATAGACAGCGTATATCGAAGAGTATACTTGACAAAATGGCTAAAATATGATATTATTCGACGTCCATCATAGTGTGGTGGATCGTCCCAACATACCTCAAATGGGTACCACAGGACGCGGAATCTTACTTCCAAAAGCCCTTGAGAGGGGCAAAGGAACACGCTAAACATCATGCGTGACAGACTGGACCAGACGGCCGCGATTCTGCGGTCCTACAACAACAAATTCGTCCAAAAACAGGTCTCAAGCCTGTGTAACGCGGGGATCGGTAAGATCATCGTCGTTACGGACGCCACCAAGGACAGAGGCGCTACCCGAGGCTTCCTCGGAGGGTTCATCGAAGCCGGCCACGTGCAACTCATCGAGATGCACGAGGGCTACTCGTGGGCGAACGCCCTGAACATCGGTTTCAAAGCCGTGTTCATGGCGAACGTACGGGAGCGGAATCGTTTCCGCTTCGTCATGAACATCAGCGTCGAGGCGCAGTTCACGAGACAGCACCTCGAGGCCATGCTCGACGCCGCGATCAATGACCCCAAGGTCGGCGTGGTCGGCACCTCGTTCGAGGGGCGACAGGATGGGAACATCGTCTCCCTGGGACGATCGTACCGGCACCCGCGTAACACTGGGATGCTGGTCCGGATCGAGGCGTTCGGTCCGCTCATGGGTGGGTTCGACGCCAGGTGTGACGCGATCGGCGGCATGGAGGACATCGACTTCCTCCTCGGCATGCTCGCACTGAGTGAGTACAGCTACACCATGCTCGACCTGCGAGTGCCGCTGATCGTGGGTGCCAACTACCACCAACCGAGCAAGGAGGCGCGCGAGCAGGAGGCGATGGACAAGATCGTCCTTCACTGGCGCAGTCTCTTCCCGACACACACGGACGAGCGTCAGCGGATCGAGAGCGCCATCCAGCGGATGGCTCTCGACCACTGATCGTCCGACAGTCTCTTGCAAAGGAGACAAGCCCCGCATCTTCGGATGCGGGGTCTTTCAATTTTACAGGCATACAAACAAAACCCAACTCAAGTGAGTTGGGTTTGTAGTTGTAGCGCCACGGGGAATCGGACCCCGGTTCCCAGGATGAAAACCTGGTGTCCTAACCACTAGACGATGACGCCATTAATTTCAAGTGTTAGTAGCGAAAAGTATAGTAAAAAAAGTATAGATTGTCAATACAGATAGATTGCCATACTGCCTGTACTCTGTTAGTATAAGCTCCATATGCGAATACTCGGCATCGAATCATCATGTGACGACACCTCAGTCGCACTCATAGAAATAGACGAAAAAAACCTAACCGTGCTTGCAGAAAAAACTGCAAGCCAGATTGATATACATGCAAAATTTGGTGGGGTTATCCCAGAAGTTGCAGGAAGATTGCATGCAGAATACATTACTCCGGTTATTGAAGAAGTATTAAAAAATCAAGAAAAACCAGACGCCATTGCCGTGACATTCGGCCCCGGTCTTATCACCGGACTTCTAGTCGGAGTTGAAGCTGCAAAAACATTATCATATGTCTGGAACATCCCGCTTATTCCAGTCAACCATATCGAAGGACATTTTTATTCTCCAGAAATTTCAAAGACAGAAAAAGAACGAAATGAAATTCAATACCCAGCTCTTGCATTAATCGTGAGTGGTGGACACACTGAACTCGCATGGTCACCAAAAGAAGGGGTATATGAAAAAATCGGGGGCACAAGAGATGATGCGGTGGGTGAATGTTTTGATAAAGTCGCAAAGCTTCTCGGTATCCCCTATCCTGGTGGACCAAAAATCTCTAAGCTAGCTGAAAATGGAGATGATACAAAAATATCATTCCCCCGTCCTATGCATGGTTCACATGATCTTGATATGAGTTTTTCAGGATTAAAAACCTCAGTATTATACTGGCTAAAAAATCATCCTATTACTGTTGAAAAAACAAAGTTTACAAACGAAGAAGGTGAATTTACCATCGAGGATGTGTGTGCCAGCGTAGAAACTGCAATCACTGACGTACTAATTTCAAAAACAACGACTGCGATCAAAGCACACAAACCAAACACGCTTATCCTCGCAGGTGGAGTTTCTGCAAACAAAAAACTTCGAGGCGAACTCGAAGCGCTTACAAAAAAATTACATATTGCATTTCGTCTTCCTGAACTCGCCTACACGACTGATAACGCTGCGATGATTGCAGTCGCTGGATATCACCGTTTTCAAGCAAAAAAAACCATGGGCTGGAAAGATATCACTGCAGACCCGCAATCGACATTATACACATACTAACTATCACACACTATGGAACCTAAAATCCCGCTCATCAATGGCAAATCAATCACATTAGAAATGTGTAAAAAATATCTAGGAAAAACAGTCACACTGGTAATTGATCAACCTTACGGCACGACTTATAGAGAAACGCTGTACAAAGAAAACTATGGGTATGTTCCCAATACCCTCGCACCGGATGGATCAGGAATAGATGGATATTATTTGGGAGAAAAAGTACCTCTGACAGAAGCTACAGGAGAGTGTATTGCAATCATTCATCGACTTGAAGACGATGATGATAAACTTATTGTAGTTCCTGAAGGCACGATACTCACAGACGAACAAATTGAGGCAGCAGTCGATTACAGAGAGAAACTATTCAAGCACACGATTGTCAGATAATACACCTGCTTATTGTCTAATTTCAACTGCTTCAGATCCAAACACTTCTCGAACTTTTATAAGCATCTCTTCACTTGGTTCAACTAAAAATTGAGTTTTGATATTTCCACCTTCGAGATGGATAAACACTTCATGTGATCCAGGATATGCCGATAACAATTCTTTCAATGTATCGGCATGTTGTTTTATATATTCTTTTTCAGTCGTAATCAAAAGATGGGGAACGCGTTTTGCTGGCTCATGACTTGGACTCTGTCCGGAAGCAAGGGAGAGAAACCTCATGACTTCTTGCGCATTTTCTTTCGTGAGACCATACGCCTTCTCCACAAATATTTTATTGTCCCCATCTTCCTTGGGAGTTTTACCAACTACACAAAGAATATTCCCCTCTACCCATAAATCTTTGGTAGTCTCATAGGTCTTTGGAAAAACCAAAAGCTCCATGAGACCAGTCGTATCTTCAATTGTCGCAAACATCATAATTGATCCTTTTTTGGTAATCTTTTTCTTGAGCGCAGCAACCACTCCCCCGACTACCACCCAGGTATCGCGTGTATACCCATCAATTTCTGCCAGAGTTACCAATTTCCCGTTCATGAGGCTTTCGTAATATGCAAAAGGATGTGAAGACAAATAAATTCCAAGTAAATCCTTTTCCCATTTTAATTTTTGATCAAGTGTTGCATCAGGAGCTTCTTTTAATACAACTTTTGCATCAAGTGCAATATCAGTGCCTGAAAAAAGTGAATTCTGGTTCGTTGTCTTTCGCTCACGATGTTGGCGTAAAAATCCTAAAATATGTTCACTATTAGAAATCAATAATCCCCGATCATGACCAAATCCATCAAGCGCACCAGCCTGGGCCAAACTCTCAAGTGATTTTTTATTCAAATCTTTATCATCAATCCGCTCAAGAAAATTCTCAAGGCTAGTGTATTGCCCATGTTCTTTTCGTTCTCGATAAATTACCTCACAGATATGTTCTCCCACATTCTTAATTGCAGTCAAACCAAAACGGATACGTCCTTTCTCCCCCGGCTTTGATACCATAGCAAATGATCGAAAACTTTCATTCACATCAGGAGGAAGTACTTCAATTCCAATACGTCGACATTCACCGACAATCTGGGCGATCTTATCATTATCTCCTGATTCAGCTTGAAGTACGGCAGTCATATACTGCACTGGATAATGCGCCTTCATATACGCTGTTTGATATGCAACAATTCCATAGCTTGCTGCATGCGCTTTGTTGAATCCATATGCAGCAAATGGTTCGATCGCTCTCCACAATTCATCGATCTTTTCTTGTTTCAATTTTCCATATTCCTTACACCCTGCATAAAATTTCACTTTTTGCTGCGCCATTTCCTCAGGAATTTTTTTACCCATGGCTTTGCGGAATTTATCCGCTTCCATCCAATCATATCCTGCAAGCTCGATTGCCGTAAGCATGACATCATCCTGATATACCAAAAGACCGTAGGAAGCTCCAAGAATTTTTTCAAGCCGTGGATCTGGATACGTCACTAATTCAGGATTATACTTGCGACGAATGTACTCGGGAATAGACTCCATAGGACCCGGACGATACAGCGCAACCATGGCCATAATATCTTCAATACGGTTTGGTTTGAGTTCTTTAACCCACCGCGTCATTCCCGATCCTCCCAGCTGAAATGTTCCCATCGTCTCTCCACGTGCAAGCATTTCAAAAGTCTTCGTATCATCAAGCGGAAGATTATAGATATCAACTTTCTCTCCAGTAGTTTTTTCTACAATCACGACAGCGTTTCCGAGTATTGCCAAATTTCTAATTCCCAAAAAATCATTCTTGAGAACTCCTGCTGCTTCAACTGACTTCATTTCATACTGGGTAGTAATCTTATCTCCCCCTGTTTCACGTTGAATGGGAGTAAAATCAGTAAGTGGTGTGGGAGAAATAACCACACCCGCAGCATGAATAGAAGTATGTCTGGCACAACCTTCCACTTTTCGTGCAAGATCAAGTAGACGCTTCACGAGCGGATTCGTATCATAAATTTTCTTCAAATCCGGCTCTTCTTTGAGAGCGCGTTCAATAGTCATCGGAAACCCTTGAGCTCCCTGTGGAATAAGTTTTGCCACCTGATCACAAAAACTATACGAATACCCAAGCGCACGACCTACATCGCGCACGCTCGCACGCGCAGCCATGGTTCCAAAGGTAATAATCTGAGCCACCCGATCGGCACCATACTTCTTCGTCACATATTCAATCATCTCTTCACGACGATCGTCGGCAAAGTCAGTATCAATATCAGGAGCGCTCGGTCGGAATGGGTTGAGAAAACGCTCAAACGGCAGTTTGAATCGAATCGGATCAACCGTTGTAATTCCAAGTATATAGGAAACGAGAGATCCAGCAGCTGAACCACGAGTAGATTCTACAATACCTTTTTCTTTTGCATACCGGACAAAATCAGCTACACACAAAAAATATCGTGAATATCCTTTGGTTTTGATAATATCCAATTCATATTCAATACGTGTATTAATCTCTTCAGTCACTGGATTATAAAAATTCCCTACATATCGATATGCCTCTTCTCGCAAAAATTCATCGGGAGTTTTTCCATCAGGCACTTCAATAGGCGCAAAATGCCACACATTAAGCGGGATTTGAATATTGATACGCTCTGCAACCTTCAGTGTATTTTCAATCGCCTCAGGCACATGTCTAAACCGAGAAATAATATCAGAAGCAAAATTAAGCGACCGATCGACCTGACGATAGTCTTCACGATTGGTATATTCCACTTTCCACCCTTCAGCAATACAGCGTAAAATATCTTGTGCTTCAGCATCTTCTGGATTGAGATAATGTACATCTCTCGTCACTACCAGGCCCACACCAGTGTCTTTAGACAGCTGAATCAGATTTGTATTCACCAACAATTGTCCTTCAATTCCCGGATGATCTTGGAGTTCAAGAAAAAAATTATCCTTCCCAAATATATCACTATATTCTGCAATTACTTTTTGTGCGCCAGCTATATCCCCTTTTTTAATAAGCTGTGGAATTTCTCCTTCAATTGGCCCTGAAAGAGCAATAATACCTTGTGCACGTTTCCGTAACAGTTCTTTATCAATACGTGGTTTTCCATTAAAAAAACCATTTAAATGTCCTTCTGAGGACAATTTCATGAGATTTTGATATCCCTCAAAATTTTCTGCAAGCAAAATAAGTCGATACAGTTGTTTATCAAGTTCAGGATCTTTATCACTCATTCCCCGTGGTGCGATATAAGCCTCAAATCCGATAATGGGCTTAATTTCATTATCAAGACATGCTTGGTAAAATTCAATCGCACCGTACATGCTTCCATAATCAGTCAGAGCAAACGCCTTGAAACCCATCTTTTTTGCAGCCTTAACCAGGGCCTTTGGCTTTGCCAAACCATTCAAAAGTGAATAATGTGAGTGCACGTGGAGATGTACAAAATCAGACATATACATTCGGTAATATAGGCTATAGTACTAGGTTGGGGATGTACTGTCTAGATGAAAAAAGACTTACGTCAAAAGTAAGCCTTTCTTGATAAAAATACGATTTTACCTCTCAAATATATACCCAAACTTTTTTAGATCAACTTTGTGTTTCATTATTTTTACCCCCTCACCCTTCAAAATCTCAATTTTCTTTTTCGGTCCAAATGCGTATCCGCCGATTGATCCATCACTACGAACCACTCGATGACACGGAATACGTGGTGCGTGCGGATTGCGATTGAGTGCGTTACCTACTGCACGCGCAGCATGTGGATTCTTAAGATATCGAGCAATGTCCGCATAGGTGACCACTTTCCCTCGTGGAATAATTTTCAAAGCATCATATACCTTCACATCAAATTGAATTACCGACGACATATCTATTGTAAGGATTTGAGCAAATCAAGGTATTCTCGAAAGGTTTGTCCGCTTGCACCGACCGCTGAACCATATTGCGCCCAAAAATCTGAAATAAGTGGTGGAAGATAAATAATACCCAAGATAACGGGGATAAGAATAAGGAATAGACGAAGATAGCTGCCAAACACAATCCAACTTAGGCGCCGCTGGATTTTTCTGTTCTGATTATAAATAACCTGCGACCATTTGATATTCTTCTCAATAAGAACAGTAAGTTTTTCATGTTCAGACGCTTGAGAGGTGTGTGTTACGGTAGTGGTACCATGAGAAGAAACAGGTGAGACATCCACAGTTTCTTCATTAACTGAAGGCGTTTTGTTTTCATGTGAACGTGAATTCATACTACGATATTAACGTTGATTTAAACAGATGTATATTGATTACGCAGATTAATTCAAATTATTTTTCAGTTTAATCTGTCTAAATCAATGTTTAATGACCTTCAAGCGCGCGAACTTCTTTCTGGAATTTTTTCACATCTTCGAAAGCGCGATATATTGATGCAAATCTGATATAAGCAACCTTATCAAAACGCTTCAAATGGGCCATAACAATCTCCCCAATCTCAGTACTTGAAATCTCACGACGATTTTTCTTTTGAATTTTCCGCTCAATTGAATGAATCATCTTATCAAAATTCTCCTGAGTATACGGTCGCTTGGTCAGAGAATGGAGTATTCCGGTTTCGAGTTTTTTTCGTGAATAGGACTCGCGTCTCCCATCATTCTTGATAACAATGATATCAAGTAATTCCATCTCTTCCATGGTGGAAAAACGGTACTGGCAACTGACACATTCGCGCCTGCGACGAATGGCATATCCATCATGGGTAAGCCGAGAATCTACTACTTTACTATCTTTAGAATGACAAACGGGGCAATGCATATGCTACCAAGAGATATACACAAGTATAACACCAGTACCATTCTAAATCAAAACCCCCTCTATACAAGGGGGATCAATTAGAATAATGTTATCTATATTATCCGTATTTTACAATCTGTAATCCTACCTTACATACCCATCTTTTTTCGTAAAAAAGTAGGGATCTCCAAATCTTCACCATCCTCTGGTTCAGTCGATTTTCGGGTCAGAGGCGCATGAGAAGAAGGATCAGGAGCAACTGTTTTCTTGGTAAACGAACCTCGAGGTTCAGTACTTGGTACAGGAGTGTCTTCTTCGGGTATAGTTTCTTGTGTTTTTTTGGTGAATAACCCAGACTTAATTCCAAAAGGTCGTGTAGTAAATGCATCAAGACCAGGATCAGCACTTGTATCAAGAGTAACCTTGGTATCGCGTTCACGCATAGCCATTTCTCTCTGATCAAAACCCGTAGCAACAACCGTAACTCGAATATCTTCACCCATACGTTCATCAACCACTGCGCCAAAGATTACCTTCACATTCTCATCGGCAGAACTTGTAATCACTTTTGCAGCATCTGCAACCTCCTGCATACCAAGACCTACTCCACCAGTAATGGTAAACAATATTCCACGAGCACCATCAATTGATATTTCCAATAATGGACTCGATATCGCTGATTTTGCAGCTTCAATCGCACGATTTTCACCACTGCCTACTCCGATACCCATGAGTGCCGAACCAGTATTGCTCATAATCGTCTTTACGTCGGCAAAGTCAACATTGATAAGACCCGGAACTGTGACCAATTCGGATATTCCCTGAACACCTTGTCGAAGGACGTCGTCGACAATTTTAAAAGCATCGAGCAATGAAGTTTTCTTATCAATAATTTGTAAAATGCGATCATTAGGAATAGTAATAATCGTATCCACATGCTGAATCAATTGAGCATAGGCATCCTCAGCAATCGCCTTTCGTTGAGGCCCTTCAAAAGAAAAAGGTTTGGTAACTACAGCAACAGTGAGGATTCCCATATCTTGTGCAATTGAC
Source organism: uncultured Gammaproteobacteria bacterium (assembly GCA_964394405.1). Taxonomy (GTDB): domain Bacteria; phylum Patescibacteriota; class Patescibacteriia; order Magasanikbacterales; family UBA922; genus UBA922. The sequence continues at coordinate 26,036 of CAYMVY010000003.1, read as the reverse complement.
GCCACAATTGGTCCTGCACCTGATCCAGTTCCACCACCCAGTCCACAAGTAATAAAAACCATGTCAGTATCTTTCAGTGCTTCTCTAATTTCATTCTGCGATTCTTCAGCACTTCTCTTACCCAATTCAGGATTCATACCAGCTCCCAATCCTCTGGTCACGGTTCTACCAATATGAATTTTTTTTGCTGCAGGATTATGATGGAGCGCTTGCACATCGGTATTAAACGCAAGAAACTCAACACCACGGATATTACTTTCAACCATCCGAGCAACAGCAGACCCACCGGATCCACCTACTCCCACTACCTTTATTTTTGCAAATGTTTCAATATCTGGTTTTACCTGTGGCATATCGTTGTGACTTAGTGAGTACAATTTGTATTCAGTATTATAGTATTTGAACAAGTATATGTGTATACCAATATCAGTTTAAAGGTTTTGGATAGGGGTGTCAAGAAAGCACGGATAAGACTCCAATTAATACAGATAAAAAAAGAAAAATTCTCCATCTAATAGGAGAATTTTTATTCTGCATTCGTGTTACAGAGTATCTTATTCGTGCTCTAGGGTACCAAATTTTTAAAAATTGATCGAAATTTATCAGTGACTTTTCCCAAAACATCAAAAGTCGGAGCGCGTCTACCTGGTGACTGAGTAAAAGAACTCCCCCACTTGACCAGTCCAATAGCGGGTACAAAGGCAATATCATTAATCTTATCAGTAATACTCTGAAGAGAGAGCGGGTAGCCAATTTGGGATGGAAGAGCCAGGACTTCCTTTGCGCAATCAGTAAGTCCTCGTATTTTTGACCCCCCTCCGACAAACAATGCTCCAGCAGGAAGCATCTGACTTCGCCCAATCACTGACAATTCATCATCTACTTTTTCAAGTATTTCAGAAACACGTGCCTCAATAATCTGAGCAATATAATAGAGAGAGACTATTTCTGACCCAGTTGATCCAGAATCAAATAAATCAATAGTGTCTTTCTTATTAAGCTTTTTACTACTACATTCCCCATGTTCACACTTCACCTTCTCAGCGATATCGATTGACGTGCGGAGACCGAGGGCCAAATCATTGGTAATATGGGAGGATCCAATAGGGATAACCGCACTATGAATCACATCGCCATCTTCATACACCACCATACTCGTAGTAGGACCCCCGATATTAATAACCACACACCCAAGTTCTTTCTGACGTGAAGTCGCGACTACCTCACCAGCTGCAAGAATGGAAAGCACAAAATCATCAATATCAACCCCAGCTCGATAAACCACTTTACTTAAATTTTTAATATGAGAAGAAACGCTATGAATAATTTTTGTATCCACTTCGAGCCGCATACCCGTCATACCCACTGGGTCCTTAATTCCTGACTGAGTATCTACCGAATAGCTGCGAGGCAACACATGGAGGATTTCATAATTAAGCGGTGTTGCGATATTTTTTGCAGCCTCGACAGCCCGCTCAATATCATCCTCAGTAATTTCACTATTAGCCCGAGAAACAGCAATAATACCCTTGCTCTCCTGAGCAATAATCTGCGTTCCAGAAACACCTACCCACACATGTTCAATCGGCAAACCCACGATTCGTTCAGCATGTTCAAGAGCGCTTGAAACTGAAGAGACAGCATCTTCAATACTGCCAATTTGACCTTTTTGTATGCCTTCAGAAGAAACCTCTGAAGCGCCGATAATTTGTAGTTCTGAACCCAAATCTCGAGAATGGGTTAATTGTCCCACGGCAACACGAATAGCTGTCGATCCAATATCGAGTCCAACAATCATTTCAGTTTGAACCTTATTACGTGCCATAGCAGGAGTTAAACACGGAGTAGTATACCATTTTTATGATACAAGCTCAACAATATATGGAATAAAAATAATAGCCCCTACAATAATAGAGCCAATCGAGGCGATAAGTACTGCCCCCGCCATAATATCTTTGACCATTTCCACATGTGGACTCAGACGAGGCTTCAATAAATCCAAAAACATTTCAATAGTGGTATTCAAGAGCTCAAGCACCATGACAAATGCTATCATCATAGCAAGAATAATTTGTTCATATACCCGCATGTGGAGAACAAAAGAGATAATCAAAATGAAAAGACCTACAAAGCATTGGATACGAAAATTCACCTCATTTCGAAATGTGTACATGATTCCTTTTGTGGCAAACGCAAGACTTTTTTGTAAACGCATAGAATCTTTAAACTAACTGTGTAAGAAATTTTTCTTGTATAGAGAACATACGTTTAGCATCTTTTTCTTTCTCATGATCATACCCAAGAATATGGAGTACCCCATGAATAAGCATGCGGATAAATTCTTCTCGAACAGAGATATGAAGACGGTGTGCCTGTCTTTTGATCTGTGGAACAGAGATAAAGATATCACCCAACTCATTATTCGACCCTGAAAGCGATATACCTTCTTGTAGACTAAACGAAAGAACATCAGTTGTTGTATTTTTTCCCCGATACTGATTATTAAGTCTTTTCATGCGCGTATCTCCAATACAATGAATACTAAGAGAACCCTCTACACTGAGTCTCCGTAATATATATGAGATACAATGCTCAATCTCCGAATGAGAAAGTGGCTTCGAGTGAACTGTTGAATACACCAAGTACTCACTACTCTTTTTTGAAACAGCCATATAATATCACGTGATTAGAGGTTAGTACTGGTCGTCACGATAACTGAGGTATCAGTTCCAGAAGAATCAAGCACATCACTAGGAATCTCAAGAAGGGTCTGTTCCGGAATAGTGCGATTCGTTGCCGTTGGTCTAAAGCTCTGATACATCATCTCCAAGGTCGATCGATAAGGAATCGGAGATCGGTTATCACTCTGGCGATAGATTAACACAAAAATATAAGAACTGGTATCAAAATAAATAACTAAACCATCATTTCGTTTCCACCCTTCAAATCCAAACCGATTAGTAAACGGGGTAAGTAGGTTGAATTGCTCTTGAGGAGCATTTCTCTCAAACCATGTAGAAAAAGTCACATCTGGAGTTTTTTCAAATACGCGCACCTCAACAAATTCCCCACTGATGGTACTGAACAATACATGCCTATCTCCAGGGTCTACTGATCCTTTCTGCCAACCGATAGGATAATATACGCGATACTCAGAAAAAGGATTGACATATTCAAGAACGAGACCTGAATCAATCAACTTCACTGGAGCAAAACCACGAGGATTATACAGGTTGACAATCTCCTGTCCATCATAGTACCCATCACTATCAGTATCCCACGTCCCACTATCAATTCCATACGTAGCTTCTTCAATATCCGTAAGCTGATCGAGATCCACATCAGCAGTTGAGCCCAAATTAATAGGAGGAAATTCAAGAAAATTAGAAGTAAGAGAAGGTGTAGTAGAGGAAATAATTATCGCAGTTGTAGTAGCAGCTGATATAGTTGAAGTAGTACTACTGATAACTGGTAACGTACTGTCATCTCCTGGAGTGGTCACAGACACTGTCCGCTGTGATGGCTGTGTTGCGGATCGATATTGAATAATATAATACGCAGAAACTCCCCCAGTCACGAGAATACCTGCTATGGCAATAGTCCACACCATGCGTGATTTCCGACCAGTAGCAGATGTAGCAGAAGAAGGTTTTGATACCGCGAGCGAGGCTTCTCGTGAGGTACCTGAAACTTTATCAGACCTGCTCTGTTGTTCATAAATTACTGGATTTGATCCTCCATAAAAAATATCAGGAATTTTCTGTATATTCAACGTGCCCTGGGACGGTAAAGTCGACCCAGAAGAAGTAGTGGCTTTTGAGCCAAATAGACCCATATACAAGAAAATTAAATTTACAGCGTTTCAGGAGCGACTTCGGAAGTAGAAGTTGGAGGCTGAAAGAGTGTTCCTGGGCCGAGAGGATTATACCCATTTTTAATTTCAATACCATCTCCATAGCCATCAGCATCAGTATCAAATACGCGAGGATCAGTCTTCCATACCATAACTTCATCCCCATCAGAAAGTTCATCAGCATCAGTATCCCAATTAAGGGTATCAGTCCCATAATTTGCCTCATCAGTATCAACAATACCATCACTATCAGTATCGACAGGTTCCCCAAAGAGAATACTATCCTCAGAGTCTGTAGGCACAGTATCGGTAGGAGTTTCGTCAGAAGGAGGAGTGGTAGGCACAGTATCGGTAGGAGTTTCCTCTACTGGAGGAATAAAACCATCTTGTGTATCTTTCTTAATAAAAGAAGTGTAAATCCACAAACTACCAAAACCAAGTACAATAAGAATAAGAATAATTGAAATAAACACAAGAATTTTTCTACCACTAAAGGGTGCTTCCTGGGGAACAGTGCCTGAAATCTGATTCATATCAGACTCATTCAAAAGGGCAGAGGGTGGAGTCTGAATGGTATATTGCTGAGTTGGTTGTGAACGAACTGGGGTAGGTGGCAATGTAGGAGAAGCTGTCATACGATCACTCTGAACTCCAGGAACCTTTGGCCTAAGAACTCCTGCATCAAGCGCAGTATTAACGGGCATTGACGAAATATCGTCAGGAGGACTAACTGGTGTTGGAGCAGAAATAGAAGGCGCTGAATCAGTTTTTTCAAACATATCTTCAGGCTCCCCTAACGGTAGATTAGGAGGAGTTCCTCCAGATTTTGGAGGAGTAACATCGTCAAACATATATAATCACGTAAAAAATTATTAATTAGTTGTAAGCGGATCAAACCCTTTGATAATTTCCACACCATCACGATACCCATCTCCATCAGTATCTACATTACGCGGGTCAGTTTTGTATTGATCAATTTCGAGCTGATCAGGAATACTATCCCCATCCGTATCCCCTTCATTCGGATTCGTACCGAGCTCACGCTCTTTTTCATCAGAAATAGTATCTCCATCTTTATCAGTATAATACCATTCAGGAATTTCAATCACTGCCTGTTCAGGTGTTTTACCTCCACGAAAAAAATACCACCAAACACTCACACCAAAAAAAACAATGAGAAATATTGCAACAGCAAAAGATAAAAAAAATTTCTTTGACATACTAAACTTAAAGGGAACACGTATAGTATACCACATCTATATACGAATATTGAACATATGTATATCTTTCATACTACTTACTTTGACGCAATTGTATTCTTATAACGTACAATGCTTCATTTATATTAGGATCCACATTTGGCTTCCTAGTGAATATCGTAAAAAATCCTGTTCGAGTGCTTTCTCCCTCAGAAAGGGGATCAAAATTAATAGTCAAAGTTCCATTACCAAAAGCTGGTAATAACGGATCTCCCGCAGTTGAAGCTGACGAACTACGATTAATCGTATACCACGTGTATACGTTCATTCCACCCCAATTAGTATCAGAAAAAACTGGAATAGTAATTGAACCACCCAAAGGAGAAAGTTTGATATATCCATTCTCGACTGGCGCAGATGTTGTATAATATAAATAGCGCTGAGTAACCGTCGCTTGTCTGTAGTTAGTTTGATCAGCAACATCGAATGTAAGCACGCCATCTCGATTACCCTGTGTAGTGTTCGCATTATAGGAAATAACTATCGTCGCATTTCCAGTACCACCATTAGGACTTACGTTGGTAATCCAAGGAGTATTCTCACGCACATTCCACGGAACATTTGAAGTAACAGTCAACTCTACAGTACTTGTTGCCACTAGAGCATACACACGACTTGCCACTGTAAATTGTACCGCCGGCTGAATCACCTCTATTGTCTCACTTTTGTCCCCCGCACTCACGATAATCCTTCCTCTACGTTCACTACCTGATGTATTCGTTGAATAATTAATACTCACTCCAGTAGCACCTTTTGTTGCAGTAAACCATCCTTGTCCGCCAGACGTATAAGTCACATTTGATATACTCCACGCTACATTAGAAGTAACCTCGACAAGATAGGGAAGTGCAGTCTGAGAACTAGGCAGATATCTCTTATTCGGAGCAAGAGTAACTGATTTGGACGATACACTAAGAGATGCAACTACCGCTCCCGCAGGCTGTTCTACATTAATTACTTCTGTGATTCCCCCACCAGACACAGTGATAGTCCCTCTTCTAACAACTGGATCAGGATTAGTAGTGTAGCTAATAGTGATTCTCCCATTATTTGAACCATCGGGAGGTGTCACAGTAAGCCAAGATATATCACTCGAAACAGTATCCCAGTCAACATTTGACTCAATATTGACCTGAGTACCACCACTTGATGATGAAAGTGCTGATATTTGTTTACGATCAACCCTAAGATAATTTGTCACTACTGCCGCTGACTGTCTCACACTAAACGGTAATAGAGTTGACCCACCATAGCTGAAATTAAAATTAGCTGTTTTTTCTGTTGTACCGGTATTTGCAGAGTTTGCAGTAAAGGTAATCGCTGTAGTACCTGCAGGTCCAGTCGTTCGTGAAACAGTGAGCCACGAAGGAATAGAGCCAGTAAGAGTCCAGCTATTGTTTGAGATTACTGAAGCTGAGCCAGTACTCTGGTTAGTAGAAGCAAGTCTGACTGGATTGGGGTTAACAGATAGAGTTGCTGCAGGAGGCGTAGTACCCAGTTGAGTCACTGAAATATTCAATGACGGAACACCACTACCACTTACGGTAACAACTACAGGAGGTCGACTACTCGCTGATGAATTGGTAGCTGTTGCCCTGAAGGTAAGTGTGGTAATACCATTACCACCAAACGTTGGCGAAACAGTGAACCATGCTCCTCCACCAGAAGGCACTCCAGAAAGCGACCAATTCACATTGCTAGAATTAACGGTAACGGTTGACTCACTACTTTGAGCAGCTTCGAGTGTTACTGAATTAGACGATACAGTGAGTGAATTTTGAGGAGGTAATCTACCACCTTGAGTTATGTTGATTGTCTGTGTAATACCACCTCCAGTCACCGTGATTACACCACTTTGACTATTGGTAAGAAAATTAGCAGTGTAATTAATGGTGAATGTTCCATTATTTGACCCGGTTGTAGTTGATAGGCTCAACCAAGATAATGTTTCATCCACGGTCCAATTAACAGTTGACGAAACAGTGATAGAACGACTTCCGCTAGCTGACCCAACATTGAGTGTTGTAGGTGATACGGTAAGAGAGTCAGCAGGTGAACCGATATCTACTCCACCTGAAAATGGTACTAATCCCCCGCCACCGCACCAGGTAGTATTCGGCATATTTTCTCGCACACGACACGTGTCCTGTACGACCTTACCACCATATGCTTCGGTGATAGTACCAGCGCCAGTAGGACCAATAGGTACAACACTAAACCTCTTGGTTGGCTCAACGCCAGTAGGAATCAAATTGAATACATGCCAATAGCGAGCACCAAGAGGACCAAGATCAGTACTTGGAATCGAATTCTTCACCGAGAACGAATAGGTCGGTTTATAGATAGAATACTCAGGTATCTGACCTTGATGATAGGTATAAATGTCGACCCACAAATCATAATCCCACTCGCCATGAATAAATTGATTGACTGGTCCATCTGGGGAAGTGACATAGAAACCAAGCGGTTTTGATGAAGACATGTTATTGGCAGATAGCGTAATTGCCTGCACTGCTATAGTTGGCGCATCATCCAAAATTTTATGCATCCAAATTCTTCCACTAGAGTCAGTTGGTCTACATCTGAAAGGACCACCAGAAGAACCCGGATTAAAAGGAACCCAATATCCATTTGGAGCTTTTATCATCTCACCACAATTCACATCAACAGAAGGTGCTCCTTGAAAAGACGGAGTAAAGTTTTTGAAGTACGAGAATACATTTCCATCTTCGGTATTCTGAACTGCCTTATCTTGATACATTTCACCCATAAAGACTGCAGAAGCATCTGATTTCTTCTTCCACCGAGTGACAATTCTGACTGTATCAGGAGCTACAGCTGGAGACATCACTACCTCATTTACCACCTGCCCACCCTCTCCACGAACAGTATAATTAAATTCATCAGCCAGACCTTGATTGACGATATCAGCTTCAGACAAAGATCCGGGACCAACTTCAATACCAGTCTTCACTCTACTGATATCTCTCTTATTATAGAGCATGACATACTCTCCATTACATGCAGGATTGGTTTGTATACCTTGATTCAAGATAGGATTCCATGCACCCGACTGTTCGGTAATAAAGAAATATGGTTCAAATGGATCAATATAATTAGCTTCAGTTTCAGCAGACGACTTATAGTTCAATTTGCGATACCCAAGATAATTAAACGTGAGACTCGTGCTGCCCGGAGGATTCTTCCGATACAATGCTACATACTCTTTATGTGAGAATGGAGACTTGTCTGGCTGAGTCATGGGGTTCAAAATCGAAATTTTTGGAGTAGGCAAATTATTCGGTTGAGAAGAGACAATCTGATTCGTACACGAGACACACCCATTCTCTAATAGCTGACAAGAATTACGGCAAGCAAAGCTACCCTTATCAGGACATACTTGCGGAGACTTATTATTCGGTATGAGTAATCCGCCAGCTGAATTGAGCGTAAAAGCATACACATTATTCGAATCATAATCACATGCCTCGACTGATTGACCAGAGATAAATGTGGTAGCATCGGTATCCACCATACCATTCCCACAATACGCAGTCGGATCAATAGTCACATTCGTACAATTATTCGTACAGTACGTACACGAAGTCTCATAACCTGGAGTACAGACAACCCCATTCTGAGTAGACAAATCACATTGTTCTGCAGGCTTTCCAGGGAGTGCAGGATCTACTTTTCCATCACCGCATCGAGGAGCAGTTGATTCAGTAGTACAGGTAGCCGAACAGCCATCATTAGCTACTAGATTACCGTCATCACACTGTTCACCTGATTCACGAGCATTATTACCACATACTGCAGGGCCAGGAACTACGGTTGGATCTTTGCAGTAATGTGTGCACGCGCCAATACCATTTTGATCACCCAAATCACAATCTTCATCATGCTGAATCTGCACAATACCATCTCCACAATACTCACCATAGCCTTGACAATTCCAGGCACAACTACTCTGCTTGAACTGACTATATTCTGAACATGCAATAATAGCCTTGAATGCATTCACCAGTTGGGTAGAATTTTCAGCAGTAAAATATTTCTGAATAACAGATCCGCTAGAATTTCCACTATCCGTACCACCTGCAGTGGCAAAAATATTCAAATTATTTTTTAGAGATGCACTAAGAGTACCAAAGCCCACCACATAGGTTGAAATCCCTGCGTCAAAAAACTTATGTATAGTCGATGATGTATTCTGAACAGTATTACCAGTACAAGCAGTGATAAGCTGATTTAATTGATTTCTATGATTCTGATCAGTAGGATCGCCATCGGTGATAATAAGAAGTTTCTTCGGTGTACGAGGGTCAGTCCCAAATAACGTATCTTTGCTAGCATATATCTCCTCAAGCGCACTCTTCGTCGGAGTATTCGTATTAGGTGTGCTAGGTAAATCTGTTACTGATATTACCTTTGAACAGGTCGTCGGAGGACTAATAGTATTGACAGGAGAAAAAATACTAAGACTCAAATTAATATTTTGAGCAAGTTGATTGTAGATAGTTTGAACACCGGCGACAGCATTAGTCCAATTAGTACCTCTCATAGAACCTGAATTATCAAGCAATATATGTATTTCAGGTCTAATAATCTCTCCATTATTGTTTATAAAGGTACATACACCATTCACACTCTCACAAAACTCAGCATACCGACCATTAATCTGATCAAGCTGATTATTTCCACAATATTGCCCAGTCGTTTGGGTCGCAATTTTACATCCAGATCCGAGAACACCCTCAATAGACTTGGTACATCGACTCCCGTATTGACCATTTTGAGATCCCGCATCACACTCTTCTGATCCCTCTTGTCTTCCATTACCACAGATTTGTGTCTGCGCAGTACATGCACTGTAGGTATATTTGCACGATGAATTACACGTTGCGGTTACATATGACCCAATTGCACACGTTTGTCCATTTGCATTTGTACTCAATATGACACTCCGACCTGGCGGATCACAATCTTCACCAAGATTAATATTCCCGTCACCACACTGTCCACCAATAGGCGTATAGGTTGACCCAGGGTTGCACCATCGACTGAATTTCACATGCTCAGTATCGACATACTGCGAAACAAAATTTGTGTCACTAGAACGGATAAATTCAAATGGAACATAGTATTGATACGTGTCAGAAGTATCATCATACGAATACTCATACGTCTGTGCAAACAAAGGACACTTATAGGTAGTCGACGCGACATTCCAGCAAGTGGCAGGATCATGACCATCACAACCAACCCATCTATTTACTGGGTCAACCGGTACTCCACCAAGTACACTTCCAAGCCTTCCCCATGATGGCCACTTTGAATTCGTATACCCCGGAATGTAGGTACCGCTCGAAAAATTCAAAGAAGAATTTTGAGAAGCTTGAGCAAGATTGACAGAAGCGAGTTGTAATTGCGAACTCTGAGAAGTTTGATCATTATCTAATTCCTCATTAGTCCTCTCCTCAGTAGTTTGCATCTGCTCCAATCTAATAATATCGCGATTAAACTTAGTCGCTGCATTAGAACAAAAACCATTGGAACCTGCCTTGGGCTGTCCATTCGACTCACGGCAATCAAAATCAGTACTGCAGACCAGTGAAGAATTAAATTGCTCAGGTGTTTCCCTCACTCCAGCAGCCCCTTCGAGTACTCCCTCACGAAGACACCGTCCATAATTAGTGAGATTAGTATTGAAGCGAAGAGAATTGATAAGTTGCTGGAACACAGTCTTTGTTTCAGCCGTTGCATTAATATCAATACTGAAAAGATAAATATTGTTATAAATCGAATTTGCGTCAATATTAAATGCGTTGATATATACATTATACTCATTGACCAATGCTTCGTACCCTGCAACACTCGCTTTCTTGACTGAATCAATATCACCAAATTTTTCCACATACCATTCATCAAGTGTTTGTCTCGACCCATCAATTTTCGGTGAGTTTGCAAAAATCTGAAGTCCAATCACATCTTCAGTCTTATCCGCAAATAGGAGATATCGACGCAATGCCACAGGAAGATCACTCGAAGACGTAAGTCCGAGCTCCTCAGGATCAGTAATCACTTCAATAGTCTGAAAATATGGTAAATCGTCAATTAGAGAAATAGTTCCACTATCAGCACAATAATACATGGAAAAATTGTATTTCAAATCTTCAAACACCGCGGTAGTTGACGCAACAGCTTCAGACATAGTAACACCACTAGCAGGCCATGGTTTCTGACAGAACAGAGCGTCTAGGGTGAACGGAGCAGCGAAGGATACTCCTAATTGATTATTTGTTTCAAACACATCTCTCGTAATACGCGCTTCAACCTTACCATCAGTATGACCTCGAACCCCCTTTGTCGAGATCGTATTATCTGCAGTATTTACATCAGGGATAGCAAAAATAGAATCATTAGTAGGACCCCAACTCCACGCCCACGCATATTCAGTAGTAGAGACAATCAATTGATCTTGATTTGTGCTCACTGCATGTGCAATAAAATCCTTACTACTACTTGCAGTGGTATAGAGAGCACTCACTGGATCGACAGTCACTTCCTTTATCTTACAAACCTGATTATTTGTTTTGAAAAGCCAATAATCTGAAAGTTCGGGACCAAAAGGAGATTTGATACTCACACCTGCTGAATTTCTGATACCGTCTGCACCCCCATTCAAAAGTACCACAACGTACTGATTCGACTGAAGAACTTCAGTAGAATTTACAGAGACAATAGTATGTGTAATTACGTTATCAATAGAGGTAGTGTACGTAGCACTAACATCGACTGGAGTGCCCATGGTACACCATACAAAAGAATTAGGTAGGGATATATTAGGCTCAGTCTCTGCTAAAGCACGAATACGAATAAGTCGTACCAAGAAATTCTTGATTGTCTCCCACACACGGACAAAGAAATTATGACTTGGTACGTCTTCGAGTACAAGCAAATTCCGCATATCTAGAGTCACATCTCGCCCACCATGAGTCCCACATGCATATCCTTCGGCGTAGCTCTGTACCAGTTGAATATTTTGCTGAAGATACTGGAGCGGAATTTCCTGGTCAAACACTACTTCGATATACGTATTTCGACAAATTGGAGCACTGCCAGCACCCACTCCTGCATTGGGCGTAGGATATTGATCAATTCTTTGTGGACGACGCATGCAGCAAGAATTCAATCCCACCCCAAACGCATTAGCATTATCAGGAGTATCATTACCCGGACAATTATTATATGGAGTACTAGTAGCACTTTCAAATTCAGAATACCCACATTGCAAATGATAGTCGGCAATACCTGAAACCTCGGGAATTAAGACCGGCTGTGCTGAATCTTGACCTCGTGCCTGTGCAGTACCAGCTCGAACTGTAGTTGGCAAATCAGAAACAACCTCAGTAGATTGCCCACCTAGAGTAGCACCAACTGACGTGACTATCTGTACAGGATTTCCTCCGAGAATATTTTGTGCTTGGCCAGGAGAAACTTCGCATGATCGCACATCACCTGCTCCTGCCCCATGATACTCACCAATACTATTAGGAGCTTCAGGGAGACTACCGTCGCCACAGACTGACGCAGTTGAATAAGTCACTGAAGAACCAGCATACGTGCAATCAGAGAGACAGCCTTCACTTCCGAGGACGCATTGTTCTAGTTCAGTGCCACATGCTGTCTGCACCACACATTGATCTGAACAATTATCTACATTATCAGTATCAGCCTCACACTCTTCCCCCTGCTCAACTACTCCATTCCCACAGATACTGATGGCACTCTGACACCACTCAGACTGTATTGTATTAGGTTGAATATCGCACCACTCCTGCGCAATAAAAGTCCCGAGATTGATACATTGTGTTGAACAATTATATTTGGTGCGTGGATCAGACACATCGCAATCTTCACCATAAGTCACATCACCACTCCCGCAGATAGGAATCTGCGGATCCCCTGTTTGTTCAGCTGAAGATCCTTTATGTGTACACGTATCAGTACAGTAGCCTGGTACCCCATTTGGATCTTTAGGATCACACTCTTCACCAACACTGGTGTCAATCTTCCCATTTCCACAGTGAAGCTGGAGTGGATCAATACCTTTCACCAGATTTCCTGGTCTGAGACAACTAAACGTACAGCTCTTTCCTGGAACTTCTCCAGGAGCAGCGATATCACAATCTTCTCCACTATCTTTCGTACCATTACCACATGCTGGGTAGTCAGATGCATCCGGATGATCTGCAGCATACTGAGTGTTTTTTGTTTTTGAAATATCGCTCCCCGCAGGCGTACAGCCGATAGTGCAGGTAGATTTTGGAGACCCACCAAAACTAAAATTACTCACTGCAGCAATTTGTGGATCTGCAGTCGACCAATTCCAACCAAAATTCCAAGGATTCAACTGCTGCCCATACGGACTGCATGAATCAGGTGAACCCATAGGAAATGCTTTGTAGAGCTGTGTCTGTCCAATAAAAGTAGAGTAGAATGGATCAGGTTGCACTCGAACACTATCTGCCTGGCAGAGCTGATCAGAATTCTTGGTCCTAAATTTCCACTGCTTTGGAGTGGCAGTATTGCCAAACTGTATACCCGTCGGAGGAGGTCCTGGGTCTTCGATTCCACCAATTGAGCGAATTCCATCCTTCATTTCCACCAAATACCACGTATTCTTCTTGAGCACACCTCGATTCATCGGATTATTTGGATCTACTGGATACGCCCTAAAGATTGTATCATTTTGTGATGCCGGAGTAATATCAAGTGCAATATTTGAAATAAATTCAGTACAATCTTCATTCTCACATTCATGTAGGGTAACATGTGAATTATTGAAATCACCTTTATTCATCTGCTGGCTGAATTCAATTCCAATCTCGGCATTAACACATGCTTCAATACATGATGGCCACACACTCTGTGCATATGGATCACCCAAATCAATAATAAGCGTACTTGTTGCAATAATCTCCTCTGCATTCTCAGTAATCTTCGCATGTATCTCTGAACCAGAGATATTACTTCGCCATGCAGTTGCATATCCATATGAATTTGGATACGAATTGAGATGATTGGCAGTAGCAGAAGCAGGTTCAGATGGACCCCACACCCATGGTTTAGTATCCACGTTGATAGAAGTGCACGCAATGTTAGACTTACCATATACAAAATATGGAAGTGGTTTAAGATTATTAGAGATAGTAAAAATCCGACCAATATCAAGTACAAAATTGTACCGAGGATCTTGCACCACACCAAGAAGATGTGTCGTGTGTTTGGGAGGCTCTATTCCCGCTCCAATAAGAGTGCAGGTAAAATCAGATGGACCTGTTTTGAAATCAAAACAATATGCATACGACTCTCCATTCAACTCACATGGTCGGGTATCTTCAAGTGGATTTGATTTATTAGTCGAAACACCAAATTCAGTAACAACTTCAAGCGACGATATAGACTCCTTTAATCCAACACGATACCACGTATTTGGAGAAAGTGGTGTGTTCGCCTCTCGAGGTTTCAAGACCACGCTAAATGCACCCGGTACTGCAGTAAAATTATCATTCAAAGAAGTACTCTGATCACAGTCTATCAGACCATTAGTCTCTCCACAGGTGCTGATAGAAATATTTGGTATCGTGACTGTTGCAGGATCTACTGGTAAATTAAAACGAACTTGCAATTGCGCATTAACACAGACGTTTCGTCCCGAATCCCAGAGAGTTGATGGGCTCGGTGAAGGAAGCTCAACTGCATTACACATTTCTGCAACTACAAATTTCTTTGGTGTTTTACCTGTAGTAAATCTCCACACGTACCCAGCCTCTTTACTCACACCAGCACACGCAAAACCACCCTGCTTCCATCGCCCGGCATCAGGTCCTTCGCTACAACATTCAAATCCAGGTAGAGTCGGTGAAGATGGTTCACGGCAATCAAGTACATCATAATTAACCCCATTGCTAAAAAGACCTGCTCCATTTTTTATCTTAATAGGGCCTGACGACATAGAAAGTCCTGAGCCAAGGTCATAAGGAATTTTTGTTTCAATTTTTTGAGGGCCAGTATGTACAATAGTTCCCCCACCTTCTACAACACCTGCTACAGTAGAAAGCCATGAGTCAGGATTCTCCCGATTACCCAAAGGGAACCACAATTTTACTTGTGAATTTTGCAAAAAATTCTCTCCATACACCGTGAGAACTGAACTACCCGACAAAGGAGCAAATCCACGTCGTGGGTCAATTCGACAAATGCTCGGACGAGGATTCCCTTCGACGACATCGACAGTCGCTTTTCCAGAACTGGTCAGTGTATTGACTCCATCATTTCTCTGAATAGTAATGAAATATCTTCCGAGTACGAATTCTTGATCAAGAGGAACTTTTGCAATAATCTGAGTATCGCTCCACGCATTTCCACATGATGCTGGTAATCGTGCCCCGAGGAAACATCCAGCCCCCGGACATGAATTCCCCTCAATCGCAGTAAAATACACGGTGCCACCACTGCCAAAACGAGTTCCCGAAATAGTGATATAACTTCCCTTTGTGGTAGTCGGAGGATCGACGGTGGTAATAGTGGGAGGATAGAGATTATTCAATGATGCAATCGTAAATGGTACCGGATTACTCTTCTCACCATTATCTGAGGTAACATACGCAGACACCACACCTTCCCCACCAAAAGGTACTGCCGAATTCACTAATTCCCCTGACCATGACGAAATACTCGCGTCTGCTGTTCCAAAAGTCACCGTACCCTGACTACCTCCAAAAGCCTTACCCTCGAGTACTACTGGAGTACCCTCTGGTCCAGACTGAGACCCAGCAAGAATAGTGGTGACTGTGCCATCATCGAGAGTAATCGTGCGATCGCTTGCTACAGTAACGCTACAGAGATTAGGTCTTTGTGTGGTGTTATACGTAAATAAACCTACATTTGGGCCAAAGTTATCATTGGTAGCATCAACTAACCCATTAGCATCAGTTACAGAAATAGATGGCGAAACGATGGTGCCTTCAGGTTGTTGTGGAACTTCGGCAATAATCCATGAATTATTCCACACCTGCCCTACTCGACACTGTGCAAGAGAGGCGGTGACCGAAGAATCAACGACCCCATCACCAGTAAAATCATAATTAAATTTAACCACACCCGCAGTTGAACCAAAATGCTTACCCAAAATTGTAATCCAATTACCCGGAGCACCATTCATGTGCTCGACAGTTGAAATATAGGGTACTGCTTTGCACATACATGAATTCGAACCTGCAGTACAAAGAGCATTACTTGCATCCAGACACTTGAGTGACGCTGCGCAATCGCTCTGTGACGAGCAGCTATTCCCCTCTCCACCTCCACAATCACCACCCTCATCAATACTACTCTCACCTGGATCAAGTACACCATTAAGACAGGTAGGAGGAACGGTGCGGAACCGTACACTATCGCTCAGTACATTACCATCAATATCATGAGCGACCACTTCAGCAACATAGACAACACCAGTATTAAATTTCGAAGTGATTCTAATACCGTATACAAAGTCAAAAGGTTTACTTGAACCGAGAGCAAGGCGTGGACCATCAATATAATCTTCAAAAATAGTGCCCACCTCTCCTTCCTTATAAATTCTAAGATGTGCATACGCATTTCCTCGATCGTCACGAAGTGAAGTCTCGATCGCATACTCCTGCCCCTGCACTACTGGATACACATCATCTCCGCTGTTGCCATTTATAGAAACAGGATCGAGTTCTCCAAATGTAGAATCCAAAACAGGTGCATCTCCGAGGTCACCAGTCCGGAATGTCCCAACTTTGGCAAAAGTTCCGCACGATGTCTCGGTCGTAAGAATTCTTCCACTCGTATCTCTTACACCCTCATTAACCTGCACGACATACTCACCATTAGGAATATTCCCCGCCGTAGGTTGCGCTTCAACGATAGTTCCATCTTCAACAAAAGCAAATGTAAAATTCCCACTTATATCACTATCTTCGCCACCCTCTCTTCGGTATATCTTAAATATATTTTGAGCCTCACCAGCGACTTGCTTACTAAAAAGAACGCGAACAGCTACATTATTCATCTGTGTAGATTCAGTAGCTTCGGGAGTGTGTGGAGTAATACTTTTCACTACAAAATTATCAGCAGTACAGCACTGAAGCGGATAAAGACTGCAGAATCCATTGCATCGTGACGTATCGTGATAGAGTTCATAATATGGTGTGCCTGGTTCAGAACATGAACCTTCAACCGTAGGATCACCTCCAGTACCCTCTCCCCCATCTACCGCTTCCTGAAGGCGAGACAGGATGAAAGAAGTGATGAGGAATGCTGACGCGATAATCGCAAATCCAATTACGCCATTGATAAGTAACTTCTTTGCAGTGATTATCTGTTCATCATCCCCTCCAGCAGTCATCCAGAGATAACCTGCATAGAGGACAATGAGTACAGCAATAAGTCCAAGAAATCCCAAAAATATATTAATAATCCTAACAATCGTCACTCGCAAGTCAGTGGTTTCGGTAGAGATATTTATTTCTTCTGCAACTGGCTCTAACCCAAAAGAATCAGCAGTAGTTTGCGTATAAGAGGTCGAGGGAAAAATTAAAAAGACAAACGCCAAAACTCCGGTAATTGTTAGTTTCAAAAAATATGAAAAACGCTTCATAGTATATTAATAAGAGCTCGTGCTCTCTGCATGAATCTTATCGAGACACTGAGAAATATTCTGAGCAAGGTTATCTGCAGATGGAGGAGTAAACACGCACGCAGTATCAGTATTGTGATCAAGGGTGACATCAGCGCATCCAACACCACTGATAAAATTTCCTTCGGCATCAGTAGTCACTATGCAAGTAGACGGTGTATTAGGTAGTGCTGGAGTTACAACGCTTGGGCCTCGACCAGGATACACGCAATTCTGCGTAACACTTTTGACCGTACTGGGGACTTGTGGAATATAGTATAGATCCAGATTATTAGGACCAAATTCACGGTGCATTAGTTGAGCACTTGTTTTTTCATCATTCACCCGAGAAGTTACACGATACCATAAAGTATCTAGGCGTTTACATGAATTTTCGGGTAAACGTTGCTCTGGAGGAAGAGCTGAATCAGCGCACACATTCAAAGGATATTCTTCAAGTGCAATATCCTGAAGTGTTTTGAGCCACATACGATGACTAAAATTGATCCGCACTTCTGAACTACCTTGGACATCTTCAGCATCAACTCCAGGAAAAACCTCTTCAATATATGGCGTACGTCGATCAACAGTATTTGAAACCTGAAAATTCCACCAATAATTATCAGGGGCTTTTTCACTCTCAGTAATTAAAGGTGTGGTATTGGAATCAGGTTTTACCAAATGCTCACTGGTAGTATTATCTGCTTCATTATCAAGTCCATTAAACGCAAGATCATAAATACCAGAAAAAGGTTGTGCTTCAAATGGTGCTGAGGCACTCCTAGTCCACTCTGCGGTACGGAGTAAAATTTGGTATGGATTAGTACATGCAGCACCTTGAGTACAATCAACATTGAGACAAAACATTTTCTCACCACAACTATTCACTCCACATTCTTGACTGGGTGTAAATTCAAGAACCGTATACCCATTTGACAGTCTCCATGATCCGGGAACCAACTGCAAAGTATTACCGACCGTGCGATTAAGTACTGAGGAGATAAATCCAGAATTATTTTCAGTAATAACACTCTCGACCGTGGTAGGGTCAATTGGTTCACTAAAAGTGACTTGGAGAATAGTATTTTTAGGAACAGTTGAATTAGCTTCAGGATAGGTATCAGTGACACGTGGTGGAATAAAATCAAGAATATTCCCTGTCGTGAAGTCCCACGCATACCCCTGACTAAATTGAGTTTCAAATACCCCCTTACCCGTGTCTGAACGTCTAAGCGCTGTAGTCAATTGCACGCGATAGGTAATGTCATCAGTAGCAGATCCGAGATAATCGCGTGGACGGAAGACAAAGGTAAACGCATTTCGATCTGAATCATATGTTGCAAGCGCAATAGCGGCTATCCCTGTATGATTTTCAGTAGAATTATCTTCTGGAAATTTTGTCTTCTCATCAATAATAACATTCGTAGCATTGAGACGATCACACTCATCAGCCTGGGCTATAGTGTTATCAGAATTGGCGTCAAAACAATCCCCATAATATGGATTTTGAATTTGATCAAGTGGGGTTGTCGGAACCACATCCTCCCCAGAGATTGTTTTACACGCACTAGTTGGACCTGACAAAGCTGCATTCCAACAAGTACGATTAGTATTTTCAATAACTGTTGCCGGGTCAACAGGAATGCCAAAAGTGACCACAATACTGGTATTTCGAGGAACATCTCGCTGATCCCGCGTAGGATAATGATCCTTGATAATACTACCGAGTGAACCACTAAAACTATACGTCTGAACCACAGGAGCACCACCAGTACCAAGACCATTGTTACCATTAATCGCCCGGAGAAGTGAGCGAAGGATGAAGCTGGTAATTGTAAACGCCGCAAGAATAATAACGAGACCAACCACTCCGTTGACCAACATCTTTTTTGCTTGTGCGACAACCTCTTCGTTTCCTTGCGAGGTCATCCATAAATACCCTGCATACAACACAATAGACACAGCAACAAGACCGAGGAAACCAAGTAAGACATTGATAATACGTACAATCAACACGCGTAAATCACCTTCAGGAGAAGCAGGGATAACAATATTTTCACCCACTTCCTCAACACCAAACTCATCAGTAACTGGCACCTCGGGCTGAGCATGAACAAGAGGAATTGTTATAGATAAGCCAAAGGTAAATAAAAAAAGAAAAGCAACCATACGAAAAAATCGTAAGGCAACTTTTGTTTCTTTAAACCGTAATTGTCGAGTCTTCGGAAGCATGGGACCGAATAACTCAAATAAATTAATGTGATGGAAGCAAACGTTTGATAGTTGTCTGCACGAGCGCTCCATCAGCACGCCCTGCAGTCTCTTTCATTACACGACCAATTACTTTTCCAAGATCTTTCTCTGTTACCGGACTCATCTGTGCAATCACATCGCGAGCAATTGATTCAATTTCAGATTCGGTTAATTGCTGCGGTAAATACTGACTCACGAGATCAATTTCTCGCTTTGCATTCACAATCAGGTCTTGTCGTCCTGCTTTTTCAAAATCAGTAAGTGCGTCCTTTAACTGTTTGATGAATTTTCTAAGTACACCCAAAACTTCTTCTTCAGATATATCCCTTTTCATGAGATTGATTTGCTCATTTTTGATGTGAGAAAGGATCATCTGGATAGTTCCAAGAGTTGCCTGATCTTTGTCTTTTCGTGCCCTGAGTTGGGCTTCTTGTAAAGACTGGATGAGTGACATAGAAAAAATTAACGTTTGGTGTTACGCTTCTTCAATTCTTCTTGAGGCAACTTGCCAATTTTTCGCAAAAACTCAGTTTTTGCAACTTTGTGAGCATATTTTATTGCCTGAACGCGTTGTACATTTTTGCTTTTCTTTGGTTCAAAATATTGAATCTTTCGAGCCTGAAGCAATTTTCCAGAGCGTTGCCATTGTTGTTTTACACGTCGCATGAATCCTTCAAAAGATTCATTTTTTTTACGTTTTAATTCTGACACACGTACTTCACCTCCTCAAGGTGTATTAAAATATTAAGTAAGCTAAATATACACGAAAAAAAGCAATAAGTCAAATTATACACTTATGAGCTTGCGGACAACTGACTCAATCTTTTTCTGGTCCACGATTTCTTGGATACCTGACTCCATATTACGGGTAATAATCGTACCATCCTGCACCTCTTTTTGTCCCAATATGAGTGTATACGAGGCTTTCATTTTGTCAGCAGCTTCAAGTTGAGCCTTGATAGATGATTTCGCAAGATTGTGTGAGACAGTAACTCCAGCTCGGCGCAGACGTTCAATCAACAATAGTGCTCGTTTTCTAGCCTGTTCTCCGAGTTGTGCGAAGAAAACTTTAGAACCTGGCACATCCTCCGCTACAGCACCTTCTTTGCGGGCTTCATCTTCTTTTCGCTTCAAAGACAGTATAATACGCTCAACACCAAGAGAAAAACCAGCAGCAGGAGTTGGTTGCCCACCCAGATATTCAATAAGCCCATTGAATCTTCCCCCGCCTCCGAGCGCTCCTTGTTGCGATTCTTCGACCCCATCCTCGACCAATTCAAATACAGTATCAGTATAATAATCCAATCCTCGCACCAGTGAAGGTGTTAGTACATAGGGAATTTCTGCTTCATCTAAATATTCCAAAACTGACATGAAAAACTTTTTTGAAGTCTCGGAAAGCCAATCTACGATCTGTGGAGCTTCTTCAATAACTGCCGCGTCTTGCTCTTCTTTTGAATCAAGAATACGAAGTGGATTTTTCAATAATCGTTTCTTTGACTCCTCACTCAGATAACTCCGCTTACTGCGAAGGTATGAGACAAGTTCAACCAAATAATTTTCCCGATCTTCACGTGTACCAATACTATTAATACGTACTGAACAATTAATACCGAGATCCCTCACCGTATTATAGGCAACAGAAATTAATTCTGCATCAACAACAGGTGAGTGCTCGCCCATTGTCTCGCAACCAAATTGATGAAAAAGACGATATCGACCTGCCTGTGGGCGATCATGACGGAACATAGGACCCCAATACCACACTTTTACTGGCTGTGGCATGGTGTGCATCCCATGATTTACATATGCTCGAGCGACAGATGCAGTGCCTTCAGGTCGCAAACACACCTTACTTCCATCTTTATCATCAAATACATACATCTCTTTATCAACTACGTCTGTTCCTTTTCCAATAGACCGAACAAAGAGAGATGTCTGTTCGAGAATAGGAGTTTCAATATAAGAAAATCCGTAAGCCCCGCTAATACTCTCTGCTGTATGATACACACGCTGAAACAATCTACCTTCACGAGCAAAGATATCTTTCATACCACGTAATGTTGCGTACGGCATGTTTTTTTGAGGCTCTTTTTCATCTGTTTTTGGTTTTACCTGAGATACTACTTTTTTAGTAGAAGCAAGCGGGCGAGATGCCTTTGTAGTACTTTTTGTACGCATGCGAGCCGGTGATTGTTTTTTTGAAACTTTCTTAGAAGGCATACAAATAAAATTAGACACGATAATAAAAAATGTAATTAATTTTGTTCTGAACTAGAAGAAGTTACGTAGGTAGGAACAGAGAACGTAGACGCCCGATTGAATGGCCATCCACGAAACCAGACTCTACCGACAATAGCACTTCGTTTGATCGCACCAAATCTACGGGAATCAAAGCTTGCATCACGATTATCTCCTAAAACAAAATATTCATCCTCCCCAAGAGTTATTGAAATTGACCCTGGAGTTTCTTCTTCAAGATATACCTCAGGCAACACCCACCCGCGCGGATTTTCTTCATTATATACAATGACTTTGTTATTCTCGACTTTTACACGCTCACCTGGAAGCGCGATAATTCTCTTGAGGTAGTAATCAGTATTAATCGGGGACTTGAATACAATCACCTCTCCCCTCTCGGGCACACGTAATCGATACGAAATTTCATCAATGATGAGATAATCTCTTTCAGAAAACATAGGCTCCATTGACTGTCCCTTTACATAGAAAGGTTTAAAGAGAAAATAACGCACGAGTCCAATGGTGATACCCGCCAACACTGCAATCTTGATTATCTCAAGAAAAAATAAAGCAACTTTGCTCAGTATACCCCGCTCGTACACTTCATCATTTGAATTGTCTTGATGCTCTTTATCCTGGTACAAATCAAGCATAAAAATCTAAATAAGTCTGTAATGTAGGAGGTACTATAGCGCTTTTAAGAGAAAAAAGCAAATGTAAGGAGTTGACCTATATAACAAGGTTGATTACCATAGATATGGCTACAGAAGCCACTGGAGGGCCATGTTTCCCAAGCACATTCTGACAACCAAGGACTTCACCCGTAACAACCTGGAGGTGTTATTCGAAAAAACCGACTACGTAAGACGATGCATGGAAAAAGATAAGACAAGTCTCCTCGACACCCTTCGAGGACGAAGTGTCGATATCGTATTCTCCGAACCCTCTACTCGCACTGCCAAGTCGTTCCAAAAAGCTGCACAATACCTGGGAACACTGTCGACCGACACGCCGGATAGCGAGAAATACTCATCAGTGTCCAAGGGAGAAACTATCGAAGACACAGCACACACCTACAGCCGTCTACTCTCTGACGTACTCGTCATCCGACACCACCAAGAAGGCTCGATTAAAAGGGCTGCGGACGAAATCGATCGATTCGGTCGATCGACGCATGTCATCAATGCAGGTGATGGTGCGGGTCAGCATCCGACACAAGCGCTTCTCGATCTCTACACTCTATGGCACACCTGTGGAGGCAAAATCAGGGAAGGACTCAAAGTTGCCTTCTGGGGAGATCCACGGTACGGACGCACAGTACGTTCACTCGCCTACCTGCTGAGCAAGTACCCAGGCGTGCAGATGATGTTCGTCGCACCAGATGAAGTGCAAATAAGACAAGACATCCTCGACCATCTCGATGAACACGGCATTCAGTACGCGAAAAAGTACAACCCGATCGAAGTACTCCCCGAGGCTGACGTAGTCTACTGTACCCGTCTGCAGGTCGAGCGCATGAAGGAAAGCGGTGTATCTGAACAGCTCCTACAGGAGCTCAAGGCTAAATACACCATCGGCCCGAATGAAATCGGACTGATGAAGGAGGACGCAATCCTCATGCATCCGCTCCCTCGTGTATGGGAAATTTCACGCGAAGTGGACCAGGATCGACGAGTCGCCTACTGGGATCAGATCACCAACGGTCTGTACGTCCGGATGGCACTCCTCATGCTTCTTCTTGGGAAATGAACACCCCCAAGAAAAACACCGCCGACCTCGAGAGAGGTCGGCGTCTTCAATACGTTTTTTAAACTTACTCAAAACTCTGTGTTTAGTGCAACACTCCGCCAAAAATATCAGGATATCCTGAAGGACGTGGATCTGTTTTTTTCAAATCAGTGAATGTAAAATCAAGAGACCCATTACTATCTAAATCATAGCCCCAAACAATACCCGAACTATGTACGTCCTGCACACTTCCTTGTGCATACTTATCAGCCACATTGCTAAATGTTCCACGAAGCTCAAAATACGCAGTTTCACCATTACTAATTCTTCGATTATCGGTAATCGCAAAATCAGTCATATCAACAAACCCGTCTGTGGCAGTCTGTAGCATGGTAATATCATTATTACCACTGATAGGAGTTACCTGTTGCAAATCAATACAACCCTGATCATCCATTGCATTATTCACACGACATAATTTAATATTAGTAACATTAGCGACATCACTCGCAAGCTGAAGTTTCAAACGGGTTAGAAAAACCGAAAGCGAATCTCCTGTCTGGTCAGTATTAGTGCCTGCATGAGCAGTTACTCCAAAGGTAAAAAACGTCTGTTCGCCGACCGAAATAGTACCACCAGTAAAACGACTTGATACATCCACAACCTGTGCGGCAAGAGTCGTCATTGCTTTGGTATACACCTTTTCAAGAACCACGACATCCCTCTTGGGGAGCTCCTTATTTGAAAGTACAGACACTGCAGTGGTCAAATTATCTTTTAATCCGAGAGTGACAGTGACATTAGAAATTGCAGTACTATTCTCACCAGTACCAATGCCATTCACTGTAAGTCCCAGATAGAGGTACTGTGTGGTATCTTTTGGAATTACATAATTAATATTTTGAAGTGCAACAGCACCTACAGTCACCTGCTTACTTGCAAGCAACTTAGTCATAGCTGGATCTTCATAAATAGAGATGGTGGCAAACGTATTCTCAATATCAGGTCGAGTATTCCTCGAACTCACATTTACAACTAGGTTCTTAAGTTTCACATCTCCCCCTGTAGCCTTGAGCTCAATGCGCCCCGCAAGAGCTCTCTCAGTCCCAGCCAGAATATATCGATCATTAAGCAACCGGGGATAATTGGTATCAATCTTTACACCCAGTGTAGGTGGTGGTGGTGGGGTAATGGTAAGTCGAGTCGCAAGACGGCTCAGCCGTGCCCCAGTCGTACCAAAACCAGTCAAAACTGCACCAATTTCAAGTTTGCTTTCTGAATTTTTTACCAAAGACAGTCCACTAAACTTTGTCGATGACAAACTACGTGGCGTAGTACCACTTAAGGCATAGCTACCCTTATCACTACTATCAACGCCATTAAAACGATAGAACAGCGATAATTTGGGAGAACCATATCCACTGGTATGCAACGAAGCACACGGCATAATCTCAATTGCGGTAATTTTATAGCCATCAGGAACAGCATTCAGATTTACATTATAGGAATCACGATTCCCTATCGAAGTCGTATATACAAAATCTTGCTGACCATTACATTTAGTGTCATCTACCATCGTAAAATGAGTAGACGCAGCCGCATCACTTGCTGTCCATTGTCCATAATGTCCGTCAGCATTGAGAAACAAATTACTAGCAGTTGCTGCATACGAAAAACTCACCCATACGGATGCTCCGCCTACCAATACTGAAGCGATAATCAATAAGATTTCTTTACGAGTCAAAAAATGTACCGCTCGATGCATAGAATAAAAAGAAAAATATTTTTACAAATAGTGCACGATAAAATTATTTCAAAAAATATCTCAGACAGACATAGTATAAGACATAACGATAAATTAACCTAAAATATGTGTGGATAAACAAAAAAACCCATTCTTAAAATTAAAAACGGATTGCATATACTGTCTGCACGTTATTTTGGTGGGCATGCCTGGAATCGAACCGGGGACCTCGTCATTATCAGTGAC
>CAYMVY010000002.1:0-257560 GCA_964394405.1 uncultured Gammaproteobacteria bacterium | reverse complement strand
GGAAAGGCGGTATATCCGAAAGGGTATCGAGGGTTCGAATCCCTCATCTTCCGCATTTTGAGATTAACTAATATAAGAATATGAGTAAATTACTTTCACTTTCAGTATGCCTGATATTATTGGGGGTAGGTTGTAGTAATTCCAATACTCAGAACTCAAGGACATCGGAATACCCTGATTCTGTGGTAAAGAAAGTTGTGGTAGATGAATCGAATGGTGGTAGGCAAGAAAAACTCGAAGAAAGGTTGCGTAGTCTTGAAAATAATTTTATTCAAAATCGTTTTGTACCTTCTACTACGGCACTATATGGTGACAGGTTTTCTACGAGTCCGTATCCAGTATATGGAGACTTCAATATGTATGATGAGAGCAGTCGTGACTGTATTAGCGTATATAGCAGGAATACAAATGGTGGTGATCTACTCAGTTCTTTGCGTGGCGATGATGATTTGCGCAAAATAGTGCCTCTGCAGGTATTCTCAAAAGAATATATAGGGAAACTAAAAGAACAGGTTAACCAATATACTCAAAAAAATTACAGCAAAGATATGTATGCTTTCCATGTGTGTAATGTGGGCAAAAATATAGATGCTGTTGTTGGTAATGTATGGTCGAGTACGAATTCTCCTTATCGTATAGAAGAGTATGCGGTTAAGGTGGCAGATGAATTTTGGAAAGATGCGATCGCAGTGCTTGTATATAATAACACCGTTACTGAACTCAAAGATGTCCAAATATTTGGTGCCAATGCAACTGGTGGAGAGACTGGACCATGTGACGCTACATTGAACCAGAACAATACAATTGAGTGGAAATGTTTTGCGGGATTATCTGAAGATCCTAACACACGTACCACATATGGTACCTATAAACACTGGACACTCTCACTTGATGGTACCATACTCAAAGCATGGGAGACGAGAGATTAATAGTAAATTTTTAACCTATGAGAAAAATTATCGTGTTATCATTTATTAGTCTAGACGGTGTCATGCAAGCACCAGGTGGCCCAGAAGAAGACACAAGCGGAGGTTTCAAATATGGTGGATGGACTTTTCCTTATTTTGATGAATTTTCAGGCACTATCATGGGAGATCAGATGAAACAGCCATTCAATCTTTTGCTTGGTAGAAAAACGTATGATATTTTTGCTTCTTATTGGCCACAGCATGGAGACATGTGGCCTGGAGTAAATGAGTCCATCAAATATGTGGCTTCAAACACACTCACTAATCCTGAGTGGAATAATACCATTGTATTGAGTGGAGATGTGGTAGAGCAGCTCAAAAAAATCAAAGCCGAAGACGGTCCAGATTTACAAGTACATGGTAGCGGACATTTTATCCAGACGTTA
The DNA here is from genome assembly GCA_964394405.1 of uncultured Gammaproteobacteria bacterium. Classification (GTDB taxonomy): domain Bacteria; phylum Patescibacteriota; class Patescibacteriia; order Magasanikbacterales; family UBA922; genus UBA922. Next base: position 256,206 of record CAYMVY010000002.1, on the reverse strand, counting down.
TTGAAGCATGATCTGGTTGACGAATTATGGCTCAAATTTTTTCCAGTCACACTTGGTTCTGGAAAGAAATTATTTGCCGAAGGTACTATTCCGGTAGCGTTTACGCTGACTGATACAAAAGTTTCTCCAAGTGGAGTAGTATTTGCCAATTACAAACGCGCGGGTGAAGTAAAAACAGGAAGTTTCTAATCTCTATGAATACACAGGTCAAAACATTTGGTGAATATGTGAAATTGCATCCGAAGAATGTGCAGTTGATTTTGAAAAAAATTCGAGAGATTGTTCGATCAGGTGCATCGAGTGCGGTGGAATCAATCAGTTACGGGATGCCTGCGTACAAACTCAATGGGAAGCCTCTCGTATATTTTGGTGCGTATAAAAAACATATTGGGTTTTATCCAACACCTTCGGGCACGGCAAAATTCAAAAAAGAATTATCAAAATATAAAAGTGGCAAAGGGTCAGCACAATTTCAGCTTGATGAACCAATGCCGTTTAGTTTAATAAAAAAAATTGTGTTATTTCGTGTGAAAGAAAATAATAAACTAAAAAAGAAGAAATAATTTTTAACGTAATCATATGAATCGACCGGTACATTTTGAAATTCAGGCTGCTGATCCAGAACGCGCAGCGCAATTTTACCGCGACGTATTTGGATGGGAAATTACCAAATGGGAAGGTGGACAGATGGAATATTGGATCATTATGACCGCTCCAAAAGATAGTAAAGAATTGGGGATCAACGGAGGATTACTTCGACGTCCTGCAGACACTCCACCAAAAGAATGTGGCACCAATGCTTTTACCTGCACCATGGATGTGGCAAACTATGATGAGACTGAGAAGAAAATTCTCGCAGCAGGAGGAATAGTTGCAATGCCGAAGATGGCTCTCATTGGAATGGCATGGCAAGGGTACTATCTGGATACCGAAGGAAATGTATTTGGAATCCATCAGCCAGATACGAATGCGAAGTAACATAATCTCATTCATAAAAAACAGCCTCTACCAAGAGGCTGTTTGATATTGACAAAGGGAAAAAAATATTCTATAGTGCAGTGTCTTTCCTACCAGTTTTGTGAGTACAAACAGGGTGCTTGTAGAACTGGTAGGAGAAATGAAAAGGGGGAGTATGAATCGTTTGACTGCAGAATCGTTGTGGACTCGTGCCTCGATTGCACCGGGGCAGTCGCGCGGTGAGAACCGCATCATGTCGCAGGCCGGCTGGTTCGATCAGAGGGGTTCTCGGATCGGCAATGGCGACCTCGGTCGAGATGACTTCATCGTGCTCGCTCGAGTGCTGGGAGACACTGAGTTCTTCTTTGCTCTCGACAGCGAGAAGGGGCGACCGGACCAATGCATCGAATCGATCGACTACGTGATCGAGCATGCGAGGTTCATGGTCAGCAGGTTCCAGCTGTATTATCTGGGGTCTGCACGCACCCTCTCGGTCACGATCGGGGGCGTGGAGTTCCAGGTGATCAGTCGCGATCGCGCGCGGAAGATCCTCGCTGAGTCCAAGTTCACATTCGTCTAAACCTCCAACCGAGCTCACCGCCCACTCGTAAAACTGGGCGGCTTCGTTTTTTTTGGGAGTTGTAATTCACTATAAGCCTTGGTATGATGAGATCATACTTTATTTTTGTATATATGAAATATCACAAACTGGTTCGAGATAATATTCCTGCTCTGATTGAGGGGAATGGTGAAAAAGTCGTCACACATATTGCGGGTGACAAAGAATACGAAGAAAAATTGATTGAAAAATTAGATGAAGAAGTGGTGGAGTTTAATTCCGACCGTACTACAGAAGAACTCGCGGATATTCTCGAGGTCGTCTATGCGATTGGGGAATATAACGGTGTATCTAAAGAACAGTTAGAAGAAGTGCGAGTGAAAAAACGAGAAGCACGCGGAGGATTTGAGAAACGAATCATTCTTGATGAGACGATTGAATAATCATATGTTCAAAACTACGGCAACAACGGTTACCGAATATCTGAATAGTCTACCACCTGATCGGAAAAAGGCTTTGACTGAAGTACGAAGAGTAGTTAAGAAAAATCTTCCGAAAGGCTATGTGGAAGTAATAAACTGGGGGATGATCACCTATGAGATTCCACTGAAGACATATCCATATTCATACAACAAGAAACCGCTCATGTTCTTGGGGCTTGCAAACCAGAAAAATTATATGGCACTCTATCTCATGTGCGTATATGGAAACAAAGGTGTAGATCAATGGTTCAAAGATGAATGGAAAAAAACAGGGAAGAAACTGGATATGGGAAAAGGGTGTCTCCGATTCAAAAAACTTGACGATCTACCGCTTGAAATAATTGGAAAATTGGTAAAAAAAGTCCCCATGAAAGCGTATATTACAAATTATGAAAATGGATGGGGTAATCGGGGGCAGTTGACAGCGAAGAAGAAAAATTAGACAATTGCCCTACACATTTTATTTAGATTATTTATTTTTATCTATATCTATGGCAGACGCTACGGTAGCAACTCCAGGAAAGAAATCCGGAGTAGGGAAAATAGTATTATTGGTGGTTGTATTATTGATTGGGTACGGTATTTATAAATCTGCCGGGAATGCGACGCCTACTACTCCCGAAGGTGTAGTTGATCGGATGTCACGTTCAATGTCAGGGGTAGAATCTGTAGAATATGCAGGGAAACTGACTGCAAATATCGAAGGTGGCAAGAATCCATTGGCAAGTTTGCCTGGAGCTGGAGCTACAAGTGCGGATAAGCCTGTTGCATTCTCTGTCGCATTCAGCGGAACATCAGAATTTGGAAACTGGGAAAAACTACAGTCAGGAGCAAAATTCACACTTACTTCACCTGAATTTCCAAATAATGGTTCAGCGGAAATTGAATTGAAAAATATAGGCGCAGATACCTATTTCAAATTCAATACAATCCCAGTGTTAGGTAAATTGAATTTATCATCACTCACCAATATGTGGGTACAGCTTGATCCAAAGGAAGGTGATGATACTACTGTTCCTGCAACCACTTCGACTATGAATGAGGAGACTGCTGATAAAGTGAAAGATATTATCAGTGGGGGAAAATATTTCCAGGTGACCGAAGATTTGGGTGAAGAGAGTCTGGGTGGAATTACTACTCGTCACTACAAAGTAACTTTGAACGAAGCAGAAGTAATGCGGGTGGCTCGAGCAGTGAGTACTGAGGTGAATGGAAAGGCGCCTTCAATCGAAGACGAAAAGAAAATGAATGAATTTTTCACTCGAGCTGAAATGACTAATGGAGAAATTTGGGTAGGTACCAAAGATTACTATCTCTACAAAACTTTATTTGGGGTAACTATTGCAAAAACTGATACAGAACCAAGTAGTGGAACGATTGCAGTAGAACTCGATCTTCGAAATTTCAATGAAAAAGTAATGGTTTCGGCACCAACAGGCGCTAAAACTATGAATGAATTCATGGGGGCATTTGTCGGAGCAATGCTTGGAGGCGGAGGTGGATTGCCAGCAGGGTTTATGATGAAATAAGTGTAATAGAAAACAACAAAAGCAGTCTTCCGAATCAGGAGACTGCTTTTGTATTGCGCGAGCATATGTTACACTACACTCCAATTTAGCTATCTATGTTTTTTGAATTACTGTTAGAATACAAATCAGTATTTGTTGCGTTCCACATGCTCGGATTCATATTTGGTCTCGGAGGAGCAACGATTGCGGATATCATGTTTTTCCGTTTTTTAACTGATCTTCGTATTAGTAAGAAAGAACATACGGTACTTGGTGCGTTGTCACAGGTTGTGTGGGTAGGGCTCGCGATACTATGGATCAGTGGAATATTAATTTTTCTATCAGATATTCAGGCGTACTCACACTCATCAAAATTTTTATTGAAAGCAATGGTTGTAATTGTCGTGTCGCTGAATGGATTTGCCTTGAATTCGCTCGTGGCTCCGCGTCTCATGCATATTGATTGGAAATTAGGACGTGATGCAAAAAGACGAAATCTGAGAAGACTCGCATTCGCATTGGGTAGTATTTCTATGGTCTCCTGGTATAGTGCATTTATTTTGGGCTCACTTCGTTCACTTCCGTATTCTTTTTCTCAGTTACTCGTCGGGTACGGCGTATTGCTCATCCTCGCGATTATAGGAAGTCAGATGGTCGAAGCATTATTCTCCTGGAAGCGATCTAAATGATTGAAAAAAATCCCGAATGAGTCGGGATGTTTTGTTATGTTGAGTTTCATACACTCCCAATCACCAATGTCCCAGCCACTGAAAGCGCAACAATCCAGAGAATGGTGAATAGCGCAAAACCAAAACCAAATTTCAGTCTTCGCTGTCCGGCGAGTGCCGCGCCAATGGTTATAAGAAACATAAGTGGAAACACTGCTACCAACCAGAGTGAGACTAGAAGAGTGGTCATAATAGGCGCTTCAAGAAGTATGATTTCAGGTGCCACATCTAGGAGTATCGTTGAAGTGCCAAACAAGATACTCGTTCCAACTATGGTCACTCCGGCAATACTCAAAACACCTGCAATAATGAGCGCAATGCCGACTACGATTGCGATTACTCTCACGAGTCCACCACCAATTGATCCTGCGGTACGCGATACCGTGCTCACGGTTGTTTTGAATCCTTGTTTTACTGATTCTTTTGCTTTTTCAGTGTCTATTTCAGAAATTTTTTTTTTGCCAACATCAACCATGTCCTTAAACTTTTTTTCAATATCCTTAATCGTAGGTGACTCGCCTCGAAGTTCTGACTGTTTCAATGGGGTGTCTGCTTCAGGTAATACAAGCCATAGAATAATATAGATAATGATTCCAGATCCGCCAAAGAGCGTGAGAAGTACAAATGCGATGCGAGGAATCGAGGGGTCGATATTGAAATACGCCCCAAGTCCGGAAGCGACACCTGCGAGCATTGCATTTTCTGGGTTTCGATAGAGACGTTTGGGACTCTTGGTTTTTTCTTTGTCAGTACGTGCAAAATAAGGTTCTTCGATTTTGATTCCATCAGTCTCTCCTGCCTTTTCTCCCGTCAGATCTTCGACACGTCCCATGCGAGAAATAATCTCTTGTACCATTGAAATAGAGATGACTTGAATTCCATTTTCTCGCTTGCGTGCGCATTCTTCGGCAATACGAGCTTCAATGTCTGCAAGTATCTCATCTCCACCGTCTTCTTGTTTGAAATGATTCGAGAGTGCGTCCAAATATGTTTTTAGTTCACGATACGCGTCGTCATCGATCGTGAATGCGATACCACCGAGATTGATTGATATTGTTGTTTTCATAAGTCTATAAAGTTTTTTTATGTCATCCCCGCGAAAGCGGGGATCTTAGATTCCCGTTCCCCGATTAAGTCGAGGACAAGTTTCACGGGAATGACGTTTTGAAAGGTAAAAGTTATATTTATTCAATCAACCGTGTAATTGATCCTGTCATATCCTTCCATTCTTTGGCAAGTCTTTCAAGCACGGATCGTCCTTCTGCCGTAAGCCCATAATACTTTCGTGGCGGACCACTAGGAGACTCTACCCACGAATACTCCAATAATCCACCGCGCTTCATCCGAGAGAGCAGGGGATAGAGCGTGCCTTCGACCACGATCAGATTATTAGCCTGGAGCTTTTCGATAATATCACCTGCATATACTGACCCTTTTCCAATAATAGAAAGAATCGCTAATTCAAGCGAGCCTTTGCGCATCTGGGCAGAATTGTTCTCTATGAATTTATCGATATCAAAGTGTTCCATATAAAACAACTATAGTATAAGGTACTATGTATTGCAAGGTATATATGGGGATAAGTCTTATTTTTGTCTGTATATACCCCTAAAATGAAAGCGACCGAGATATGCATACAAGCGATATCTCGGTCATTGGGGGGGCCCGGTGTGTGGCCCCTGTCACTTGTTGGCCTCCTCTTCGTACCCGGGCACCTGGAGCTGGATGTACTCGTGGGTGAGCACCATGCCCTTCTCGTAGAGCTCGCGCTCCCACCGGCACTTGGCGCAGGTGGGCGACTTGCTCGTGAGGGTCACGTCGGGATGACGGGGACATGGTCCAAACATGTAGACGAGCTTGTGGATGTATCTCAGACTGACCTGTGCCATCTCTAGACTCCTGTTTCCGAATGGACGGTTGATCATCTGCTTACCACTGCGGTAAGCGTATGACTCTAGCCAAAAAGACCCCTGTTGTCAATACTAACATATTGTATCCATTTGTCACTACATATTGTTTGTACTTGTTATTTCTTGTTGTTATACTTTATATATAACCATACGATTACTATGTCAGAAAAATTTCGTCCACCAGATGACCAGGAACACGTACGTATAGCCAACGAACTCGATCAGTTGGTCATGCGTATTCAGGCTACGGCAGATGAAGTGAGGGTTGCTGCATCAGTTGCCTTGGGCAATCCTGTCGAAGAAGGGGTCATGATGCGACCAGAGATCTTTGAACTCGCCCAGAAAATCAAGGAAGCTCTAGAACATGGATATACCGAAGAAGATCTTGATGAGCTGATCGAAGAAGTAGATTGGGAGCAGAGCCCAGAGGAAGGGCTGGATGTAATCATCAAACTTCTCCATGTGACCGAAGAAGAGAAAACACTGATCAAATCAATTTTCACCGAGAAAAAACCAGGGAGATTGGTTATGTATAGCAAGGATACGGGTGCAGAGATAGGGAGTGTGGTACTTGATGTACATGAGATGTCTAGTCCGCGCGAGATTGCAGACGCGCTGATAAATTTCTTGGGCGCTCATGTAGAAAAAAATATTGAAGTACAGTTTTTTGAAGTGAACTAAACTATGAAAGATATTACCAAGAAAATTCTTGATTGGCGGGATGCACGAGGTTGGAGAGAGGGGGATGGGAACAATCCCAAAGACCTTGCAATCGGAATTTCTACCGAAGCTGCTGAAATATTGGAACATTTCCGATTCATGAATGGGGAAGAGTTGGAGACATATCTCAGGGAACACACAGAAGATATTGGAGACGAGCTTGCAGATACCCTCTATTGCATTATTTCTCTCGCTGACGCGCTCGGTATTGATCTGGAAGAAGCAGTACAGAAAAAACTGTTGAAATCTGCAAAAAAATATCCACCCAAAGCATAAATTCATCTAACCCCACATCCTATGAACGGATATATCGGCAATATCGAGAAACTATCACTCGAGAACACTAATTTTCGTACCGTCCTCTATACCGCGCACCACTGCCAGCTCGTGGTCATGAGCCTCGAGCCAGGCGAAGACATCGGAGAAGAAGTCCACCAGCTCGACCAATTTATCCGCTGTGAAGCGGGAGCAGGGAAGGCGATCCTCGATGGTGAGGAGCGGGAGATAGGCGCGGGGACAGCTGTCGTCGTTCCTGCAGGCGCCAGACACAATATCGTGAATACAGGCGCGACCGCGCTCAAGCTCTATACCGTCTATGCACCACCCAATCATCGAGATGGAGTAGTCCATGTGACCAAAGAAGATGCAGAAGCAGATGAAGAACATTTTGATGGTACGGCGAGTGAGTAATACATTTATACAACTTATACCCGGCCCGGCCAGGCTATAACCCCCGAGAATTATTGCATGAACAAAATACTTTCGCATTGGAGAATTTACGTGTATCTATATCAATGTTAGTCGTATTGTATGAGTTTACTTTGTGGCACACCGTTTAATAGTATTATCAATCATGAATATCGATGTCAAAAATGTCGAAATCTTTATGTACCGTTAGACGCGAATTACCCATGCCCTAGCTGCAAAAAGCTCAATAATAATATCGATGACGCGCACTTCTTGAAGTATGTCATAGGGTGTATGCGGGAAAACAAAACTGATCATAACAAATTTGCTCCTGATACTTGTGAGGGTAATGGATTAAGTAGAAGTATTGAGCGATTTATATATAGTATTTTCGATAAGATAGAAAGCGGAGAAGTGGTGTATGGGGGAGACGTATTCGACAAAGACATACAAAATTATTTTGGTGAAAATCGAGAACATACATGGCAGAATGTCAAAGATGTGATCACTTCTGTGCACGCAAGTTATGTGAGAGGTCTCGAATTCAAGAAAAGTAAGGTTACTGTAGGTACAAGATGGAGAAGGTGCAAAAAATTTTGGAAGAATTTGGTACCTTAGTCTGGTGGTAGTTTTCGTTATCACTGATTACCAAGGGCAATCCAGATTTCGGCTTTCATGAGCGGTACATTCTGATACCCTGCCCGGCCGGGCTATAACCCCCTAAAATCCGCCTGAAAAAGGTGGGTTTTTAGTGCCCTAAAAATATTTGAACAAAAAAGCGTTTATATGGTACTATGAAATCATAGTAAACCCATGCTTACATATGACGCATAATCAAAAGGTGAAAGAAATCCAAAAAGTTTTTGATATCAATACTATTTATGCTAAGCGTGTTTTGGGAATGGTGTCGAATGCGACTGATTTTTTACAAGAAATTGCAAAAATAATTGATGCGCGACCAAAACCATTTGTGAAATGGGTAGGTGGAAAACGTCAATTGTTAAAACAGTTTAGATTGCTTGATTTATATCCTCCGGAGAAGTTTGATCCAAAAAAAGGAAGATATTTTGAACCATTTGTTGGTGGTGGCGCAGTCTTTTTCGATTTACTTCCAGAAAAAGCATTTCTTTCGGACATGAATTTTGAGTTGGTAACAACATATAATGTAATAAAAAATAATGTTGAAGGATTGATTACGTCTTTGAAAAAATATAAATACGATAAAGATTTTTTCTTGAAAGTTCGTTCGCAGAATCCAAAAAAACTATCGGATTTACAAATTGCTTCTCGATTTATTTTTCTTAATAGAGCTGGGTTCAATGGAATGTACCGAGTCAATAGCAGGGGAGAATTCAATGTTCCATTTGGCAGATACACCAATCCATTAATTTGTGATGCTGAGAACCTGAGGAAAGTCTCAAAAGCATTGCAGAATGTAGAAATAAAGCATCAAGATTATAAAGCGGTTCTGAAAAAAGCAAAAAAAGGTGATTTTATTTATTTCGATCCGCCATACTATCCAGTGAGCAAGACCGCCTCGTTTACATCATATACAAAAGATAGTTTTCTTGATAAAGAACAGGTAGAACTACGGAATACGTTCTTAGAATTGCACAAGCGTGGTTGTTTTGTAATGCTTTCTAATTCTGACACCCCTTTTATCAATAAAATTTATTCAGGACATAAAGGGGTTCGAATTTCAAAAGTGGAGGCTGGAAGAGCGATAAATTCGAAGAGTGCAAATAGAGGGAAGATCACTGAAGTTTTAGTGACAAACTATTAAAGTATGATAAATAATTTTGTTGATACTAAACCCTATACTTACTCAACACTTTGTGATACTTATAAAAAGTTCTCCATGCCCCATAACCAAAGACCATATGCATGGAAGACTTCTCATGTGGGAGAACTATGGGAAGTTCTGGTGGAGGCTGAGGACGGGTACTTTATAGGTAACCTTGTCTGTCTTGAGCCATCTGAAGAGTCAGATGATAGTCTGGTCATTGTTGATGGACAACAAAGATTAACAACAATCTCTTTATTTTTGATTGCTTTTAAATATATCTTCTCTCAATATGAGGAGAAATATATTACTAACTCTATCAAGGAATTAATTAATCTTGTTGATGACTATTTATATTGGAGAAACCCTAGAACACAACAGAAACATCCCCGTCTTATTCCAGGAAAGGAAAATTTAATTGAGATATATCAGAATTTAATAGAAAGCCCAGATGTTATTGGTTTAGACAAATTCGATGGAAAACTTGATGATAATCAATCTAAATACCTGTCTAATCTTAGATATATTGTTACTTTGGTGAAAAAAGAGATAAAAGATAAAAAAGAAGATGAGGTAGATAAATTGATCCAAAAGATATTATCGGTACAATTTATTGCTATTGTTGTAAGATCAGAAAATGACGTGTATGATCTTTTTGAAGGACTGAACTCTACTGGCTTGGGTCTTTCGGTTGCAGATCTATTAAAAAATGCTGTATTAAAATCAACACAAACAAGGAGTATACGAGAGAGTATTGAAATAAATTGGAGTCAAATTGAATCTCTATTCGAGAATACAAAGACCGTTCTTTTTCCGAAATTTCTAAGACACTACTGGATTTCCAGAAATGGGCTTATTTCCAGTTCTAGACTTTTTAAAATTATTAAAAAAGAAAAAATTGAGCGAAAATCAGGTAATGATGTTTTGAAATTCACGAAAGAACTACTCCAGGATGCTCAAATATATATAGGATTTCGATTTGAAGATTATGATGGAAATTTATCTTTATTAAAAAAAGATGAAAAGACAAAGAGAATAATAAGAGTGTTTAGGCATCTAAACGGACTAGAGCAAGTATTTGAAGTTTTACTTGCTCTGTATAGTAAAAAACTAAACGATTCAAGTTATAAGACCGGGAATTTCCGTGAGGATGTTGTTAGACTTCTTAATTTTGCCATACTGGCTAAATTTGTAAGTGTTAATCCATCTGATTATGAAAAGATATTTGCTTCTATATGTGAGAGTGCAACACGTTATAGCGGAGTAGATTATCAGCGAGAAGTTGGAAAAAAATTTAAAACATTATTCTCTTTAGTGAATAAAATGGACGAATTTGTGAAAAATTTTTCTAATAATCTAGAGTATGGGTCTGATTCGAAGTTAATTGATTATCTGCTTACAGAAGTAATGAGGAATTATGATTTTAGTGATAGAGGGATAGCTATCTTAGATCCAAATATTGAACACATTCTCCCACAGAACCCAGTAAAATGGGGGTTCACCAAAGAACAGGTTGCTGGATTTGTAAATAAAATTGGTAATTTAACGTTACTGCATGAACAGGATAATAATGATGCCGGTAACGATATATTAGATAAGAAAATTGAAAATATTTATTCAAAATCAAAATTTAAATTTAATCGAGATCTAGGTGAATACAGAAATATTTTTGTAGATAATCCGGAAGTGGCAATTAAAAAAAGAGGTGGTGATTTAGGTGAAAAAATATTCAAACAAATTAAAATGTTTTAACGTATGAAGATGGATTTTCAAAATTTAATAGCTACGCTTAAAAATTCAATTAAAACTTGGGATTATTTTGTAAATTGGGAGAAAGTTTTTGCAGGAGGTGCGGAACTTGAAATTATTCTCAATAAGTTGAATTATCTCTTGGGAAAAGAGGATTTAAAATCACAGTTTAAAAAGTTATTTGTGAGTAATCCTGATATTGTAAAAGCATTACCTGTGTTACTAGCAGTTCGTGAAAAAGAATTAGAAATATTTAATTTGAGTGACGGTAGTGTTGAGCTCCTTAATTTCCGTAATCCTGAAGTGGGTGATAGTGCTTCGGAAAAGTATTTTAATTTTCTTGAAAAAACAGGTTTGGTTAATTTATTTAAAAAAGAGGGAATAAAGAATTTAGTTGATTACGTCATTGGTGTCGAAGTTGGTCTGGATAGTAATGGTAGAAAAAATCGAGGAGGAAGTCTTATGGAAAAAATAGTGGAGGCTCATATAGAAAATCTTTGTGAACAAAATAATCTTGAATATTTAAGACAATCTAGAGCAACAGATATTAGGAATAAGTGGGGCATTGATGTTCGGGTTAACAAATCTGAGAGAAGTTTTGATTTTGCTGTCTTTAATCCTTCGAGCAAGAAGTTGAAATTATTTGAAGTTAATTTTTATAACGGAGGAGGATCAAAACTAAAAGCAGTTGCTGGAGAATTTAGAGATTTATATACTGAACTCAAATCTCAAGATATTGATTTTGTATGGATAACAGATGGATTGGGTTGGAAAACAGCGAAAAGACCACTAGAAGAAACTTATAATCATAATGAGTATGTGTTTAACTTGAATATGGTGGAAAATGGTGTTCTTAGTAAATTAAATTGGTAATGAAAATGCAGAAAATAAAGGAGGTAAAACTTCACCCAGATAATTTTGAACTAGAATGCACAACTGTTTGGGCATTTCCTCGTCGTGGAAACTGGGCAACACACAAATCAGATTGGCGTGGAAACTGGGCACCAGAGGTTGCTCGGAATTTGATTTTGCGATATTCCAAAGAGGGTGATCATTTACTTGATTGCATGATTGGTGGTGGTACCACAGCGATTGAGGCAAAAATATTGAATCGCCATATCACTTGTGTTGATGTGAATGAAGAAGCACTCGAGCGCACAAAAAATGCACTGAATTTTGAGGTTGATAATAAAGCAAAACAGCGGATAAAGAAATGCGATGCTCGAAATTTGCATTTTATCAAAGATGAAGAGATTGATTTCGTACTCACACATCCGCCATACGCTGATATTGTGAAATACAGTGAAGGAAAACTAGAGGACGATCTGTCTAATATCCATGATATTGAACTTTTTGTAGAAGAAATGGGAAAAGTAGTAAAAGAATTGTTTCGTGTGCTGAAAAAGGGAAAATATTGCGCAATTCTTATGGGGGATACGAGACGCAACAAGATGTATCAGCCGCTTGCATATAAAATAATGGATAAGTGTTTGCAGACAGGTTTTGCGCTGAAAGAAGATATCATCAAGCGACAGTTTAATTGCAAGGCAACAGGTTTTTGGGTAAAAAGATCAAAAGAAAACAATTTCCTTTTGATTATGCACGAACATTTATTTATTTTTCAGAAAATAAATTAGAAATAAAACAAAAGATATGGCAATTCCAAAATTCGATGAGACAATGTTACCTATATTGAAAGTTTTAGGTGATGAACAGATGAGGACTATTAAAGATGTTTCAGATATTTTAGAAAAAGAATATTTTAATTTAACTGAAGACGAAAAAAAGGAGACGGTATCAAATGGTTATAGTAGGTTTTTTGATAGGGTATCATGGGGCAGGACATATTTAAAAAAAGCGGGACTTGTCGAACAGCCTGAAAGAGGAAAGATAAAAATTACCAAAGAGGGTCAAAAAGTTCTTTCCTTAAATTTAGCGAGTGTTGATGTGGAATTTTTATTTAAGTACCCATCTTTTGTCGCTTTTAAATCTGGAGGAGGTGAAAAAACAAAAGAGGAAATAGGTAAAGCAGTTTCGGAGAAATTTTCTCCACAAGACATGATTGATATTGGTTTTAGAGATATTCAAGAAACTTTAAAAAGTGACTTACTTGAAAAATTGCACAACACTAATCCTTATTTTTTTCAGAAAGTTGTTTTAATTTTATTTCAAAAAATGGGGTATGGTGATTTTCAAGAAACACCAAAATCTGGAGATGGTGGAATAGATGGTATTATAAGTCAAGACAAATTAGGTCTTGAGAAAATTTATATCCAGGCAAAAAGATATAATGAAAAAAATAAAGTTAGGGAACCGGATATTAGAAATTTTATTGGAGCAATGAGTGGTGATGTGAGTAAAGGTATATTTGTAACAACTTCGATTTTTGATGATTCTGCAATACATAAAGCAAAAAGTGCTTTTAACCATAAAATAATTTTAATCGACGGTGAACAGCTTGCTGATTTGATGATTAAATATGAAGTTGGTGTTCAAATAAAAATACAATATAGTATAAAGGAAATGGACAATGATTTTTTTGATGAAGAGTAAAGAAGTTATATTATACATATATTTTAAACTATCTATACCTAGAAAAACTGTAAATAAATTTGCTAAAAAATAACTATGTCCAACCTCCACAACCCCACCAAAAAAACCTGCTCCCGCGGCCACACATACACTCGCTCGAGCGAGTTACCAGTCTGCCCCAAATGTTGGCCAGGATATTACAAGAAAAAGAAGCCTTCACCTCGAAAGAAAAAATAATATGCTATACTAATACTATAGCCTATTTTAAGTTTTTTATGCTACACAAAGACATTACCACGTACAACAAAGCACTAGGGAAAGAAGACAAGAAAATCTGCAATGCATTGGCTAGTGAGATTATCAAAGGTCTTCCGAAATCTGAGAATAAAGTCTGGCACAGACATCCAGTCTGGTTTCTCGATGGCAATCCCATAGTCGGGTATAGTAAGCAGAAAAAGGGAATTCGACTCATGTTCTGGAGCGGTGCTGATTTTGATGAAGCAGGTCTAGAGAAGGGCACTGGGAAATTCAAAGACGCGTCAATATTCTACAATTCAGCTGAGGAGATTAAAGTGAGTGAACTCAAACGCTGGCTCAAGAAGTCAAAGACAATTCAGTGGGATTACAAAAATATTGTGAAAAGAAAAGGAAAGCTTGAGAAATTATTCTAATTAACCTAATTATTCTAAATGATTTAATTCGTAAATTCGTCCCGACGTACGTCGGGATTAGTAATTCGTATGTAACTAAATTTTATGAAAAAATTACATTTTGAAAAATTTATTGCAGCATCACCAGAAAAAGTCTGGAATACGATGATTCAGGACGCCACCTATCGCCAATGGACACTCCCGTTCAATGAACATGGCGGATGGTTTGAAGGTGATTGGAATCAGGGCTCAAACATCAGATTCCTAGGGCCCAATCCTGCTGATCCGTCAAAAATCGGTGGCATGTTGAGTCATGTTGCCGAGAACCGTCCCTATGAATTTATTTCCCTCGAGCACTATGGAATGATTAACGATGGAGTAGAAGACACGACGAGTGACGAGGTGAAGAAATGGACACCAGCGTTTGAGAATTATACATTTGTTAGCCGCGACGGGGGTACGCAGGTAATCGTCGATATTGATACAAATGAAGAGTACTCAGAAATGTTTGCTGATATATGGCCAAAAGCGCTCGAGAAGGTGAAAGAAATTGCGGAAAAATAAATAGATCGTTTACAATAATTAATTCATATAAAAGGAGGGTATATGGATGTTCAGAAAATCGCGCAGGTTTTTGTTGCGTGGACAAAAAAGAAGATTAGACATCATGTTGAATCTTCTGAAAAAGAGAAATATTTTCGTGAAAAAGAAATTTGGTGGGCAGCATTAGGGAAAAATATAGGATACGAAATAGATGGAAAAAATGAACTATTTGAGCGACCAATAGTCGTGCTCAAAAAATATTCGTCGGATATGTGCTTTATTCTTCCGTTAAGCACTAAAATAAAAAAAGAAAGACCGTGGTATCAAGTATATGTTACCCTTGATGGAGAGTTGCGTAGTGTCAATATTACGCAAGGCAGAGTAATTAGTGCAAAACGATTGTTACGTAAAAAGACAAAACTGAATCATGAACAGTTCATGAATATTAGGTCTGAATTTCTCAAACAATTTGAATAAAAAAACAGCTCCTCGCCGAAGCGAGGAGCGGAGCTACCAGCACTATGCTGGAAACCAAAACTGTATAAATTATAACACACGTCATTATCACTGTCAATAAAGTTATATGCTTCGAATCCCCGAATCAGAATTCACGATCGACACTGCACGCTCCGGCGGTCCAGGTGGGCAGAATGTCAACAAAGTTGCCACCAAAGTGCAACTTCGTTGGAATATTGGCGCGTCCACTGTTTTAACGTACGAAGAAAAAGAAATCGTGCGAAGCCAGCTCGAGAATCGCATCAATATGGATGATGAGCTCATGATCGATGTACAAGAAGAGCGATCACAAGCCCAGAATAGGGAAGTCGCTATAGCAAAACTACACGCGCTCGTGGGTGCAGCCTTGAAACCAAAGAAGATCCGCCGTCCAACGAGACGGACATATGCCTCAAAAGAACGACGGCTCACGGCAAAGAAAATAACAGGCGAAAAGAAGCGGGGGCGGAGAATGATTGATGACGTATAAGAGGGAGATAGAATGACAACAATGGTATACCGTGCTACACTAGGACTATCACTCTTAAGCACCGTACATATGAAAGCACTACTTGTTGTCATCATTCTTGCACTTATTGGAGCACTCGGCTACATCGTCTACGACAAAGTTCTCTATGGTCCCTCAGCACCTCCAACCGTTGTGGTCGTGAATACTACGACGACCGAGCCAGTGGCATGTACGATGGATACGATGATGTGTCCCGATGGATCGTATGTAGGACGTACTGGACCCAAGTGTGAATTCGAAGCATGTCCAACGAGCATTGGTGGAGAAAATAAAATTGCATGGGGCGTAGCCATCGATGGTGAGCAAGCAAAATCTTTCCTCTATATTGATATGTTGCCTACCAAATACATGCGTAGTACTGATAAGGCGTTTGTTACTATTTCTTCTGCTACCCCGTATGCATGTAATCTTGCAGGCACCGATGAGAGTGTGGTAGTAAGTGGAAAAACAGAAAAACATACTGTCGGTAGACAAGAATATTGTGTAACAACACAGAGTGAGGGTGCTGCAGGGAGTACCTATAATACCTACACATATGTGACCGCGTATGAAAAAGGAACAGTCACCTTCAAATTCGAAGTGCAACAATCACAATGCGCGAATTACAATGAGACAGAGAGAAAAACATGTGAAGCAGAGCGAGCAATATTTAGTATTGATCGGTTTGTAGATCAGATATTCACTACCTACAATTGGAATGCGTTCACGCTTGGTATGCAGACGAACTAAGTAGTCGTTTATGAATAAAACATCAGCACTACTCATGATTATTATTGCGGTTATAGTTATTTGTATCGGGTTTTTCTGGTACAAAAATACAACTAAAGAAAACACCGAGGATATGATCACCGATGGCGGAACAGTGGTATGTACTATGGACGCAAAACTCTGTCCAGATGGATCATATGTGGGCCGCACTGGACCCAAGTGTGAATTCGAAGCATGTCCAGGAGAAGGTGCAGTACCTCCGGCAGAAGGAATGGATACCTGGCAGACATATACCTCCAATGATCTCACATTCAAGTATCCTACTGATTTTGGTACAACATATGTACATCCGACCTATTGGCCACCAGTGATTGAAAAAAGTACGATGTCTGTATACACGTGTGTGGAAGGTGGATTTGAGACACAGGCAAATGGAAAAACAGAAAAAAGAATCGTAGGTGGACGTGAATATTGTAGGACAATATCAAACTCACTAAATGAAAAAGAGGTACAAGACTACGGATATGTGACTAAGAGCGGGGATGGGGTAGTGGTATTCCAACTAAGTGTGCGGACACCTGCGTGTACACAATATACAGGAGCAAAACAGGAAGAGTGTGTATCAGAAGCTAAATTTTTTGACCTCGACAGTGTCGTTGATCAGATCTATCAAACAGTAGTATTCAAATAGGGGGTAGTATCCTGGCCAGGGCCAGGTACCATAAATTATGTATATGAATAAAACACTTCGATGTATTGGTGCAATTATCCTCTGTGAAGCAGCAGGAATTCTCGGTACCTTTTTTACAGGTTCGAAAATACAATCATGGTATCTAACCGAACTCATCCGTCCGTCGTTTGCGCCACCCAATTGGCTCTTTGGACCTGTATGGACAATACTCTACGCACTTATGGGAATCTCCTTGTTTCTCGTGTGGGAAATGAAAAAAAGTAAGGAGCGGAGTCGGGCACTCAGTGTATTTTTTCTCCAGCTTGCCTTGAATGCACTCTGGACACCAGTATTTTTCGGACTGGAAGCAGCGGGTGCGGGGTTTGTAGTCATACTGACACTCTGGTGCACCATTATCTGGAACATTTTTGTGTTTTATCGGATTAAAAAAATTGCAGCATATCTCCTCATTCCATATCTTCTCTGGGTGTCATTTGCAAGTGTGCTGAATGGAGCAATCTGGATACTCAATCAATAATATATGCCGCGTCGTGTTGTAAAAAAAATTACCTACTCAGACAATTTTCAGAAAAAATATCACTATACCTTGGTCGAACCTGAGGGAAAAAATTTTGATCCCATGTTTCGCCCCGACCTTACTCCACAAGAAATGTTGAAAGTGGGAATTTTTGGTGGCGCATATTTTATTGGTGTGAAAAATGGAATTCCGGCAGATTTGCCCCGTGAATGGTTCAGAGGGGTGAAGTTGTCGCCGGATAATACCAAGCAGAAACACTATAATTATTTCAAGGTTGATGCGAGTCAGTCATTGAAAATCTGGCAGGAAAAAGGCTGGATCTATTCTGACGATCCGCATGGATGGTTCCAGTGGTATTGTAGATATTATTTGGGGCGGAGAATTCCAAAAGAAGATAAACGCCAGATTGCTAGGTGGTGGGCCATGCGTCGACATATCACCCAAATCAAGAAGAGTTGCGAAGCAGGGGATACGACCTGCCGACCACGCCAGAGACAAGCAGTATTACATTGGGGCTACGATAGTAGGAAGTTTTAATCATACCCTTGATTATTGTGCCGTACACGCGTATACTAGGGACTCCTTATTTTTTTGATTGCCTCTATGGACAAGAAAAAACTCTCACTTCTCTCGCTTTTCCTCGTCATTTTCCTCGACATGATAGGAATCGGGTTGATTGCGCCGATTATCGCTCCACTATTTCTCGGAGACGCATTTCTTCCAGCTTCGGTGAGTTATGAAACGAGAACTGTTCTCCTCGGATTTTTGACCGCGATCTATCCGCTCGCCATGTTTTTTGCAGCTCCGATTATCGGAGCATTTGCAGACAAATATGGGCGAAAGCCTGTAATGATGATCTCGCTTGCCGGAACCTGTTTTGGATACCTCTTATTTGCAATCGGAATTATTACAGGGCAGCTCTGGCTCCTCTTCCTCTCGCGATTGATCGATGGAATTACGGGTGGAAATGTATCAGTCGTACACTCAGCTGTCGCAGATGTGAGCGACCCGGCAGAAAAGGCAAAAAACTTCGGGTTGATTGGTATGGCATTCGGGCTCGGATTTATTTTTGGTCCCTTTGTTGGTGGAATATTATCTGATTCGACGATTGTTGGCTGGTTCAATTTTGCGACCCCATTCTGGTTTGCAGCAGGATTATCACTCATGAATATCAGTGCAGTGGGGAAATGGTTCAAGGAAACATTAACTGAGAGAAACAAACATATTCATATTAGTCCGTTTACAGGTATCAAAAATACGATTCGCGCATTTCAGATGAAGAATATGCGTGTGGTATTCACCGTACTCTTTCTCCAGATTTTTGGGTTTGCATTCTTCATCCAGTTTTTTCAGGTCTACATGATCGAGAAATTCGGCGCGACACAGAGAGATATTGGATTTATTTTTGGGTATTTGGGTATCTGGATCGCGATTGTACAGGGAACACTCGTGCGTATTGCAGCAAAACACAAAAAACCTGAGCAGATTATCAAAATTGCCTTATTTGCGCTTCCGCTTGCGATTGTGTCACATCTCTTGGTACCAAGCCTCGGCTGGGTGTATGTTCTCATGCCACTGGTCGCGATCTGCAATGGGCTTACGATGCCGAATATGAGCGCCGTAGTTTCAAATTCAGCAGACAAACAATCGCAGGGAGAAATTATGGGAATTACTGCATCTCTCCAGTCACTTGGTTCTGCAATTCCTCCGATGATTGCAGGGTTTATCGTTGCATTCCATCTTAGTTTACCCACCATAATTTCTGGAGTGCTCATATTCTTCGGTTGGCTCGTGTTTGTGTTAAAATACAGACCAAGTACTGAGAAGTTTCATGAAGTATAATATAAACTCAAAACTTAAATCTCAAAACGTAAAACTATAACTCAAATCTAAAAATTAATTAATATGAGAATAAAAAGTTTTAAGTTTTTAGTTTCAGTTTTGAGCTTTGAATTTTAAGTTTTGAATTTTATCTTATGGAAACCCTCCTCGCCCAACTCCATCCTGTCATCGTCCATTTTCCAATCGGATTACTTACGTTATATGCAGTGCTGGAATTACTCCCGTTCCGAATTACGTGGACTGATCCGAAATGGATTTTTGCCAAGCGTGTACTTTTATTTTTTGGGGCGCTTGCAGTGATTGTTGCGGCAACTACAGGTGAAGCTCGTGGAGGAGAGAATATCGAGCCAGGTACTGCGCTTGCCATGCATGAACTCCTAGCAACGATTACCAAAATAATCTTCACGGTATTGGCCGGGGCTCATGCGGTAATTGCAACCACGAGATCAGTGACTCGATTGGTGAGCAAGCGTGAATGGACGTATGTGATCTGGAAAATAGTAGAACGGATTTCAAAATTCATTACTCTTCGTCCGGTAATTGTTGTTGGTGCTCTCGCTGGATTGATTTCTATCACACTCACCGGAGCACTCGGTGGGGGAATGGTCTACGGCCCTGATGCCGATCCGATGGTATCGATGGTATATAAAATATTTGGTCTAAAGTAAGAACTTGTATTTAGAATTTATTCTTTTTACTTTTTCCTTTTAACCTTTTACCTGCCCGCATTGCTACGCAAAGCGTTGCAGGCGGGCTTTCTTCCAGTGGATAACTTCTTTGTCTAAAGGGTAAAAAAGGTCTATACTAATGGCGTGTCGTTAACTCAGTCAATATTTTCACATATGACAGGAGGTGAACACACATGAAAGCAGTACATATGATAGCTTTTCTTCTCGTCGTAGTCGGCGGGTTGAATTGGTTGCTCGTTGGAATCTGGGGCTGGGATGTTGGCCAATTATTTGGCGGCATGGATGCAGCATTTTCTCGCGTAGTATACGTTTTGGTTGGTCTTTCAGCTCTCGTTCTTCTCTTTACACACAAGAAGGACTGCAAAGCTTGCAGTATGCCAAAGATGTAATAGTTATTCAAAAATAAAAAGCCACGGTCTTGCAAAAACTGTGGCTTTTTTGTTTTTCAATTGTTTAATGGTACGCGGGTTGTACGGGTAAACACGGGTTTACACGGATAAAATACAAATTTATCATTTTATTTGGATTTTTTAAACTTATCCACCGTCACCTCTTGCGCTCAAGTAACCTATAACCTATACTATAGGTTAGTACTCTTAACGCATATACTATGCATGTTACTAATGCTAAAGCACTCAAGCTGTCAAAGCAAGCAGCGGGCACTCTCGGGAAGGTAGTTTCAATGGTAGAAAAAGATGAATATTGCCCGGATATCATTCAACAGATCGATAGTGTCATGGGGCTACTCCGATCGTGTAAGCGTGACTTACTTCTCGGACATCTGGATCACTGCCTCGAACACAAACTTAAGGAAAATAAAGCACAGACGATTAAAGAACTCATGAAAATTTATAATTTAAGTGCGTAATTTATTTTTTTCTTCATATGGATCATGCATCTCATGGAGGACATACCGTGCCACAGCAAAAGACATATAAAATTTCAGGTATGCATTGTGCATCCTGCGCAAATATCATTGAAAAAACGTTCAAAAAAACAAAAGGAGTTACTTCAGCTGAAGTGAATTATGGTACCGAAACAGCTAAAGTTGAGTTTAATGAACATGAGACGAGTGCACATGAACTTTCCAAAAAAATAGAACCACTCGGCTACTCGCTAGTTGTACCAAGTGCAAGAGAAATGGGGATGAGCGAAGATGAGCATGCCGCACATCTGGGATTGGGGCAGACCAAAGAGCAGAAGCTTCTTGAACTTGCTACTATGAAACGCAAGGTGTATTCGGTAATACCACTTGCAATTGCAAGTGTACTCATCATGGGTTGGGAAATCATGGCAAAACTCACGAATTTTCCAGAAATGCCCATAGTATGGGAAGAATTTTTTCATCATCTCTTGCCACTTTTTGCGCTGTTTACTCTAGTGGTGGTTGGAAAACCATATCTGCAGGGAGTATATCGATTTGTACGCTACGGCAAGGCAAATATGGATACGCTGATCGGTATTGGTACTGGAGTCGCATTTCTCTATAGCTTTATCGTGAGCGCATTTGAAGAAACACTCGCACCCTTTATTGATGTGAAAGCGTCCTATTATGATGTGACGATTATTGTGATTACGTTTATCGCACTCGGAAAATATTTGGAAACAAAATCAAAGTTGAAAACCGGTGATGCAATTGAAAAATTATTGAATCTTCAGGCAAAGACCGCACTCGTCATTCGAGAGGGAAAAGAAATCGAGATTTCAGTTGACGCAGTGGCCGTAGGTGAGGTGATTATTGTAAAACCTGCAGGAAAAATTCCAGTAGACGGTGTTGTCGAAAGTGGTTCATCATATATTGATGAGTCTATGATCACTGGAGAGCCCATGCCAGTCAGTAAAAAAGCAGGGGATAGTGTGGTTGCAGGAACTATTAATACAAGTGGATCATTCACCTTCAAGGCGACTAAGGTAGGAAAAGAAACTATGCTCGCGCATATCGTGAAAATGGTTGAGGATGCTCAGGGTACCAAAGCTCCGATCCAGGCGCTTGCGGACAAAATTTCTGCGGTGTTCGTACCGATTGTATTGGTAATTGCTGCGGGAGCACTTGCTACGTGGCTTATCGTAGGCACCAGATATCTCGGGTTTTCAGAAGCACTCTCATTTGGACTAGTCTCATTTGTAGGAGTATTGGTTATCGCATGTCCGTGTGCCTTGGGTCTTGCCACTCCAACAGCAATTATTGTGGGAGTAGGTAAAGGGGCAAAAAATGGTATACTGATTAAAGATGCTGCAACACTGGAAAAACTTCACGCAGTTACAACCGTAGTGGTAGATAAAACAGGAACCATTACCAAAGGAAAACCAGAACTAGTATCAATCGAAAATGTTTCAAAACAAACAGATGAAGAGCTAGTTTCTATTCTTGCGTCACTCGAGAAAAAATCAGAACATCCCATTGCGCACGCCATCGTGTCGTATGCAGATGAGAAAAAAATATCACTTCACACGGTTGAACATTTTGAAGCGATTAAGGGAAAAGGGATTAAAGGAAAAATTAACCATACAGAGTATTATGCAGGTAATACTGCATTGATTAAAGATCTAAAGCTTTCGTTTAATACTGCTTCACTTGAAAAAGAAACACATGAAGGTAAGACACCAATTATACTGGCAACAAAGACTACAGTGCTTGCGGTGGTATCAGTTGCTGATGCGATAAAACCAGAAGCGAGTGAAGCGGTACAAAAGCTTCACAAACTTGGAATCAAAATCGTCATGCTTACGGGAGATAACAAGAACACCGCGAACTTTATCGCAAAACAAATTGGAATTGATGAGGTCGTGGCTGAAGTATTACCAGAAGATAAGCTTAAAAAAGTGAAGGAATTACAATCTAAAGGAGAAATAGTCGCAATGGCAGGGGATGGGGTGAATGATGCTCCGGCACTTGCAGCTGCAGACGTGGGAATTGCGATGGCAACGGGAACTGATGTCGCGATTGAATCCGCGGGTATTACACTTCTCCACGGAGACATTTCCAAGCTTGTGCAGGCAATCAGATTATCAAAGCTTACCATGCGCGGAATCAGACAGAATTTATTCTGGGCATTCATCTACAATATTGTGGGAATCCCACTCGCAGCAGGAGCATTCTACCCGCTATTTGGATGGCTCCTCAGCCCAATTTTTGCAGGGTTTGCGATGGCATTCTCGAGCGTTTCGGTTGTGGGGAATTCGCTCCGATTAAAAGCTAAAAAATTATAATCATATGGAACAAAAACATATTTTTCATGTAAATGGCATGCATTGCAAATCATGTGTGCTCGTGACTGAAAGTGAACTGAAAGATGTTCCGTATGTTACAGGTGCAACTTCACGTCTCGAAACTCGAACAGTTGAAGTATGTGGAGATTTTGGAGACAAAACTCCAGAAACTATCGCAGAAGAATTGTCTGTGGTATTAAAACCCCATGGCTATACACTCTCAATAGAAAAACAAGAAACACAGAAAAACTGGTCAGAGTTTAAGATTGCGCTTCCTATAGCACTACTTTTTGCAGCGCTATTTGTACTGCTTCAGAAAATGGGAATTGTGAATCTGGTTGACGCAAGTACCGTCTCATATGGAACTGCATTTGCCATCGGTATTATCGCATCACTTTCAACGTGCATGGCAGTAGTCGGAGGATTGGTACTCTCAATGTCGACCACATTTGCAAAAACTGGTGATCGTGTTAAGCCACAACTCCTGTTCCATGTCGGGCGTCTCGTATCATTCTTTATTCTTGGCGGAGTGATTGGTGCGCTCGGCTCAGCGTTTGCATTGAATACCACGACAACATTTGTGTTGAGTGTAGTTATTGGAATTGTCATGCTCATTCTTGGTATCAATTTGCTCGATGTGTTTCATTTTGCACGTAAACTCCAGCCATCAATGCCAAAGTTTCTCTCAAAACATGCACTCGGAGTATCAAAATTGAATCATCGGTTAACTCCGTTTCTGGTTGGAATTCTTACTTTCTTCCTCCCGTGCGGGTTTACCCAATCAATGCAGATCTTTACGCTTTCAACGGGTAGTTTTCTTTCTGGGGGGATGTACATGCTTGCATTTGCACTGGGTACTTTGCCAGTCCTCGCACTCATCAGCTTCAGTTCTCTGAGTATCAAAAATAGTAAATATTCTGGTGTATTTTTCAAAACTGCGGGATTAGTCGTAATCCTTTTTGCAGTATTTAACTTACTTAATAGTCTCGTCGTAATTGGTCTTATTCCGCCGTTATTTAATTTCTAATCATACTAACATGAAATATATTTCTATAATGATGCTTTTGGTAGTTGTACTTGTATCGAGTGGTTGTGCCCTCACTGATCGATTATATGGTAGAAATACGAATACACCAGCTCCAGTGGTGACTAATACTGAGCCAGTGAGAGAACCTAACCCAGAGTATACACTCGATTTGAGTAATCAAAATCTGACAAAAGTTCCAGATAATGTCTTTAACAACACAAATCTCGAGGCATTGAACATCTCAAATAATAAGATTACAGGGGCACTGCAAGGAGAAATCAGAAAATTGCAAAATTTACGTGTCTTAGATGCAAGTAATAATCTGATGACCGGAGTTCCAGCTGAAATTGGACAATTACAAAACTTGGAAGTACTCGATTTATCGTATAATAAGCTGACTGGTTTACCAAATGAATTGGGAAATTTGAAAAATCTCAAAACACTTAATATTTCTGGTAATAACTATTCAGAAGCAGATCTAAATGGTATTATTAAAAAGTTACCAAGCACGGTAACCATTATCAAGTAAATTTAAAAACCTTTGTGTATCTATGAAACCACTTATACTAGGATTTATTGCGGTAATCATTCTGTTTGGCGGAGGATTTCTCTTGCTTAGGGATAGACTTCCTGCGGGTACGGAGGAAGTGGCTGGTAATAACGTCTCGATTGTTGATGGAGTCCAGATCATTGAAATCCGGGCAAAAGGTGGGTATCAGCCAAGAGTGAGTACTGCAAAAGCAGGAATTCCAACTGTGCTAAGATTCAATACCAAAGGAACGTTTGATTGTTCTTCTGCGGTTCGAATTCCTAGTCTTGATATAGAAAAAATACTTCCGCCATCAGGAGCAACAGATATTGCATTGGGCGAACAGGGGGCGGGAACACTCCAGGGTAGTTGTGGAATGGGTATGTATCCGTTTGAGATTGAGTTTCAAGGCTAGCTATGTGGAAATTATTGAAACGAAAAGAAATTTATAAAAATCCCTGGATATCAGTTCGAGAGGATATTCTTGAAGATGAAAAAAAGAAAGAGCAGCTGTATGGAGTGGTTACATTGAAGTATGGTAGTTCTGTGCTACCTATTGATTCAGAAGGAAATGTCTATTTAGTAAAACAATTTAGGTACGGGGCAGGGGAAGATACTATTGAATCTCCTGGGGGAGCAATAGATGATGACTCTGATCCGCTTATTGCTGCAAAGCGAGAATTAAAGGAGGAAATAGGAATTGAAGCGACTGAGTGGATTGATCTTGGTTCCGTACGACCGCTTACAGCGTCGATTGATCACAAAGAGTATCTATTTATTGCACGCGGATTTGATTCAAAACATGTACTCGAAAAAAATGAAGAAGAGGGGATTGAATTGCTTAAAGTTTCACTGGAAGAAGCGGTGCAGATGGTTATGGAATCAAAAATCGTTCACGGGCCCTGTGTTGCGCTTATTATGAAAGCACAAGAATATTTACGTAAAAACATATGACCGAGCTGGCAACATTCGGAGCAGGATGCTTCTGGGGAGTAGAGGAAACATTTCGGAAACTTTCTGGAGTGATTGAAACCGCCGTAGGTTACATGGGTGGCTCAACTGAGCGACCTACCTATGAACAAGTCTGTTCATCTCGAACTGGGCATGCGGAAGTACTGCAGCTCACCTATGATCCTGATAAAATCTCATACGAAGAGTTGTTGAATATTTTTTGGCAGTCACATAACCCTACAACGTTGAACCGTCAAGGACCAGATGTTGGTACACAATATCGTTCTGCGATTTTTTATCATACCCCAGAACAAAAAGAAATTGCTGAGAAATCAAAAGAAGGATTAGGAAAATCAGGTAAATGGAAAGCTCCGATTGTGACAGAAATCACTCCGGCACAGAATTTTTGGAAAGCAGAAGACTATCATCAGAAGTATTTGATGAAACGAGGGGAAGATTCATGTCATGTGTGAAGCCATAGAACACAGATCGCCATGATCTCCATGATTAACCAAGATCAGATCCTGGTATATCTGGGTAATCCTGGAAATCTGTGTTCCATTAAACATATTTTTATGAAAATTTTTTGCGACGGGACATACAAACATAACCCCGAATATATTCTTCGGAGATGTGGATATGGGAAAATGGTCGGAAGAAACACGGGTCAAACGAGCTATATGCGAATGATCAATGGGAGAAATCTCTATCCACGGTTCCATGCATATCTCGAAGACTACGAGGGTGGGTTCCAAATCAATCTACATCTTGATCAGCGCCAGCCAAGTTATACAGGCACGTCAGCACACGGTGGAGAATATGAGGGTGAGGTAGTGGAGAGAGAAGGTGCACGAATTAGAGCATTAATTAATACTTTTAAAATATAAGTAAGAAAATATGAATTTCGAACTCATATTAGTCGTAGTAGTTATCGCCTTTTTCATTTTTTCCGGTATCCGATTTCGCAAAGTAAAATTGTTGAGCAAACTGGTGTATGAGCAGGGCGAAGAAAAAATCGCAGAAGATAAACCAATCACTATTGAAGAAAAGAGCGTAGGGAATGGAAAAAAACGCACAACACGGGTCGGTCTTCCCTATATCATACTTACCAATAAGCGAATTATTATTGTGCAGAAAAAAGAAACCAGTCCTGATGGGTACATTAGAAATATCTTTTCGTTTGATCCAGTCTCTGAACATGTGCTTTCTGCATGGTGGAAACATGGATATGCGACGATTCAGGTCGATAGAGGGACTGTGAGTGCAACGGCAAGCAAGGATAGCGGTGCCTATACTATTATATTCAAATTACTGACCCCATTTTTGATGGGGAACGTGCAAGGTATTGAGCAGACAGTTGAGATCACCACAAATCAGCTTTCGGTGTATGAAAAGGCACTGGGTGCTAAAATCAAGGTACAGTAGCCACTGACAATATGGATGTTTTTACACTATATATAGCGGTATCGTGTGTAGCGATTATTATGTTTTTTGTATATGTATTTAGAAAGAGAGTTACATTAAATTCACTTCGGCTAGATTCAGACGAGAGAATAATTTTTGAAGAAAGACCCGTTAATCTTCAGTGGATGTATGGAGAAAAATATGGTCGGTATCGCAGAAGGCCCATAATCCGTGTTACCAACAAAAGAATCATTTTTGCTGAACGTAAGCTTACAAAAGATGACGCGAGAATTATAGTCGTGTTTGTGTTTGAAGCTGGAAAAGAATTGCAACAAAACCACTCAAAAAATGGTTTTTTCACATTTCTTATTGATCAGAGCAGTGTACGAATATCGCAAAATAGAGAGGGACAGTGGCTGGTGGATATTGGCACCATTCCTACCTATGGTGCATGGACCAAAAATAAGGTTTCACCTTGCATAATGCGTGTGACAACCGATGATAGTACTGAATATAAAAAAATGTTAATAAAAAGTTAGTGTAAACTCGCAAAGGGATGATAATTTATCTACGGACAAAAATTCTTTTGATGCTGTAGAGTATAAAAGATAGTATAAGAAAAAGTACTGAAACTCCGATTGCATAGACTAATACCCAGGCGAAGGTGTAGAGTGCGGAAACATGAGAAAGAAGAAATTCAGTATATCGGACTTTAGTAAGCGTTAATATAATATTTACTAGAAGCATAAGGAGTGAAATGTGGAAGAAACCCTTCCACATTGTTTTTTGGTCATAGGAACTTGGTGACATGTGTAGTGCAATTGAAAGTGAGAGAAAAAAGAATATCCAAAATTTCCAACTAGTAACATCAATCTGTGCCCATGCATTGCCAAATGAAGTACTCCACGCATGAAGAAACTCCTGGATTGAGTGAGGAAGGGTGATCAATGGAGTAATAATAGCTGAAGGGTTGGGAAAGAAAAAATACAATAAGGTGATCAGTGCGAGTGAGCAAAAAATAATAGGGGAGGATCCAATAAAAAAATTCCCCATAGTTTGGTAGGCGCTCCTGCGATCGTAGCTATGCTCGACATGTCCGAGTTTTCCCGAATTTCGGTCTGGGCTAAAGAGACTTACTGAGTGTATTTTGTGGCGAAAAATTTTTGCCATGAGCCAGTGTGAGATTTCGTGGATCGGTGTACCGATGACTCCGGTGACAATAATCCCAGTCCATCCAAAAACTCTAGAAAAAAATCGGATCGTCAGTTTGTAAATAATCGAATGGATAAATCCAAGAATGAAAAATAAACCGAAAACAATGCCGATTTGGATTAATGTTGAGAGTAGGATTTGTTTCACAGCTTCCAGAAGCATGGTATTAAATTCAAAAGTCAAATGTCAAAACGTAAAACTATAACTTAAAGCTTAAAACTTTTTAGTTTTTAGTTGTAGTTTTGAACTTTGAGTTTTAAGTTTTGAGTTAGTGAGAGTAGTATATCACTTGAGCATTGTTTAAACAAAAACCCCGCTTTCGCGGGATTTTATTATTTCTTCTTCTTTGTCGCTTTTGCCTTTGCGTGCGCAGCTGATTTTCCTTTTGCTACTGCGATTGCTTCAGCACTGCGTACGTGCACATATTTTGCGGTTTTCATTTTTCCGTCAAAACGTGTTCGTTTTTTGGTCTGAAATTTTACTACTCCAGACGCAACCGCGAAGAGAGTATCATCTACTGCACGGCGGACATTGTTTCCAGGGTGAATGCGCGTGCCTCGCTGTCTGACGAGGATCATTCCCGAGTGAACCGGCTGTCCATCGCCGACTTTCACACCGAGGTATTGAGGATTGGAATCACGTCCAAGCCTGACCGCACCACCCGCCTTTTTGGTTGCCATAGGCTAAAAATAAAGGGGGTTTAAAATACAAACTGTAAAACTAGGTAATGCGCTGGGGAGTATACGTGATTGTCTTTATCTTGTCAAGATAGCTCTGTGCACGTATACTAGAGCGGTATGGAATATCATGTGTATCCACTAAAACTTTTTGTCCGCAAAGTACCAGTACTCAGCATGCTCGGAGGGGCGCTAGCGCTCAATATATTCTCTTGGCTATGGCTCCTACTCCAGATTCCTCGAGATCTGGAACAGGTATTCTTGCATTATAATATTCTCTTTGGGGTAGATAAAATTGGCGAATCAGGGGAAGTATACTACGCATCACTGATTGGACTTGCGCTTCTGGTGGCTAATTTTATTACTGCATGGATTTTGTATAAGAAAGACTGGTTCCTCGCATACCTATTGCTCGCAATAGCAATGATGGTCAATCTATTTGTCGCAATTTCAAGCGTGCTGATTGTCTTTTTGAATATTTAATTAAGGTATGCGTCGAGCCCAGACTCTTACACACAATAGCGCTGATTATGTATTTATTGGCTACGCAGGCGCTATTATTTTGTTTGGATTGTTAGTACTTAGTTCGGCAGGAGTTGCGGTAGGTCTCGATCGGTTTTCAGATGCGTATTTTTTTATCAAGCGGCAGCTGTTTTTTGGCTTTTTTCCAGGAATTTTATTGTTTTTGGTAATGTCAAAGATCAATTATACGGTATGGAAAAAATATGCATTACCTGTGTTTATTCTTGCAGTCGCGCTTCTCATTCTTGTATTTATCCCAGGCATTGGATCAAATAATAATACGTTTGCAAAAAGTTGGATTGTACTAGGTAATTTTTCTTTTCAGCCGATTGAGGCAGCAAAACTGGGGATTATCATATATCTAGCCGCAGTACTTTCTTCTGCAGGAAATGCGATCAGACAAGTACACGGGTTTCTCTCCATACTATGTGTAGCAACAATTCCGCTAGTTCTGGTAGCACTACAACCAGATACCGGAGGTATGTTTATTTTGGGATCGCTAATTGTACTCATGTTTTTTTTCGCACGAGCAAAATTGTCCCATTTATTGATTTTATTTTTGCTCGGGGTCATCGCATTTGGCGTGATGATTTACGCGGCACCATATCGGGCAGATCGGTTTGTCACGTTCTTGCATCCAGAACTTGACCCAGAGGGTACGGGGTATCAGATGAATCAGGCATTTTTGGCGATTGGTACGGGTGGATGGTTTGGATTAGGCTTGGGACATTCACGCCAAAAATTTCAATATTTACCAGAAGTCCATGCAGACAGTATTTTTGCTGTAGCCGCAGAAGAATTGGGGTTTGTAGTTATGGTAGCGTGCATTGCTGCATATACATTGTTATTTTTCCGTGGATTTTCAATTGCCGAACATACTTCTGATGAATTTGGACGATTGTTGGTGCTCGGTATTATGAGTTGGTTTGGTATTCAGACACTGATGAATATAGGTGCAATGCTGGGGTTGCTGCCATTGACAGGAGTGCCACTTCCCTTTATAAGTCATGGGGGGACTGCACTTATGATTAGTATGGCAGCACTGGGTGTCGTCGTGAATGTGAGTAAACATGCAAAATAACTCAAAACTCAAATGTCAAAACTAAAAACTACAATTCAAATTTTAAAATCCTACTTTCTTTTTGCTGAAAGATTTTAGTTTTTAGTTTCAGTTTTGAGCTTTGAATTTTACGTTTTGAGTTATTACTAAGTTAGAAAACACAGTAAACTATGAAAATACTATTCTCCGGAGGAGGAACACTTGGCCCGGTAACACCGCTTCTAGCAATAAAGGATGTGATTAGAGAGAAAGATCGATATGCGAGTTTTTTTTGGATTGGAACAAAAAACGGTCCTGAAGTAGAATTAATCGCAGAGCATGGTATTCCATTTCAAGCGATTTCTGCGGGAAAGTTTCGTAGATATTTTTCATTTCTCAATCTGTTTGATATCGGGAGGATAATACGCGGATTTTTTCAGGCAGTACGGATTTTGTTACGAGAAGATCCTACACTGTGTATTTCTGCAGGTGGATTTGTGTCTGTTCCAGTACACGCAGCTGCGTGGCTATTGGGAATTCCGACCTGGGTGCATCAGCAGGATGTGGCGGTTGGGCTCGCAAATAAGCTTATGGTTCCATACTCTACGGTCATTACCACGTCACTGTCGCGAATCACCACACAATTTCCAAAACGAAAAACCGTCTGGCTGGGTAATCCGGTTCGCAGAGAAATTTTTGAGGGAAATAGGGCACGGGCAAAAAAAATATTCAAACTTTCTGGGAAGCTGCCTGTAGTCCTGGTTCTCGGAGGGGGGACAGGCTCACTTCGGGTAAACCAGCTTATTGCAGAGGCAGTGCCACATATTATTGATCATGCTGAGATTATACATCTCTCAGGTCGAGAGCGTCCGCAGCAAATGGTCGTAAAAACAGAAGAATTATTTCCGCACTACCATGTGTATCAGTTTTTGGGAAGTGAGATGAAAGATGCGTATGCTGTTGCAGACATTATTGTGTGTCGCGGAGGATTTGGAACCTTGACCGAGGCGGCTGCGCTTGAGAAACCTTGTATTATTATTCCAAAACCAGGCCATCAGGTTGAAAACGTTCGATTTTTGGAACGTGGCGGTGCGGCAATATTGGTGAATGAGACTACTGCAGACGGTCTCTATATTGCAAAACAGATCAAAGAACTGTTGGGAAATCCTGAAGCTGCAAAATCACTCGCGCATACCATGCATGAAATGCTCAAAGTCGCTGACTCCGAGGATATCATCGAGATCTGTGAACGCGCTATACAGTAGCTCTGATGATTCTGTTTATGCTATACTATAGACTCTGCTATAGTAGGTAATCAGTCATAATTCCATGCCAACCTCACATTTGACAACTCCAGGACAAGTTCCAAAAGAGCGAGAGGAAATTTGTGTATTTGCGCAGACAACCTACCGCAATCAAATGCGTCGTTTTGGTATTAAAACAGATGATCGACGTCGTCACATGTATGTGATTGGAAAAACAGGTATGGGAAAGACAACGATCATGGAGAATATGGTCTTGTCTGATATCTACGCTGGACATGGGATCGGACTGGTAGACCCGCACGGAGATTTTGCAGAAAAAATCATTAATCATATTCCATCCTGGCGTTTGAATGATGTAGTATATTTGAATCCCGCTGATATCGACAATCCGATTGGGTTCAATATTCTTGAGGTCAAGACAGAAGAGCAGAAACATTTGGTCGCCTCAGGACTCATGGGTACATTCAAGAAAATCTGGCCAGATGTGTGGAGTTCGAGAATGGAATATATTTTAAACAATACACTACTCGCGTTACTTGATTACCCAGGATCTACTCTACTTGGGGTCAATCGTCTATTGTCTGACAAAAATTATCGGAAACGAGTCGTGCGTCAACTCAAAGATCCGGTAGTAAAGGCTTTTTGGCGTGATGAATTTGCGAATTATGATGAGCGATATGCAAAAGAAGCAGTAGCACCGATCCAGAATAAAATTGGACAATTCTTATCCGTCTCAATTATTCGAAATATGGTCGCGCAGGTAAAATCAACGATCAATGTACGCGACATCATGGACTCAAAGAAAATTTTTATCATGAATTTGTCAAAAGGACGAATTGGTGAAGATAATAGTCGTTTGCTTGGAGGTATGCTTATTACCAAGCTGCAACTATCAGCAATGGAACGCGTTGATACGCCAGAACCAGATCGCAAGGACTTTTTCCTCTACGTGGACGAGTTTCAAAATTTTGCAACTCCATCGTTTGCAAATATTTTATCAGAAGCTCGCAAATATCGTCTGAGTCTGATTATGGCGCATCAATATGTGGCACAGCTGGACGAAGTCGTAGCTGATGCAGTGTTTGGAAACGTCGGAACCATTGTAACATTCCGTATCGGTGGTGCTGATGCTGAGATGCTTGTAAAAGAGTTTACTCCCACATTTACCGAAGAAGATATTGTAAATCTCACGAAATACCAGATTATTCTAAAACTCATGATTGATGGGGTGGCGTCACATCCATTTAGTGCTATGACCTTACCACCACTTGCACATCCGACTGATTCAGCGGAAAAGGTGATTCGAATATCACGTGAACGATATGGTCGCAAGCGAGAATTGGTAGAAGAAAAGATTGGTCGTTGGAGTATGTCTGAGACTGATGCGCAAGATGCAGGAGAAGAAGATATTGAAACTCCACTCATTAGTTCAGGGATGAGTGAATTGAAAAAATTACCAAGTGAACAACCAAAACCTCAATTACCACCCGCACCGAAACCTATAATGCAAAAGCAGGAATCTCCAAAGAGAAACGAGGAAAAAAAGCCTGAACCAAAAAATAATGAAGTTAGAGAAGAAAAGACTATTTCTCTGAGCGATCTGAAACCTAAAAATGATCTACCACCCCGGGATAGTCATGTTCAGTCTAGAAGCGAGAATCCATCACGATCTCTACAATCTACTACTCCGGCTTCTTCCTTTGGACAAGGAGGAGCTTCTCAAGCCCCAGGTACTCCAGGAACTGGAAAAAAACGCAGACGCAGACGAAGAGGTAATAAGGGTGGGGGTGAACAAGGTGGTCAGTCGTCAGGTTTTTCGGGTCAATCACAAAATCAAGGAGGAAATTCTCAAGTGGGGCAAGAACAAGTTCGTCCAATACAACCTAGTGTTACTGAACCACGTCCAATCATTCCACCTCGACCTGCTCCGCAAGTTGATTTACCAAAACCAGCACCAGTGGTAGAGGAAAAAGTAGTCCCACCAACTCCACCAAAACCAGCTGCAAATGAGGGTCAGCCAAAGAAAATGAATGAAGATGAGGAAATATCGTTTGATGATCTGGTGTAAGTATTTCTTTTGACTTCTACCTTTTTATTTTTTACTTTGAAATATGAAAGATTTGCATTTCAAACGAGCACTTGGGTTCTCCTTATTATTTTATATCGTAAGCTTTATTCTATTTGCGCTTTTGTTTGTAGTCTTTGGTACCAGTCTCGATACCAAGCCAAATGAAATCCCCGTATTCCAGTGCATTGTATACCTGTTGGCATTAATCCCGGTAATACTGGTGTGTGCAAAATGGTATTTTAGAAAATTTCAGCCCTCAACTCGAAGAGGATTATTCTTGGGAATTTTTACGCTTGTGGTTTCGTGTGTACTTGATGTGATACTCGTCGCCTCGAGTACGCCAGAAGAAGGAGTAGTGAAAATGTTGAGGACACTGTATGCTGATTGGAAATTTTATGTGACAGTGATAATTCTGATTGGTACTGCTACCTACGCTGGGTTCGAGTTTGATCGGACCTATACGTTTGATGAGGCGGGGTTGCATAAGAAAAGTAAGTAATAGGTGTCTTAAGTAAAGTTCATAGAACACGGGTTTAGCGGATCACACGGGTTAACACGGATTTTATCCGTTCCAATCCGTTAAATCCGTGTCATCCGTGTTCTATTGATTTTAGCGAATTTTTTTGATACTATCTCGCCGTTATGCTTTCTAAAAATAAAAAACAGAAAATCCTCATCGCAATGTCTGGTGGTGTCGACTCTTCAGTCGCTGCCGCTCTTTTGGTTCGCGCAGGATATGATGTTACGGGCGCATTCATGATCAATTATGATACTGCGGACGAGGCTATTACTACTGATGGTGAATCATGTTGGATTCCCGAATATCGAGACGCACTTAGAGTAGCCGCTCGATTAGACATTCCATTACTCAAACTTGATTTCAGAAAAGAATATAAAGAAAAAGTACTTGAGTACGTGTATCGTGAATACGAAGCAGGGCGCACACCAAACCCAGATATTTTGTGCAACAGTTTGATCAAGTATGGAGCATGGCTTGAGGTTGCTAAGAGTAAAGGATTTGATATTCTCGCAACTGGGCATTATGCAGAGGTAGAGAAAAAAGGTGACAAATATCATTTGCTTGAGTCAGTTGATACAGAAAAAGATCAGACATACTTTTTGCACCAACTCAATCAAGAGCAACTCTCGCACGCAATGTTTCCAATTGGGAAGTACAAAAAAAGTGAAGTGAGAGAACTTGCGGAGAAGTTTGATCTCCCAACTGCGAAAAAAGAAGAAAGCATGGGAATCTGCTTTATCGGTGAAGTATCAATGAAAGAATTTTTGAGCAAACGAATTAAAGGCAGGAAGGGGAGTGTACGGAAACAGAATGGAGAAATCATTGGTGAGCACGAGGGACTTCCATTTTATACCATTGGTCAAAGACACGGATTTGCGCAAGCTGGGGGAGAGCGACCGCTGTATGTGGTGGGTAAAGATATTAAAAAAAATGAACTAATTGTTGGGAATGAAAATGATCCAATGCTTTTTACTACAGAAATAAAAGTGGAGCAAATGAATTGGATTTCAGGTGAACCAGCCAGTTCATCATTTGATTGCATGGTACGCTTTCGCCATCGACAAAAATTAGAGAAATGCAGTGTCCGCGTTTCCAATCCGCATACAATTACTATTGCCTGCACTAATCCTCAGCGTGCCATAAGTCCAGGTCAGTTTGCAGTGTTATATAAAGAAGGCGAATGTTTGGGTGGGGGAGTTATACAATAAAAAAACACCGTATTTCGGTGAATGTGTTTGTGCCGCCCGTGTTCGTCGAGACCTCGACGTACGTCGGGGGACAAACACGGGACGGCAGGGCGTGAGATCTGGGTGTGCTTGCGCGGTCTACCCGGAGTACTTCGTGACACCTTTGATCTCGTCGTACGGCACACGGATGGCGGCGGGGGCGGTGGCATCCGGGAGTTTCACGTGTCGAGCGTGGATCTTCACATCAGGCCACCTCGCCACGTACTCTCCGCCGTTGGACTGGATGATTTTGACCGCATGATTGCGGCCAATAGCATCGAACTGCTGGAGAAACTCATGCCTCAGCATTTTTCTGGTATCCTTGTCACAGAGTTCATTCACCAATGGCGAACGGTCCAAAAGGACAAATCATAATACCATATTTCTTTGCTTTTGTCAAGGGTATAATTTGCCTAATTCTAGCCATATAGTGTATGCTCACATAAAGGAGTAATTTTAATGTATATGCTTACCACAGAAGAAAAAAATCGATACATCCGTCTTTCGTACATTGGCTTTGCGTTACTCATGGCGATTCTATTTGAATGGTTTCTGTGGAATAAAGAATTGGGCCTAGGATTTTTCTTATTTGTACTCATATATTGTATAGGCTTCGTAGCACTTACATTCACTACAAAACAGATTCACCGACGTGGTGCATTATTGTTGCTTATTCCAATTCTAGTACTGAGTCTCGATGTGATGATCTACAATAATGAACTCGTACATAGTCTTACACTACTAGTAATTTTTGGACTTCTCGTATTATTCTCGATTTTACTTCCATTAAAAAATCCGGGAAAATTTTCACTGTCCCTGCTGCAAATACCTGTAGTTCGAAATATATTTATTTTTTTTGATCAATGGGGGAAGGTATATCGGGATTTATTTCGAGGAAAAACAAAGGAGAGCAAAAAGAATGCAGTGTATAGAAAAATTGCAATTGGTATTATTATCTCTATTCCTATTTTATTTATTTTCTCATCATTATTTGCTAGTGCTGATCCGACCTTCAATAATGCTGTAGACAATTTCTTTGGACGATTTTTTGATTGGGTTCAAATTGAAGAAGATACAGTTGGAAGAGTTATTCGAACAATCCTGCTCACCCTGTTTGGCGCGAGTTTCCTCTACATATTTTTGGATGAAGGACATCGAATTTTGGGTTCTCGAGTGGTTAAAGCATGGAAGATTGACGAGGTGGTATCAGGAACCATCCTTACCCTCGTTAATGCGTTATTTCTATTCTTCCTGATCGTACAATTACGAACACTGCAGAATGCAGAATTTGCGCGTAGCGGATTTTTCCAGCTCACCTGGGTAATCACACTGACCGCGCTCATGCTCGTCGTGTTCTATCGTTCAGTCTCGTATCATGGTGCAGGAAAGTTTCTCAAAACTCTGATGATAGTATCTATTGCGCAGGTAGGAGCGATTGCATCATTTGCATTATATCGGATGAATCTATTTCAGGATCTAGGTTATAGCGCCCTTCGCCTGTATGTTGAATGGTTTATCTATTTTGTTCTCACGATTCTCGTGCTTGCTCTCGTAAGTATCGTCATGAAAAAATCGTTCCATTTTTTCTTTTATACTACTGCGATTCTTGGTATCACTGCTTTCACTATAGTAAGTTCTATCAATGTAGATAAAATGGTAGGTGAAGAAAATTATGTACGGTTCATAAGTGGAGAATCGCATATAGATTATTTCCGCCCACTCTCAGTTGATGCAATGGAATTTTTGGTTGCTGCAACCCAAAAAACCGATCAAGCTGAAGCACTGAAGCCTCTGTTGGAAGTTCAAAATAGATTTATTCAAAAACACGAATCATGGCAAGAATGGAATCTGGGAGTTGAACGCGCTCGGCAATTTTTACCACAATAATTTTTTTCTTTAAAATAAATTGTGTTATACTTTGTCTATCTTGGATAATGTAACTCGTTAGTGAAATAAGTAACCAAATTATGGAAACCAACTGGATTGGCAGTTTTCTTTCGCAGACGTGGCTCTACCTAGCGCTTGCTGGACTTATCGTCTTTGTTGCGATCAAATACTTGCGCTAAAAGAAGATTTCTTGTAGGATTAGCCAGGTATGCTTACCACAGATTTAAGAAAAAAATACTTAGATTTTTTTGCAGCGAGAGGGCATGTAATTATCCCGTCTTCTTCGTTATTACCGGAAAATGATCCGACGACACTATTTACTGGCTCAGGAATGCAGCCGATGGTGCCGTATTTGTTGGGACAAAAGCATCCCAAGGGAACGAGGATTGTTGATTCACAAAAATGTTTTCGATCACAAGATATTGAGGAAGTGGGGGACAATCGTCATACCACCCTCTTCGAAATGCTTGGCAACTGGTCACTCGGCGATTATTTCAAGCAAGAACAAATTTCCTGGATGTGGGAATTTTTGACTAGTGAAATTGATCTTGATCCAAATCGTTTGTATTTCACCTGTTTCAAAGGAAACGAAGAACTTGGTATTCCACGTGATACTGAATCTGCTGAATTGTGGCAAAAATTATTTGCGGACAGGGGGATTGATGCGAGTATTGGTGAAAATCCAGAGAAAGATGGAATGAGATCTGGAGAGCGAATTTTTTATTATTCTGAAAAGAAAAATTGGTGGAGCCGAAGTGGGATCCCTGGAAATATGCCAGTCGGAGAACCAGGAGGACCAGACACTGAGATGTTCTGGGATTTTGGTGCTGAGATGGGTTTACATGAAAATTCAGCGTGGAAAAATGAACCATGTCACGTGAATTGTGATTGCGGACGATTCATGGAAATCGGCAACAATGTATTCATGGAATACCAGAAAACTGAGAGTGGTTTTGAAAAATTGAAACAGCAGAATGTGGATTTTGGTGGCGGACTCGAGCGCATGGCAGCAGCACGGAGCAGTGATCCTGATGTATTTAAAATTGATTTATTTGATGGCGTGCGGAATAAACTCGAGGGGGTGTCTGGAAAAAAATATGGAGAGACTACCGAAATTACTTATGCGTTTCGTGTAATCATGGACCATCTTCGTGCAGCAACATTTTTAATCGGTGATGGAGTCGTGCCTTCCAACAAAGATCAGGGATATTTTACGAGACGTCTCATTCGTCGCAGTATTCGCTACGCGCGTAATCTTGAAATTACGACGAATTTTACCAAAGATATTGCGGAATCGATTATTGAAGTATACAAAGATGCATATCCAGATTTAGAAACCAACAAAGAAAAGATATTAAGTGAAATGGAAAAAGAGGAAAAGAAATTTGGAGCGACAATACAGAAAGGAACCAAAGAGTTAGAAAAAATTTTGAATAGTAAGAAAACAGTTACAGGCAAAGATGCGTTTGACCTGTATCAGAATTTTGGTTTCCCCAAAGAGTTGACCATCGAAATCGCAAAACAAATATCAGGAAGTGAAATTAATGTAGCGGAATATAATGAAGAGTTCAAAAAACATCAGGATTTGTCACGAGCAGGGTCAGAGCAGAAATTCAAAGGTGGCTTGGCTGATCACAGTGAAATGAGTCTCAAATATCATACCGCAACGCATTTACTGCACGCTGCGGTTCTAAAAATTTTAGGTCCTCACGCAACACAGAAGGGGAGTAATATTACGCCAGAGCGATTGCGGTTTGATTTTGCGCATGGAGAAAAAATGACATCAGAACAAATCAAACAAGTGGAAGATTTGGTAAACTCAGCAATAGAGCGTGATTATCCGGTGACCTACGAAATAATTCCAATTGAGGAAGCAAAAAGACGAGGAGCAATCGGACTCTTTGGTGACAAATACGAAGATATGGTCAAAGTGTATAGTGTTGGTGATCCAAAAGAGTTGCCAGTCGCAGACGCTACGGCTCCCACATTCAGTCGGGAACTCTGCGGAGGCCCGCATGTGGAACACACTGGAGTGATTGGAAAATTCAAGATAGTAAAAGAAGAGGCAGTAAGTGCGGGAGTCAGACGCATCAAAGCAATTGTAGAATAAAGGGTTAATCATAACCCTTTTTTTACGTAAACATTAATTTATTTATTTTTAAGCTTGTCTATGGATAGAGCACTCGAATACTCGTCTATTTGGCTCGTGCCAAAAATGTGTGTAGTAAATTCGCGTTCAGAGTGTGATACAACACTTTCCTTTGCTTCCCGTCGTTGGCGACTGCCAATCATGCCTGCTAATATGAAGTGCACGATTGATTTTATGCTTGCTCGATGGATGGCGACGCATGATTATTTTTACATTTTGCATCGTTTTTATACATACGAAGAAATTATAGACTGGGTGGGTAAAAATCAGGATATGTTCATCTCACTTTCTCTCGGTGTAAAAGAAGCTGATTATGAATGTATCCGTACACTCAAAGATAAAAATTTTCGAGTTGATGCAATTACGATTGATATTGCACATGGCCATAGTCCAGCTGTCAAAAATATTCTGGAACACGTAAGAAAATATTACCCAAATTGTTTTATTATCGCAGGGAATGTTGCGAGTAAACAGGCTTTTGTGGATTTGAGTAATTGGGGAGCTGATGCAGTAAAAGTGGGGATTGGTGGCGGATCTGCATGCTCTACCAAGTTTAAGACAGGTTTCACATACCCGATGTATTCATGTGTAAAGGAATGCAGTGAAGCAAAAAAAGAACATTCCCTGAAGACACTTCTCATTGCTGACGGGAGTATCAAAAATAATGGAGATATCGCAAAAGCAATTCATGCAGGAGCAGACCTCATCATGGCTGGAGGGATTTTTAGTAGCTGCATTGATTCTCCAGGTGAGACGATTAGTGTAGATGGGGAAATAAAAAAGATTTATTTTGGTTCAGCCTCTGAGTATAATAAGGGTACCAATCATCATGTGGAAGGGTTTTTGCGCCATATTGAGTGCAATAATATGACTTATGAACAGAAACTCAAAGAAATAGAAGAAGATTTACAAAGTGCGATTTCGTATAGTGGAGGAAAAAATGTATACGATATTAGAAATGTAGATTTTGTAGTGACGTAAAATAAAAAAGCAGATAGTACAGTATCAAAGATTTTGCTACTAGCTATCTGCTTTTTATGTAGACTAAGGCAGGGGACAGGCATCACCGATCACGCATGTGATGATGATGTCGTCCCCAACCTGTTGTTCGGTTCAGCTATCAGGCTGCTTCATTCTCGACTTCGGCCGGACCCAGTCCAGCCCGTTCGAGGCTCGCCTTCTTGATCTCCCCCACTCGTCCGAAGATGAGGTAGAGGAGG
The DNA here is from genome assembly GCA_964394405.1 of uncultured Gammaproteobacteria bacterium. GTDB lineage: Bacteria > Patescibacteriota > Patescibacteriia > Magasanikbacterales > UBA922 > UBA922. The sequence goes on along the minus strand of CAYMVY010000002.1, from coordinate 215,021 downwards.
AAGATGGCGCCGGTAGCGCTCCAGATGGTCTGGGGTTCGAGGATCCATGCCTTCGGGATGAACGTGTAGAGCACGTACACCAAGGCGAAGACCGAGAAGTGGATGAAGACGAGGACGAGGAGGAGTGACCCAAGCCAGTCGAACTGGTGGACCTTCCTCGAGATCCGCGCGTGGTTGTCGATCCACTTCTTGAGGGCGAGGACCAAGAGGCCAGCGCTCATCACGAGCACAAACACGCTCCCGCCGATCAAGACGAAGCTCATCATGAACTGCGTCTCGGTGTAGCGGGCCATGAAGGCGATCTTAGCCGGTCCCACCAGAAGGGCGTCGACCGAGACCGCAAACACGATGGGCCAGATCACCCGCAGCCACGCTCGCGTGAACGCGGGTTGGTCCGAGCTGAGCTTGTCCGACTCGCCCTCGCGGATACCGCGATGCACCTCACGGAGGTGGAACACAACGAAGTAGAACGCGAGGAGGTAGATGCCCGTGAGGATGCCCTGCCCCAACCACATCGGGAGGCCCGTGTGCTGGCTGAGGAAGGTCGCGCCGGCGGTGAGGCCGAAGGTCACGAGCGGGAAGACGACATGCGTCAACCCGACCATGAGGGCGACACCCATCACGTCTTTCGGCGTGTTGAGTGAGGACCAGGACACGAGCACGATCAGCATGGCATCGACCGCGATGAGCAGTGCGCTCATCGCAATCATACTCCAGTAGTCACCATCCGAGGCGAGCTCGGAAGGGAACTCGACGACACCCGGCGCAAGAAGCGCACGAGCAGTCGTCATGAGAAGAACACAGGTGAGAAGCGTCAGGCCGAGGCCCGACCACTTCTCGATGTTGAACACCTCGAAGAGCTTACCGAACATGTCTGCCTCCTGGCTGACATTTTGACTTATGAACCAAATAGTGAACTTCACCACTCAGCTTTTTAGTCAGTTGTGCAATAATTCAAAAATTGAAATATCACAATACTGACCAAATGCATGGAAATGGCTAAATTCATGTAAAGATCTTTCGTCAAAGACGAACGGAAGAGTGTAGCATAATTATATCTTTCTGTCAATGCAAGACACTTATATAAACAAAAAATCGCCCATAAGGCGTTTTCAGAATGATTGAATTGAGTGTCTGGCGCCGCACCCGTCGCTTGAACCGAAGTTCATGCGAGGGCGCGGCGCCAGGTGCGTCCGAAGCATTTCCCGTACCGTTGGTTGCGTCGTGGTAGGGGATGCGTGCGGGCGCGTGGGAGGCTCGGTGTGAGCCTATCTAGAACACTGCGTACTTCCTCATCTTTCCTCCGTTGAGAGGTTGTGGGCGACGGCGTCGTTGTCGCCCTAGGAAGGTGCCGAGGAGGGCTCGGTGTGAGCCCATCTAGAACACTGCGTACTTCCGCACCAGGACCTCCTTTGGTCTAGGGGTTGGTAGGAGCTCGCTCGCCGCGCTCGATCAGGCCGCCGGCTTCGAGCCGCCGTGCCCCTTCATCGAGATCTTCTTCGCGCGCGCGTAGCGGTCGCGGTCGGTGCCCTTCTTCTTGGTGCCGGCGTCCATCGGCCGGTCGAGGTTGTTGCCGTTCGTCATCGCCGGAATGTTGGGATTGTTTCCCTTGATGCTGGTCATCGGGGGATCCTTCATGAGGACTCTCCTGTCTCGTCGCAGGTGTCACAGAAAAAGTCTGGTCGCATGGCAAGCGAATGCATAGCCAGTCCAAACTTCAAAAGATACTAGCATAGAGTGAATATGCTGTCAAGAGTAGGGGGTGGATAGGTTAAAAAACAAAAAATCGCCCATAAGGCGTTTGAATAATGAATATCGTTTTTGAGAGAGTCCGAACGCGTACTTCCGTCATGCGGGAACCAGAGTGGCCCGTATGTGGTTGTACGCGTTCGAAACTTGCGAACCGACCTACCCTCTCCGTCCCCGGCCGAAGAAGTGGTTGACCATCTGGGTGGGTTCGACCTCCTCTTCCGGGTCATGGCCGACCTGGTATTCTCCTCCACGTTTGCTGGACGGGGAGGTGGTGGAGGCGGCGGTCATGCCGTCGTGGCGCAGGGAACCGCGCTTCGGGAACTCTGGGAGATCGTACCGATTGGAGTTCCGGTCCTGTATGGTATTGGGCATGGCGATTGTACTCCTTTGTGTCGTTGTGAATTCGGTCTTCCTTTTGGTCGACTCGAGAGTTTGATGTGCCGCGAATGCTGCATAGTCAAACTCAAGAAAGGGTATCTCAAAATGAGCACTTTGTCAATGCTTATTTGGTGGATAATTCGATCCTTGACGAGAGTGTTCAAGTGTGATATAGTGATGTTCGTATATACGAACAAAGTGCTTTATGCGAAAAACAACTCCTACAAGGGAAGATTATGTTCGAGCAGTATATTCGCTCCATGAACAGGGACTACAGGTTCGTATTATCGACATTTCACGCTATCTAGGTCTCGCTAGATCGACTGTTTCAGAACGCGTTCACGATCTCGAACGCGCTCGGTTAATAAAAACCGACCGAAGTGGTGGAATCAGTCTTACGAAGCAAGGATTAACTCTTGCCGAAAAACTCACCTACAAACATCGTCTCATCGAATTTTTTCTTCACACAATCCTGGGCATTGACCCAGAAAAAGTGCATGACGAAGCGCACAGACTTGAACATGCATTTTCAGATGAGGTAATAAAACGTCTCGCAAATTTTTTGGGGAATCCGAAGAAGGATCCGCATGGGAAGAGGATAAAGAAAGTGTAAACGTGTAACGCAAAACTCAAATTTCAAAACTCAAATTTCAAAACTCAAAACTACACTAAAAAATTAAAAACTAAATATAATAATTAGTTTTTAGACTTAAGTTATCGTTTTGCGTTTTGAGTTTTAAGCTTTGAGTTAATAGACTATGAACAAAAATAAAATATTTTTACTTATTACGATTGCGCTTGCTGTAGTGACTATCTTATTTTTTGCCTTTCACGAAAAAAGAGTCGCGGGCGAAAAAATTGTCAATGACAAACTTACCGTACTTAGCACCTTCACCGTTATTTCAGACATGGTCCGTGAAGTCGGGGGAGATAGAATCGAAGCCATTTCACTTACCAAACCCGGAGTGGAAATTCATGGATATGAACCAACCCCAGGGGACCTCATTCGTGCATCACAAGCTGATATTATTTTTGATAATGGAATGAATCTGGAAGTATGGGCGAATAAACTCTATACCAGTATTCCTGACGTTCCTCATGTGACGATTAGTGAAGGAATTGAAATCGTGCCTATCGCAGAAGGTGTATATGCGGATAAACCAAATCCACACGCATGGATGTCTCCTGCGCAAGCTCTTACCTATGTTGAAAATATTAGAAGTGCACTCGCCGAACTTTCGCCTAGTGATAGTGAGTATTTTGCCGAACGAGCACGAATCTATTCTGAAAAAATACAAGCCCTCGATACAAAATTGCGAGAATCTATTGCAACAATTCCTGAGAGTCAAAGATATTTGACGACCTGTGAAGGAGCGTTTAGTTATCTTGCAAAAGATTATGGAATGAAAGAATTATATCTCTGGGCAATCAATGATGAATCACAAGGAAGTCCACAACAAATTGCGTATGTGGTAGAGGAAGTAAAGAAAAACAAGATTCCCGCAGTATTTTGTGAAAGTACGATTGAACCGAGAATTCAAGAGGAAGTAGTACGAGAATCAGGGAGCCGCATGGGAGGCGTACTCTACGTAGATTCATTATCAGCTACAGATGGACCGGCACCAACATATTTGAAATTACTTGAACACACCGTTGAGACAATTATTAAAGGATTGAAAGGCGAATAATGTATGTATGTCAGAAAATAAATTTGCAATAGAAATAAGAGATGTATCAGTGAAGTATCATGAGTATATCGCTCTTCGTGATACATCGATTTCAATTCCGTATAAAAGTTTTTCTGGAATTATCGGAATGAATGGGGCAGGGAAGTCTACTCTGTTCAAAGTGATTATGGGATTAGTAAAGCCTGACCAAGGTAGCGTGTTAGTCTGTGGAAAAAATCCCAAAACTGCACAGAAGCTTGGGCTCGTTGCCTATGTACCGCAAAATGAATTGGTCGATTGGGATTTTCCAGTGTCTGTGTATGATGTGGTTATGATGGGAAGATATGGATCACAGAATATATTTCGTACCCCGACTGAAAAAGACAAAAAAATGGTAGAGGGTGCACTTGAAAAAGTCGGAATGTCTGAATACAAAGATCGACAAATCGGAGAATTATCTGGCGGACAAAAAAAACGTGTATTCGTAGCGCGAGCACTCGCACATGGTGCCGAGATTCTGTTACTTGATGAGCCATTTGCCGGAGTTGATGCCAAGAGTGAACGATCGCTTACACAATTACTACTCACACTCCAGTCCGAAGGAAAAACAATTATTCTTTCTACACATGAACTCACCTCGCTTTCAGAATATTGCGATTATATCGCATTGGTAAAAAGAACGGTGATTGCGTATGGCCCTACCAAAGAAGTGTTTACGCGTGAGTTAGTAGAAAAAACATATGATGGAGCGATGCATCATATTCAATTTAATCACTAAATTGACTTTGTAATTTTTTAAATCAAAACTCAAATGTCAAAACTTAAAATTACAACTAAAAATTTAAAACTAAATAGAAGAATTAGTTTCTAGATTTGAGTTACAGTTTTACGTTTTGAGTTTTAAGCTTTGAGTTTATACACTATGAATATCCTCGACATAATTACAACCCCACTCCAATACCCCTTCATGGTAAAAGCCATTTTGGTTTCTTCGGTTGTAGGCGCAGTATGCGCGCTATTATCATGTTTTCTTATTTTGAAAGGGTGGTCACTGTTGGGCGATGCAATTTCGCATGCAGTATTACCAGGTGTGGTACTTGCATACATTATTGGAATTCCCTTTAGTATTGGAGCATTTGTATTCGCCTTGCTCGCAGTGCTTCTCATTGGTGGAATCAAAACAAACACCAAGATCAAAGAGGATGCGGTCATGGGTATTGTATTTACGATGCTCTTTGCGCTTGGTCTGGTATTGATTTCTAGAACAGTCTCCTCAGTCGATCTGATGCATGTACTCTTTGGATACGTGCTGGGAATTTCAGATAGTGCCGCATGGTACACGATGGGGGTTTCACTGCTGGTTGCGCTCATCATCATTGCATTCAGACGCACTCTGCTACTGTACTGCTTTGACGCTACGCATATGCAGTCAATCGGCATCAATGCAAAAGTGGTTCACTACTTCTTACTAGTACTCCTCGCAATTACGATTACCGTATCACTTCAGACTGTTGGTATTATTCTCGTTATTGCCATGCTTATTACCCCAGGAGCAACTGCGTTTGTCCTGACCAAACGTTTCCCCACAATGCTTGGTATTGCGACAACGGTGAGTGTGGTTAGTTCGATTGCAGGTTCATATGTGAGTTATTACCTCGACGTGTCGACCGGTGGAGCGATTGTATTGTTCCAGGGGATTGTATTTTTGATGGTATTCACGTATTCGATTATCAAGACGAAGTATTTGAGAAAGACAAGTATTGCACAGAATTAAAGACTATAGACAACAGACTATAGACAGTAGATCTTGAATCTTACTGTAGTCAGTAGGCTGTCGACTGTAGTCTTATTTTGTTTGAATAAAATGTACATATCGCGTATACTTGCCTACATCTATGAAACAAAAAATTCTTCATGTTATCGCAATGGCGTGGGCAGAGCGAGTAAAATTCGCAAAATATGTAATTGTCGGAGTTTCAAGTGTTGCGATTGATCTCGCATTGCTTGTTGTGTTTGTTGAGTGGATCCAGCTGAATCCGACCGTGTCAGTTATCATCAATCAGGCAATAGTGCTTGGGTTTAATTTTACTCTCAATAAAAAATGGTCGTTTGGAAGCAAGGCTCCTTCACACAAAGAATTAGTACGATATCTGATACTCGCAACATGGAACTATGCGTTCTCAGTAGGTGCGATGCATTTGGGAAACGAGATTCTTGGACTTCCATATCTATTGGTACGAGTAGCTTCAATTGCGTGCATGGTACTGTGGAATTTTGCACTATTTCGATTTTGGGTGTATCGGGAGAGAGAGGAAGTAAAAAGTTAAAGGTTAAAAGTAAAAAAGAGAAAAGAAAAGTACATATAAAAAAGATGAACCCCGCGGACATGGTGTCGGCGGGGTCGCGCAATAGCTGGTCCAATGAACCTCAGCCATCGTTGGGGTGAATCCCGGTCACGTGGCTCGAGTAGTCGATGTACGACCAGCGCGGATTGCGTCCAAGCGCAGATGCATCGACAAGTATGCCGCCCACGCACTCTATGATCTCGACACCTCCATTCATGGCATCGATCATGCGTGTATGCGGGCGTGAGGTATCGCTGATGGGTTTTCTGCAAGTGGTGCAGTATCGATCAGGCACGGTGTTTCTCCGGCTGGGTTAGGGTATGGTGGGAACTTTCACCTTCCCGAGGAAGGAGTCTTCGGTCGGGACTGACCCTCGCAGTACTTCAAGCATGAATTCGAAGACTCTTGCATCGAGATCATTGTCAGCTGCCCGACTGGTGATCTCGTGGAGCTCGTCGACACTCAGGTACTTGAGGGTAGGTGTGAGCGCCACTGCATCTTCCATCAGGCGGCTGACATCTGCCTGAGGATTTTCTGTGAGGGTGCTTTGAACCATGTACCGGAGGATTCCTTTTGCTACTATTCTTGCATCCGGACCTCCGTGGATGAAGAGCTCATCCTTGATCTTGTAGGACGCGATAACGAACTGAGTGCCCATGAGATTATTGATCGTCATATCCCTTTTCCTCCGATGTGTGGGATAAGGAGTGTATACTATAGAATAGTGTTTTGGTCAAACTGTATAAAAAAGATAAACCCCGCGGACACAAGTGTCGGCGGGGTAGGGTGGTGGATGCAGAATCCTTTCGAATGTATTTCGCTCCTAGAGGGCGGTATTTCAACGACGATCCTCCGTGCGGGACGTCTCCACTTCATCGCATCAAATCGAGGATAAGACGTGTAAGTAGGCCCGCTCGAGAGCAATGCCCGTACCGATGCCTTTCGACTATTCGGATCTTTCCTTATTTGATGCTCCATGTAGACACCGCACACGATCTCTCAGTCTCCCGCCTATGGCTCTACACACCAGGAACTATCTCAAGGACCAGTGCCGAGCAACGAACCCGGAAACTTCTGCAGTACACTGTTTCTGCATCCACCAGGTGCAAACTATCAAGTTGTGCACAGTTTGTCAAATATAAATTATTATGCTAAAATAAGCCAAGATATAGGTCTTTAGACACAATCTGGAAGTTCTTGACAACTTTAGTCAGATACGCTACAATGTCAGCGTTAAACATATTTACATGGGAAAGCAAAACGATTTTTTGGAAGTCCGAGGTACTATTGATGAATTGTTACCAGGAGCCAAATTTCGAGTGAAACTTGAAAACGAACACGAAGTAATTGCCCATTTGTCTGGGAAAATGCGAATGTTCAATATTCGACTCAACGTCGGTGACGAGGTGAAAGTCGAAATGACGCCGTATGACCTGTCAAAAGGACGCATTACCTATCGGTTCTAAATTAATATAGTGAAGTCTCAACTAGTGCGGTGTAGCCGGCCTCAGGCTGGCGTCGATATCGCGTAGTAGTTGATGATTTTTGTTTAAAACCCGGATGTTATGAAAGTACAACCATCAGTAAAGACACGATGCAAAGACTGCAAAATCGTCATAAGACGTGGAGTTCGGTTTGTTATCTGCAAGAACCCAAGACACAAACAAAGACAAGGGCAAAAGCAGCGAACAAAAGCAGGAAGTTAATTTTTTAGAATAATTTTGAATATTTTTAGCGTATGAGAGTCTCTGGTGTTACCATCCCACGTGAAAAAAGAATCGTAATTGCACTTACCTATATTTACGGTATTGGCAGTACAAAAGCAAAGAAAATTTTGGCTTCAGCAAAAATTTCTGAGAATACTCGAGTAAAAGAGCTCACTCAGGTTCAAGAAGATGCAATTCGAAATATTATTGAAAAACAAGAAACCACCGAAGGAAATCTAAGACGTGAGGTGGCTTCTAATATCAAACGTTTGAAGGATATTAAGTCCTATCGTGGCACGAGACATGCAAAACGCCTACCTCTTCGAGGACAGAGAACCAAGACGAATAGTAGAACAACTCGAGGAAACAAGCGAAATATTGCACCTAGTGGCAAGAAACCTTCGGCACAAAAGACATAAACACCTCTGATATTCTTTTTATCCTCTAAAATTGTATGGCACAAGCAACTACGACAAAAAAAATTACCAAAAAGAAAAAAATCATTCGTTCAGTCTCACACGGCCGCGCGTATGTTCAGGCTTCATTTAATAATACAATTGTTACAGTCACTGATCAGAATGGTGATGTGTTGGGCTGGGGTTCTGCTGGAGGAGCGGGATTCAAAGGACCTAAAAAAGCAACACCTTACGCTGCGGGCATGGTTGTAAAAAATGTAGTAGAGGCAATCAAACCCTATGGAGTCAAAGAGGTGAGTGTGTTTGTAAAAGGTGTGGGTGGCGGAAGAGAAGCTGCAATTCGCGCATTCAATACGAATGGAGTGAATGTGCTTGCAGTGAAGGATATCACCCCAATTCCACACAATGGATGCCGCCCTCCAAAGCGACGTCGCGTATAAAGCTAATTTACCAAAAATTTGAAACACTATGGGTAGATATATTGGACCAAAAAACAAAATCGCACGACGTTTCCACGTCAATTTAGGTTTGAAAACAAACGCGACCAAAGTAGCGCGACGTCTTTCACAGTCCCCTGGGGTTCATGGACCGAATAAACGCAAAGGAACTTCGTCTTCATATGGAAAACAATTGGACGAAAAACAGAAAGCAAAATTTGTATACGGACTTCGCGAACGCCAGTTCCGACGCTATGTTGAGGAAGCAAGTAATATGAAAGGCGACTCAGGAGTTAATTTGCAACAGATGCTTGAGATGCGTATGGACAATGTGGTATATCGACTTGGATTTGCGACCACACGAGCGCAAGCGCGACAGATGGTGAGTCATGGTATGTTTACCTTGAACAATAAAAAAATGAACATCCCTTCACATATCGTATCAACAGGGGATGTGGTAGAGCTTAAAGCAAACAAAGCGGGTAAGAAACTATTTGAAGGTATTGAGGAAAAATTGAGTAAACATGAATTACCTTCGTGGCTTCGAATTTCAGGAAAAACAGGAAGTGTGACGAGTAAACCAATGGACACTGATTTTGAACGCGTATTTGATGTTAAACTTATTGTTGAGTATTACTCAACTCGCTAATAATAACGAAGGAGTGTGGCTTTAGCCTCACCCTTCAATAATCTTCTCAGGTATGGATTATATTTTACTACCATCAACAATCGAATTCCGAGAAACCGGTGACAAAAATATCGGCGAGTTGGTCGTTACCCCTTGTCATCAGGGATACGGAACCACGCTGGGGAATTCACTCCGACGTGTACTTCTCTCTTCAATTGAGGGATCTGCTGTCGAGGCAGTAAAGATTGATGGAATCCAGCACGAGTTTTCTGCAATTGATGGTGTACTCGAAGATGTGATTGAAGTTACACTCAATCTGAAGCAGCTCGCAGTGATTTCTCACAGTGACGAGCCGGTGATATTAACACTCAAGAAAACAGGTAAAGGAGAAGTGACTGCAGGTGATTTTGATAAAAATGCTGATATTGAAATTATTAATCCTGAACTCAAGATCGCAACAATTACGAGTGACAAAAAAGAATTTACACTTGAGGTGATTATTGGAAAAGGTTTGGGATACGTTCCTGCTGCAGAAAAAGAAAGCAAGCATCTTGATTTGGGGACCATTGTTATGGACTCATTTTACTCACCAATCAAGGATGTGGGATATTCAGTTGAGAATACTCGTGTAGGAGATGTAACTGATTACGAAAAACTTGTAATTAGAATTGAAACGAATGGAACGATTTCTCCTCGAGAAGCGGTGGAGCGAGCAACAAAAATTCTTATGGATCACTACAGTCTTGTGCTTGATGCGTCTGGTACCGCGTCAAAAACTGCTGCAAGTGGTCAAGAATAATATTTGATTATTGAAAGATTGTTATGAGACATCAGAAAAAAGGTGTAAAACTAGGTCGGGAAGCAGGACAACGCAAAGCGCTCATGAGAAGCCTTGCGGAAAGTTTGATATTGCATGGATCGCTAGTAACGACAAAAGCAAAAGCAAAGGCCCTCAAAACGGTTATTGAACCTTTGGTCACAAAGGCAAAGAGAAATAATCTCGTTGACCGTGAAATTATCATGAAAACGCTCTATACGGGAAAAGCGGTAAAGATGTTGGTCAAAGAAATTGCTCCTCGCTATATGGAAAGAAAAGGCGGTTATACTCGGATTGTGAAGTTGGGATATCGTCAAAATGATAGTGCTGAGACCGTAAAAATCGAATTTGTATAATATGAATTCTATGAATACACGAAAAACAGTGGAAATTGACGCAACGAATCGGGCAGTCGGTCGCGTTGCCTCAGAAGCTGCAAAAGCGCTGATGGGAAAAGACGAACCAACCTTTGAACGCCACATTGATCGAGGTGCACGTGTCGTTATTATTAATGCAGGAAAATTGAAATTTACCGGTAAGAAATTTGTTCAGAAAGATTACAAGAGACATACTATGTTCCCTGGTGGTCTCAAAACTATGTCTCTGCAAACTATGTTCACTGCTGATCCAGCACTAGTGGTAAAACACGCAGTCAATGGTATGCTTCCAAAGAACAAACATCGAGTGGAGATGTTGAAGCGATTAACTATTAAAGTCTAGTGTATGTCAATAAAAAAAATCACACAAAATGATACCACTCGGGCTGTCGGTAGACGAAAAGAGGCTGCTGCACGCGTGAAGTTGACTGTAGGTAAAGGAAACATTACCATTAACGGACGTGAGTTCAAGGAGTATTTTCCAACAAAAATTCACCAGCAGACTGCTATGAGTCCATTGGTTTTGACTCAGCGTGAAGAAAGTCTCGATGTTTCAGTACGCGTAGTAGGCGGTGGTATCGCAGGACAAGCTGATGCAGTACGACATGGGATTGCGCGAGCGCTCATCAAATGGAGTCCTGAATTGCGACCGATATTGAAAGCAGAAGGAATGTTGACACGTGATTCACGTGCAAAAGAACGAAAAAAACCAGGTTTACACCGCGCACGTCGTGGACATCAGTGGAGAAAACGTTAGTCAGATTATTACAAACCCCTTGCGATGCAGGGGGTTTTTGTATGATGAGTTCTCGTTAACTCAAAGCTAAAAACTCAAAACGTAAAACTATAACTTAAATGTTAAAACTTTACTAAATTAGCATATTAGTTTTGAATTTTTAGTTACAATTTTGAGTTTTGACATTTGAGTTTTAAGTTGTAAAAGTAATAGACTTTTTTGGTAGTTTAACGTAAAATACTGCCATATGAAAACCATCTCTCTCGGTCAAAGTACACTCTACATGACGCTAGCGTCAATAGCTCAAAAACTGATTTCTTTTGTATATTTTGCGATTATTGCGCGTACCCTCGGAGCTGAAGATACGGGAAAGTATTTCTTTGCATTATCGTTCACTACGATTTTTGTAGTTTTTGTAGATTTGGGACTTACGAATGTGATGGTCCGGGAAGGTGCCAAAGCAAAGGATAAAGTATCTCAGTTTTTATCTTCAATTATTTTTTTGAAACTATTTTTGGGAATAGCAACATACCTGATCATGTCAGGAGTACTCATGATACTCGGGTATGGCGTCGAGACACAGCTATTGGTAGGTATCTCAGGAATCACCATGTTACTTGATTCGCTTCAATTGAGTCTGTACGGCACTCTACGGGCAGTAGGGAATGTGAAATATGAAGCGGGTGGAATAATGGGGAGTCAGTTCCTTACGCTAGTGTTAGGTACGATATTTTTATACTTGAAACTACCGTTGTTTTTTTTGATGATCGCTTTCCTCATACCGAGCTTCCTCAATACAATATATGCCTGGTCAATCGTCACCATGCGGTATAGTATTGTGGTGCGTCCACGCTATTCCCGAGAAATTGTATTCTATCTACTTCCGATCGCAGTACCCTTTGCTCTGGCTACCATATTTGGGCGTGTATTCGCCTATGCTGATTCGGTAATGTTATCAAAGATTGCAGGGGATACGGCAGTGGGCTGGTATAGCGTACCTTATAAAATAGCATACGCGTTTCAATTCATTCCTTTTGCTTTGATTGCAGGACTGTACCCGAGGATGAGTGAATATTTTGCGCGGGATCAGAAAAGATTGGGTGAAGTGTTTGGGCAGGGATTGCGGTATTTATTGATGGTGTCAGTTCCGATGTCAGTAGGGATTACGGTATTAGCAGAGAAAATAATTGGAACATTTTTTGGCACTGAATATGCCCCCTCTGTACTTCCGCTCCAGATTTTGATGATTGGTGTTGCTGCAGGATTTGTAAACGTACTGTTAGGAGCGCTACTCAATGCAACAGGAAAGCAAAAAACGCAAACTACCTATGTAGGCATTACTATGTTGGCAAATATTATATTGAATTTTATTTTGATTCCGAGATTCGGGATCACCGGCGCTGCATTGTCTGCGACAGCAGGTAATATTCTCCTGTTTGTCATCTCATGGATCACGGTCTCAAAAAATATTTCAATCTCATATCGACTGCTCGTACCGCTGATACTCAAGCTCATATGCGCAAGTACTGTCATGGCTATAGCAGTATGGTATACTGCACTCTATGCTCCAGTAGTAATCGCAATTTTTGTTGGAGCTGCTATTTTTGGGGTACTATTTGTACTCCTCCGGGGGCTGACATCTGATGATATCCGATACTTCAGGTCAATCAGATCCAAAATTTCTTAATATATGAAAAAAATATTATTAGCAACACTCGAATTTCCTCCGACTATTGGGGGTATTGCTACCTATGTGGCGCAATTCGCCCGATCGCTTGAACCCGATCGCGTCTGTGTATATGCGCCAAAAATAGCAGGAGATAAGGAATATGATCAGAAAGAACCCTATAAAATTTTTAGAAAAAAACAATTACTTTCTTTTTTCTGGCCACGGTGGATATTGACTATCGTACATTTTTTTTCAATAGTAAAAAAGGAAAAAATAGAAATTATATTGGTGAACCATGTACTACCATTGGGGTATGCCGCTATACTTGTCAAAAAAATCAAAAAAATTCCATATATCGTGATTTCTCATGGGACAGATGTACTCTATGCTTCGGCAAGCCCATGGAAGAGAAAAATGCTTAGGCTGGTAATTCAAGAGGCAGAACAAGTAGTCTTCAATAGTGAGTCAATCAAGCGGAGATTCTTGGAGAGATTGCCTGAGTTTGAGCAAAAATCAGTAGTCGTCTATCCGTGTCCAGATACGATGTTTTTGAGTTCGGTTGATGTAGAAAAAGTGGAAAAATTGCGAAGATCGCTTGCGCTTCAAGGGAAAAAAGTAATTCTTTCTGTGTCACGTATGGACATTGGCAAGGGATTCCAACACCTCGTACATGCAATGCCAGAAATTCTGGTTCGAGAACCTCATGCAGTGTGGGTAATCGTGGGAGATGGGCCTAAGCGTGCTGAGATTTTTGAAGCCGTGCAAAAATTGTCACTACAAAATGTCGTTCGGTTTATCGGATCAGTACCTCATGAAGAATTAGCAGTATACTATCACCTCGCAGATCTATTTGTACTATTGACGCATACCGCAGGTGAGCGTGAAGAGGGGCTAGGACTCGTGTTTCTCGAGGCTGCGACAGCTGGCAAGGCAATTGTCGCAGGAAAGAGTGGTGGTGTAGAGGAGGCGGTAATTGATGGAGAGACTGGAAGGGTATTTGATGTATATCATGAAGCGCACAAGGTGGTTGATACCATTGTTGAATTATTAGGAGACAAAGAAAAAAGTGCTGAGTATGGAGCTGCAGGAAGGCAGCGCATCGAGCAAATTTTTAACTGGAAAATTCAATTACAGAAGTTAAATCCATGGTTGAATTAATATATGAAATCAATCCCACTTCGAGTCGATGAACAGATTGTAGCCGAAATTCGGCGCTTTGGGTTGACGTATCTTTGGCGCTGGGTCGGGGCACTCATACCATTTGCAGTTGCAGGAATATATATGTTCTGGCTCATGCGTCAGGGAACTATTGGTATGATTGGTTTTTCGGCCCTCACCCTGATCGGGGTTGCGGGGTGTATTTCAAATTATGTCAGATTTCGTGGTACAGTCCTTATTCTCACTAATTACCGAATTATTGATATTGCAAAGGATGGAATCACTGGGCGTACTATCTCAGAAGCAGAATTAGGGGATATTGAAGACGTAGTGGTGAGACAGAGGGGGTTGTGGCGTATGATGCTCAATTATGGAACAGTCGAAATCAGAGTGCGAGATTCGAAAATACGGATTGATGTGGAGTATGTGCGTCGTCCACAAGGAGTTCAGAGATTGATTAATGAGTTGAAGAAACAAGTGAATGGGGGAGTATCGCACCCCCGATTTTCAGTAGAGGATCTCCATAAAAGCATTACTGAACTTGATACTGAAGATTTGGTATATCTACGAAAAATTATTGAAGCTCGACTCAAACAATTGAGAGGATAACTCAAGTCATGATATACTATAAAATACTATGAGTCGGGAATCCTCACGTGTACGGACATTTTTTGGGTCAAAATTTTTTTTGGGCTTTGCTTTTTTGCTCACATTTGCATTTGCGTTTGGTTTTGCACGCGCGTATTTCAAGGATTATGCATTTCGAGAAGAAGTAAAGCGACTCGAGAGTGAGATTAATCAATTGGAGAAAAAGAAGCTCGAATCAATCGAACTGTTGAAATATGTTTCAAGTACTAGTTATCTCGAGGACACGGCTCGTCTTGATTTGAATATGAAGAAGCCTGGAGAACGGGTACTTTTTATACACAGCGTAGAAAAACAGCAAGATGCTATCCGTGACCCAGAGGGGGAAGGACTGGGTGGACAGGATATTCCAAATCCGCTAAAATGGTGGTACTATTTTATTCATCAATCACCCGATAGCGGGCAATAATTAGTAATCTATGGAAGAAAAAAAACAGGTTGAGGAGCACAAAGATAGTGTCGCCGAAACATCGAGCGTAGGGGGAGACAAAAAAAGAAGAACAAAGACAGGCTCTCTATTGTTTGCAGGACTGGGCGTTGCATTGGTAATCGCAGCAATAATTTGGTATGTAGTCGGAATTCAAAGTGTAAAGGCGTTATCTGAATCACCATTCACTCTGACGACTGCCCGAATTTTTAGAATTCCAGTGGCTTCTCTCAATGGTGAGAGAATTCCCTATGGTGAATATGTGGAGAATTTGAAAGGGATGAGAAATTTTTATGACACTGATACGACCAATCTGCCTCGACCGACAGACCCAGAGATGTCTGACTATGTGTTGCGGAGATTAATAGTAGATGCATTTGTGAGACAAATTGCGAGAGAATACGGTGTGAGTGTCGAGCAATCAGAGATTGATACTTTCGTACAAGAAAATATCGTTGCGCGATATGAAAATCGTGAAAAAGCTGAGGAAGATGTGGTAAAGAGATATGGTTGGACTATCGATGTTTTTGCGCGTAAATTTGTTTTACCGACTATTCTTGACCAAAAATTAGGAAAAGCATATCTTGAGACAGTCAAAGATCCATCAAAGAAAGAGGCTATTCGCGGAGAAGCACAGGCAGTACTTGACCGGATCAAGGGTGGTGAGTCATTTGAAAAAATGGCAAAAGAATTTAGCGCTGATACAAGTAACAAAGATAAAGGCGGTGATCTAGATTGGTTTGGAAAAGGAGTAATGGTGCCTGAATTTGAGCAAGCAGTATTTTCTTTGAAAAAAGGAGAGCTGGGTAGTGAATTGGTAGAGACTGAATTTGGATTCCATATCGTGCGAGTGGATGATACAAGAAAGACCAAGGATCAAGAAGGTAATGAGCAAGATGAGGTAAAGGTGAGACATATTCTTTTCCTCGTCGATGATGGTAGCAACGCTGAGTTTGAAACATTTATGAATGAACGTCTACTCGCCTCTGAAATCAAGGTATCCAAAGGTCTCAGAAATCCATTTGAAGATCTGAAAGATGCAACGTCAGACACCGAAGAAGTGCCCGTGGAGACTGAAACAGCAACTACTACACAATAGAGCAAAAAACAGTCCCAACTCATCGGGACTGTTTTCATGCGGGATTAGTATCCACCTTCGCCCTATGGGCTACGGCGGACGGGTAATGGTATTAGTGTGTATAAGGAGGGATCATGCGAGTGTCGTATAATGGTTATTATTCGTGCTTCCCAAGCACGGGAAGGGGGTTCGATTCCCCTCACTCGCTCAAGATTACCGGTTCCTTGCCCGCCATAGCCCGGCCTAGCCGGGCGAAGGAGGGTCGTATCCCGCTCTATAAAAAATTTAGCTCTAATCAGCTAAATTTTTATAACAACAATGTGGGTTTATACTATTAGGCAGGTTACTATGAATTTTATATAACCTGTAGTAGTATTAAGTTATTATGTGTTTTTTTATTTAATTCTAAAATATGCCTGAAATCAGAGGAGAGGGGGTAGAGCCACAGGGAGAGGTCGGACAAGAGCGGTTGCCCAGTGAGAGTGGAAGACAGAAGCCTGATTCCGAGGAAGAGTATATCTCTACTTTGCAGAAGGCGGCGAAATTAGAGGAAAAACTCACTGATGCAATTGATAGTGCAAGAAAAGCTGATGAAAAAATGAAATATGTGCGGGAGTCTATGGGTTTGGCGCCAGAAAGTGAAGTAAATACAAGTAGTTCTGATCACGCACAGACACTTGAAAAACAGAGGATAGATCTTGAAGAAGAGATAGTGAAACAAGAACAACACCTGTTGGGTATTCCTGAGGGTGAAGGCGCTGATTCACAATTCCTTAAAAAACACATTGAGACCTTAGATCGACAAAGTATCAAAGGTTTAGAAAAAAAAGCTCGTCAAGAGTCTGTTGATGCATTTATTGACTCGTCTATCAAAGAAACCATAGAGGATTTTAGGAATTTTTTAGACGATAGCCAGAATGCAGAGGCAGCAGAGACGCTTATTCAGCAGAAGATTACGTTTCTAATTCAAAAACGAGCAGAAAATTTTATTGAAAATGGTACTGATCCGGATTTTGGTTTTGAGGCAGAAATAGTGGGTATGGAGTTTGAGGATTCTACTGACGGAAAAGTGATGTACGTGACTGAATTTAATATAACATTTGACCACCAGAGCGCATTAGTGAAACCAGATACATATGAACCAAAGAAAAAATTAATTAACCAAGAGGAACAGGAGCAGATGAATCAGGCTCAAGATAGAGGTGAGTTAGAAGAAATAGAAAAAGGAACGGTGTAATTATTTTGTATATGAAATTGAGATATCGAAGCACCATATTTCATTTTTTATATCGCGCGATTCTTAAACCGATTTTTTTTGCGCAGGATCCTGAAGTAGTACATCATCGAATGATGATAGCGGGTGAGCGATTGGGTAAGAGTAAACTGGGGAAGATGATTGTGCGAGCGTGCTTTGACTACAGACACCCATCACTTGCTCAGGAGATGTGGGGTACACATTTTTCTAATCCTGTTGGGCTTGCTGCGGGATTTGATAAAGAAGGGAAGATATTTTCGCTCATGAGTGATATGGGATTTGGTTTTGCAGAAGTGGGAACTGTGACATATGGTGCATACGAGGGTAACCCAAAACCACGGCTGTATCGTCTTCCGGCATCAAAAGGGCTGGTAGTCTATTATGGACTCAAGAATAGCGGCGCAGAGGCAGTTTCTAGGCATCTCAAGGGGGTAATCAGTCGTGTACCTCAGGTAGTGTCTATTGGCAAAACTAACTGTAGTTTAACGGCGGATGAAGAGAAAGGGATGAATGACTATAAAGATTGTTTGGATGTATTTCAAAAAAATGGGGTGGGAGATATCTATGAAATTAATATCTCGTGCCCGAATACATTCGGTGGAGAGCCTTTTACCACAAGTGAAAAATTGAAAAAACTTCTCGAAGTTTTGCAGGTGAGGGAGAGTAAAAAACCGATAATTCTAAAAATGCCAATCAATATTCCGTGGGAGGAATTTAAAAAACTTCTCGATGTGGCACTGCAATATCAAGTGCATGCAGTAAACATTGGTAACCTTAATAAAGATAGGTCAGACCATGCGATTAAAGAAAAAATTCCTGAACATGTTAAAGGATCAATAAGTGGTAAACCCACTTGGAATCTCTCGAATGAGCTTATTTCACAAACATATGCATATTGTGGTGATAAGATGACAATCATTGGTACAGGGGGTATTTTTTCTGCCGAGGATGCATATGAGAAGATCAGGCGGGGAGCATCTTTGGTACAATTGATTACAGGGATGATTTATGAGGGGCCTCAGCTTATTGGTACAATTAATTATGAACTTGCACGTTTCCTCAAGCGTGATGGATATACTTCAATTTCTGAAGCGGTAGGTGCATACCATCGAACATGATTGACAATAGAGGGTATTTTAGCTAAAATTACAGCTACTTATTTTGACTTTTTATTTTGTACTTTCCAAACGCCGATGTAGCTCAGCTGGTAGAGCGGCAGTATCGTAAACTGTAGGTCTCGGGTTCGATCCCCGACATCGGCTCATACTAAAATAGCCCGGACTAGGGCTATTTTGTTTGCATAAGTTTAATTTCTTCCCTGACTATTTTTTCAATTAAAGGAAAATCTTCAATCCGTACTTTGAAATTATTTTCAAGAGAAATATCATAGGTGGTATGATGGGGTCGAACAGTTTTTGTCACTATGACATTTTGATTGGTTAAATAATTAACAATAGTTTCAACAGTTTGTTCTATAGGGTAAAATTCCATATGATCAAACCCATCTATCTGACTTCCATCTGGCTTCTGGTCTGATAATTCTAAAAATTAATCATACCGCACGTAGTCTGAATAGGGTCGATAAGTTTAATAACTGCAATGCGACGTGCTGAAATAATTGATTGATAAATGTATTCGGAACGAGCTTCAAAAAGTTGTCTTAACTCGTGAAAGCGCTGTGTTGATGAACATTTATACCCTATATGATCTACAAATATTCTCCCGTTCAGTCGGTGAGCGTCTACAAACCCATCAAATAGGTGGATTTTTTCTTCAGCTTGTCTGTACAGAGTTTCTAATGAATACATATTCCACACTATCTTGACCTGTTGATAATTCTCTTTGAACAGTATATCATTATGAGTACACTTGGGAAAACCTAAACATATACATATGACAAAAGTACTGGTTATTGGAGCTGGGAAAATAGGAGGTGCAATTGGAAAAACTATTCAGAAAAGTGGTGCAAGTGTGGATTGGTGGGATATTGATCAGACCAAGATTTCAGGAACCCAAACTCTCGAGGAACGTGTCGTCGGAGCCGAAGTAGTATTTCTCTGTATCCACTCATGGGTCATACGACAGACACTGGAGCGCATCAAACCACATCTAGAACCGCATGCAATTCTCGTCTCAGTTGCAAAAGGGTTTGAAGAAAAAACCATGAAAACAGCTGATCAAATCGTCGCTGATGTGGTACCAGATCATCTATTTGCCTTTTTTGGAGGCCCCATGGTTTCAGCAGAGATTGACGCGGGAAAATATGCTTTTGGTGCGATTGCAAGTGAATCTATTGAGACCTACCGCACTATTGTATCCTTATTTGAAGGAAGTAAAATATTATTACAGCACATAAACGATGTATATGGTACCGTGCTTGCAGGGGTTCTAAAAAATGTATACGCCATGGGTTTGGGAATGCTCGATGAACAGGGGATGGGGAGTAATGCACGTGGCTGGTATGCGACAAAAGCGATAGAAGAAATGGGAAAAGAGATCGTAGCACTTGGAGGGAAAAATGAAACAGCATATACGCTCGCGGGTATGGGAGATTTTATTGCGACTGGTATGAGCGAAGATTCACGTCATAGGGGGGAGGGGAGGCGAATTGCTCGAGGTGAAACTCCGATGCAATGTGAGGGAGTAGTCTCGACTCCGACTGTCGTGAAATTATTGGGGGACATTAGCTCTTATCCACTACTCCACACGATTCATCATATTTTGCAAGGAAAACACGAGCTTTTGAGTGAGATCGTGAAATAACCAATAACTAAAAACCGCCTGGATAGGGCGGTTTTTTAATAGTTTAGATTTTGGGACTTCTATGTATATTGTATCGTGTTTCTCAAATATGTTATACTATAGTCCACTTGTATATTTTGGCTATGATTACACTGAAAAATGTTAGTAAACAGTATTCCCATGACAGTATTGGTTTGAATGAAGTTAGTCTTCATATTGAACCAGGAGAATTTGTGTCTGTAGTGGGACAAAGTGGGACTGGAAAAACTACCTTGGTAAAAATGCTTATTGCAGAGGAGCGTCCAACAGGCGGTTCAATAGAAATTGGTGGATGGGATATTACCAAAATTTCTCTACATGATATTCCATTATTGCGACGTCAGATCGGAGTTATTTTTCAGGATTTCAAATTATTGGCAAAAAAGACGGTGAATGAAAATGTGTCATTTGCGCTTGAAGTTGCGGGAGAAAAAAAGAATCGTATCAAGCAGGTAGTTCCCCGAGTTCTAGACATCGTCGGATTGTCACACAAACTTGACCGATATCCGCATCAGCTGTCAGGAGGGGAACAACAGCGTGTGGCAATTGCTCGATCACTAGTACATCGACCAAAAATTTTGGTTGCAGATGAGCCAACCGGCAACCTGGATTCAATCAATACACAGGAAATTATTGAAATTCTTAAAAAAATAAATGAATTTGGGACCACAATCATGCTGGTAACCCACAATCGTGAAATTGTAAATCAGCTGAGAAGGCGAGTAGTGGTCTTGCATGATGGGCGTATCGTTTCAGACGAACGTGAGGGTAAGTATCGTATTTAGTTTTGAGCTTTGAGTTTTAAGTTTTGAATTTTCATTATGTCTGTCGGTAGAATCATCAAATTTTCACTTCAAGATATTGTACGAAATATGAGCTTGTCATTTATGACAGTGCTTATTTTGATTTTAATGTTATTATCGATCAATACGTTGATTATTGTGCGTGTGTTGACCGATCGGTCGATTACATCAGTAAAAGATCAGATTGACGTGAGTATTTATTTTGACCCAGCCGCGACACCAGAAAAGATAGAGGAAGTGCGGGGATTTGTTGCGTCAATGCCCGAGGTTACTGAGGAGAGATTCCTCGACAAAGAACAGGTGCTCGCAGAATTCAAAAAAACATATTCAGAAAATTCTGAAATTATTCAGTCACTTGAAGAACTCGGTGGAAACCCACTTGGCTCAACACTCATTGTGAAAACCCGAGAACCTCGGGATTATGAGAAAATTATCAAGGCGCTCTCAGTCCCTGAATACGAAAATATTATCGAGGCAAAGACATTTGGAGACACAGAGACTGCAATTGATCGCATTCAGACCATTACGACACAGGTAGAGCGATTTACCTACGCTCTGACCGCGCTGTTTGCTATTATCGCATTTGTAATTATCTTCAATACGATTAGAGTCGCTATCTATACGCAGCGAGCAGAAATCGGTATCAAGCGATTGGTGGGTGCGACCAATTGGTTTATCAGCGGACCATATCTCGTTGAATCATTAGTTTTTAGTGTGGTGAGCATGGTGGTTACTACGGTAACCGTATGGTTCACTCTCAAATTTTTGGACCCCTATGTGAGCGTCATTTTTGAGTCAGAGGCTATCTTGACAGATTACTTCACGTCACATATACTCTTCCTACTTGGAATACAGTTTGGAACCGTGTTTCTCCTTACTTTATTCTCGAGTATGCTTGCAATGAGGAGATACCTCAGAACTTAAGGGCTTGAGAGGCTTGTAAGGCCTAAAAAGCTTGAAAAGCTTTAGATAAAACTCAGATTTATCTTTTGACTTTTTACTTTTCCCTTTTAACTTTGAAACATTCGGGGATCGTCTAATGGTAGGACTTTGGGTTTTGGTCCCAACTATCGGGGTTCGAATCCCTGTCCCCGAGCACAACAGGATAAGCAGGCTTAAAAGAGCCTGTTTTTCTGTAATATTTGCCCTGTTTCAGAAGTTCGCTTTGTTTGTTATAATAATTAAAACTTTGAATATATGATATCGATTACCACTTTTTTACGCCAAACTCTCACAGTAATCACAACCAACAAACACGCACTATGGATAGCTGTACTTGCTCATATACTATCTAAGTTTATACCTTTTAATTCTTACGCTGGCATAGTAAGCAACATTGATTTTTTTGGCCGTGAAGTTTTTTTCATTTTATTACGTGAAGGTTTATTTATAACCATTACATGGTTTGTGATTTCAAAAATCATTGCACCTGATAAATTGATACAGCTACGAGCATTTGCTGCCCTCTATTTTTCTGCGTTGACGGTGAGTACGCTTGTAGTTGTACTTTTATTTTACACTTTCTCTGTCATTCCTTTTGAAGCTTCTTATGAAACACTGGGAGAAACATTAGGACGTATTGGTTGGATCATACAAAACATCATTCTTTGGTCATTATTTTTATCTGGTGTACTACTTGCTAAAAGATCATCTCGACACTAGAGAAAGATAGTGCGGTATTCTATATAAAAAGTTCGGAAGCTATCCACGTATCCGAGCTAAAAAAAGAATATAGCCAATTGGCTATATTCTTTTTTTAAGTCAGAGATAAAGAGGGATTCGAACAGGGAAGGGTGAAACCGTGAGGTTTCACTGGGCTGAGGAAAGTACACGAAAACCTGAAGGTTTTCGTGATATGTTCGAATAGCGCAGCGCCCTGTCCCCGAGCTAATAAAAAATCCTGATACATACTCAGGATTTTTTATTTGTTTATTCCATGCTATACTTTCCACACTAATTTACACGTTATGTGTTTTTCTCCAGCAGCCAGCTTTACCGCAGCAGCTCTCCTCTCTGTGGCTGGCACTGCCGCAGTCATCAAAAATCACAAAGTCAAAAAGGCTTTGCCGATTGCAATTATTCCCCTTATTTTTGCTATTCAGCAAGTAATCGAAGGGATGTTGTGGCTGAATATAGAGGGAAGCGGGGACTACACCCTTCTTTTCACCTATTTATTTCTCTTTTTTGCGCTCTTCTGGTGGCCTGCGTATGTACCATTGAGCGTCTATGCACTCGAGAACAATCCTCGGCGGAAGCAGATACTTATGTGGTTGTCTGGAGCTGGAATTATGTTGGGTATTGCGCTCTATGGAGCATTTATTATGCGCCCAGCGCCAGCCACTGTCGTGAATAGTTGTATATACTATGACTACACGACCTCATTTGGCACACTCGCAATCGTAGCGTATGGGCTTACTACTATTGTTGCAGGACTTATCTCGAGCAATCGTAATGTGAAATTTTTGTATTTTGTATTCTGGATATTGGCGCTGGTCGCATGGAAGCTCTATCTGGTAAATTTTACCTCAGTCTGGTGTTTTTTCGCCGCAATTGTGAGTGTAATTATTTGTTGGTTCGACTTTTCAGTAAAACCAAAAAAGATATCCATCACCAAATTGTTTTCCATAAAATAAACTTCAATACAATATAGAAAACCAACATATGCGGCATCAGGCAAAATTACTACGCGCGTCGTCATTTACGTTTGGTGCATACCAGATTGATGCCAAACATTCAATTATTACTTTTACTTATCACATTGAATTTACATTCGGGATACATAAGACGTTTACTGACAGACTCATGTTTCCAGGTGTAGCTCCAGAATTGTGGGGAACAGTACCCGCGAGTGTGCTCGAACCCACACTACAAGCACTTCTCCTCATGATTGGTATCAACTACTGGTCGGCATTTCCGACCAGGAATATGCATATCGAGGGGTTTACACTCACACGCGAGCAGGCGCATTTTTGGGACACGCTGTATATGCATGGACTCGGAGAATTTTTTTATGTCAATCAGATTGATTTTCGCAACCTTATTGCATTTCCGTACGATGATTCTACTACCGCCCCGACTGCCACGCGATTCAAGCGCCCCACGCGTGCGCTTCTATTGAACGGTGCAGGCAAAGATTCTATTCTTTCCGCCGAAATATTAAAAGCATCGGGTACACCATTCGATTTTTTTTCTTGTAATCCCACGCCGGCGCACCACCGTATTGCGAATTTGGTGGGCGCAAAAACCATCAACGTCAATCGACGTCGTGATCCGTGGATGATATTTTCAGGTGCGTACCCGTCAGTCTCTACTTTCACATTCATTGCAACATTGCTTGCAGAACTTCTCGGCTACAATTCAATAATTTTCTCAAACGAGCGCAGTGCTGATTTTGGAAACTTGGATTATCTTGGTTTGCCGGTGAATCATCAGTGGTGCAAATCATCGGAGGCAGAAAAATTGATTAATGAGTATATACAATCCTGTATCACACCAGACATCTCCACGCGCTCACTTTTGCGGGAATATAGTGAATTGGAGATTGTAAAGCGTTTTGTCGACTATCCGCAGTACCTCCACGACTTCACCAGTTGCAATACCTATTTTTGGGAGCCACGTGTGATACAGCGTCTGTCACGTACAAATTATTGGTGTAAGCGATGTCCGAAATGTATATTTCTTTTTGCCTGCTTCTCCGCATTTCTGCCAAAAAAAGAAATGGTTAATATCTTTGGCGCTGATCTATATGCGAAAAAGCGCCTGCTGCCTATTTTTAAACGTATCCTTGGTATTGAAGGGTTTAAACCCTTTGATTGTGTAGGGGAGCCTGAAGAAATGATTCTTGCTATGCAGTATGCGTCTCGTCGCAAGGAATATGCAGGTGAACCCGCGATGAAGCTTTTTGAAGAATATTTTCCTTCATACTACGATTTTGATCGGCTCAAGCGGAAATTGTTTGTTGGTGAACATAAATAGGTATATTTGATAGTATCAGTCAAAAATTCAGCAAAAGTCCTAAGTAACCAGTGGAAGAGGGTGAGCTAGTATATCTGGCTGATCCGTGCTATAGTGCAATAGGTATCGATTCTTTAAACGATGCTTTAAATACTCAATATGACTGTCACAAAAGCCGAATCGATGCGAGGGGGTGGTAACATTAACGCTGATGAACTATGGAACGTTGCTTGGACGTATATCAAAACAGTGGTTGATACAGTCCGCGAGCCTTTTTTGGTTCTGGATAAAGATCTCAAAGTGTTGTCCGCGAATAGAACTTTTTATAGTGTGTTTCAAACAGAGGTAAAAAAGACAGAAGGGAAGCTTGTCTATAAATTGGGAAATGGACAGTGGAATATTCCAAAATTAAAAATTTTGTTAGAAGATATTTTGCCCAAAAATAGCTTTTTTGAGGATTTTAAAGTTGATCATAATTTTTTGAAAATTGGTCACCGCATCATGATCCTCAATGCTCGCCGTGTGTACACAGACACTCAAGTACAGCCTATCATTCTCTTGGCAATGGAGGATATTACCAGGCAAGTACAACTAGAGGAACAGCTGAAGGAATACTCAAAAAAACTTAGCTTAGAGGTGAGCAGGCGCACTGCAGAACTCGAAGTACGGGTAAAAGATTTGGAAAAAGTGAATCAAATCATGTTGATCAGAGAAAAAGAAATGGAAAATTTAAAAAAAGAAATGGAAAAACTAAAGCGGGACCTGGATAAATACAAGAAATCATAAGCCATTTTTCAGTATGTTAGAAGAAAAGGTTATAAAAAAAATTCGTAAATTAAATAACGACAACGATTATAACTCTGCGTCAGTTTTTAAAGCTTTGAGTGACGTCAATCGTTATCGCATTTTTCGTATTTTAGCGGAACATCCCAAAATTGCGGTAAGTAGTCTGGCTAAAATTTTACATATCTCAACACCACTTACATCAATACATCTCAAAGTATTATTTCAGGCAAAGTTGATTTGCAAGGAGAAGGTGGGGAATATTGTGTATTCGAAGCTTAATATGGAAAATCCGTTAGTCCGGGGGATTATTCACGCAATTATTTTAGACAAATAAAATAATCCTGACTGAGCTGAGAATCATTGTATTATTTTTTTGTTGATAAAACTCGTCCTATACACTTGTACTTTTATTTTGTATCTCGGATCAATCAACCACTTGAAGTCTATTTTGCAGTGCGCCATAGGCAGGTTTAGTTTTCATATCAGTGTCCCATAGCAAACTGGTACCATAGACCAGTGGATACCGGTCAGACCGGGTGGTAGAACCATAGAGGTCGGTGATGCCCCAGGTAGTGTACGAGGTACAATTAGATGCCTGAAGACAGACGTCCAGCGCTATCACATATTGATTGATTTGTTCATCAGGATCGTCTCCGGTTACATCTATTTCTGATATACGAGTGGAGAGTCCGAGTGTTGCTAATATCTCCATATGTTTGGTGAGTTCGTTAGCATCAATATAGTCACCATCAGAATAGATATGTGATTGAAAGCCAACTCCATGGATAGGTACGCCTCTGTGTATCAGTCTTTTGACGAGGCGGAGCAGAGCATCCCACCGTTCTCCATCACGCTCAAGACCAAAATCATTCAAATACAATTGTGCCGAAGGGTCAGCTTGGTGCGCTGCAGCAAATGCGAGGTCGATATATTCTTCTCCCATGGCTTCAAACCAGATATTTGGTTCTAATCCAGTACCTCCATCTGCATACAGAGCGTGTTTTTTGGACAACGGTTCATTGACCACATCCCACCCTGACACTTTTCCTTTGTAGTGTTCAACAATATGTTCAATGTGGTCGAGCATTACTTCTTTTCGTTGTGATTCAGGAGTGTCTATCATCCACTGAGGAGTGCTTTTATCGTACAGTAATGTGTGTCCATGTACCATCATCACATTCTTTTCAGCAGCAAGAACGAGTTGATCTGCTTCTTCAAATACATATACATCAGGTTGGGGGTGAATAAATTGAGGTTTCATACTATTTTCAGGTGTCATCATACTAAACTGACCCAGGGCTACTATTCTATATGATTCATGTGTAACCAGTGGACCTACGGCAATAGCCGCGCCAATTTTTAGTTTCCGGGGATGTATATCGGCTAAATTACGCAAACTACTCTCTTCATCATGATCTATAACTAATGATGGGGCAGGTATAATTTCAACACTTCCATTTCCAACTGGACGTACATTGAATGCAATGAGTGTCCAGCCAGTGCTTAGTTCCGGACTATCTGCTCCAAACCATATATTTCCGCTCTCAAAAATATCGTGATCAGGAATACTTCCCAATAGTCGATTGTTTAAAACGATATTTATGTGATCATGTATATGTTCTATAGAAATCGTTGTTTGTGATCCAAGAGAAACAGGATAGGTTCTCATGTCTATAGAATGAGATGAGCTACCATCCCAGACGCGCATCGTAATCAGATTTTGTTCCACATCAATAGAGACGCTGGGAGTTTCATACCGCCATTGATCATAAACAATCGGAACTCCGGCATAGAGTCGGAGAGATGCCTGCTTGTCTATATCTACTAGTGTCGCTGTAACTCTAAAATCACCAGTGACCTCAACATGTGAACCGGCCAAATTCACTGGCGGATGTGGTTGTCCTGCCGAACCATCTTGGTGAATAATGACACGACCTAATGGTTTGAAGTGAATACCGCTAGAGGTACTTTCTGCTCCTGGAAAATGTAACCAAAATTCATCTGGTGTAGGATCTTGTGAAAGATTGGTGTGTATATTTCTGTAATATACACACCCATAGAGTACGGTAACTACAATTAGAGTAACTACTATAAGTATAGGCTTCAAATGAGTACGTACTAATTGTAGATATTGTGTATTGTGCATATACATATGCAATATTGTGTTGTAGTAATGCAGTCAGTCTACAGGTACTTAATGGAAGAACAGACTGATTGGTCTGTTCTTCTGAAAATACTCGTACTGTTTCTATTTCTATATTTTTGAATTTTATGTAAGTTTTTCCGCTGCCTCTGAAGTCGAAACAGTTTTGCCCATCAAGAATAGTCTGATAATGCCCCAGCCAAGAAGTACGTATACTACCATGGCTAGTAAGGTGGTCCACTCAAACAAACTACCCTCGATCTGACTTACACCGAATACGCGTGAAAAGGGTATTGTAAGGGGTTTGGTGATCATGTATATGAAGTTGGTGAATCCTGCTGTAGAGTTGGCGCCCATGAGTTTCAATATGAATCGAAATCCGAGCAATACTTCGATGATGCCGACCAGATACCAAACAATCTGGGTTCCACGATATAAGGGTTTGGTAGTAGGGGAATTATGTGAGTCCATAGGGGTTGTTGTTAATAATAGATATTTTCTCTTCTAACGTAAGTCTAGATTATTTTTTCACCTCGAATTAGTCTCACTAGTACTATAATGACCGCAATCACGAGTAGAATATGAATGAAGCCTCCAAGTGTGTAAGATGTAAGTAGACCGAGTAACCATAGAACAATCAAGATAATAGCAATAGTCCATAGCATATGAGTAATATATTTAGTGTGATGAATAAAAAGATAGTTTATTTTTTTTGATTATTGTCGTTATTTTGTTCGATAAAACTTTGTTTAAGATCTTCTTCGACCATCCGTTTACCTATTTCGTAGTATTCTTGTAAGTTGTACTTTTTGTTTTCCGCATCTTCATCGGGGTTTTTATTAGTCATAAGATTCGAGTGATGTTATTTTTTTGTTTGAATATAGGCAACTTCATTATCATCGCAAGTTATTGTGAAGTTTCCTACCTTTTTAATCTTAACAATGGCAAAATCATAGGGAGCGAATGTGTATGTGTTATCACCGATTCCAATAGTGTGGCTTTTATTATCTCGATTATCGATCATAAAATTAATATCTGGCCGGGTGATAAGTGACTTTAAATTACTTGAGCAGTTGGTAAATCCAAAGCGCATACCACTTTTTTCATACAAACTCAAAGCTGTCCCATAATTCTCTGTCGTGATAAGTGGTGGACCAGAGTCAATTTGTACCACCTGCACCCCAGGCTCTATGACGAATGATATCGGCAGCGTACCGCTCGAACTCACTTCAGTAGACGTGGCGTATGTGGTGTACGAGCTGTCGTAGTTGGAATGTATTTGGTTGTCGATATTTTGAACTGTACACCCGACCCCCATAGTGAGGATCGGGACAGTTATTGCGCCCAAGAGTAGGTTGGAGTTCATAGAGGGATGTGTTACCGGGGATAGTGCGTACACTACAGGTGAGTACTGTGCGTGGGGTTATTTTGTTCGATTTTCCTCTTTCTGAGTGTCAGTTTTTCCCTCATCTTTTTTTTCTTTATCTGCATCTTTTACGCCGAGAGATACTCCAGTTGCTATGTTTTCTTTGGTAGTATCTTTGGTGGTTTCAGTATTATTTGTAGTATAGTTCATATGAGTATGTATTTATGGTCTGTTGAATATTTTGTTATCCTTTCTTTTCTGGTCATTTGTAAGCAGGCCAGTACACTTTCGTATCCCATCGGTTATTAACCTAGTTGTTCTAGGCAAGGAGTGGAATGTTAAGATTGAATAAGAAAGGGTTATTTTAGAACTTGTTGAATAGTAGCAACGATTGCTTGAACGAATGGGTTGGTGTGTTCTAGTTTTGGAAAAACTTTCTTCCCCTCACGCTCTTTCTGCAATAATTTTGCATGGGTTAGGACTTTGATATGTTGGGAAGCTAAGGGTAGGGAAATGTCCAAAATTTTTGCAATATTGCTCACTGAAAGTCGAGGCTGTTCGGCGAGTATGCGGAAAATCCTGTAGCGATTGATGTCGCTCAGTACCTTGAATCCAGCTACCATACTAGTATCTGATTCGCTGAATATCTTACGTTTTTTTTCAATGTCCTTTGCCCGAATCATATATGATTGTTTAATTATTGTTTAACTATTTAATAATATAAGTATACACTACCTTGTTTTATTTGTAAAGGGCATCTGGCAAATTGATTCTTATAGAGTGATTTTATAGTATTACTCTATAATGTTATAAGATTACACAAATAAGTGAATTTTATCTCAAAAATTGCTTTGTGTAGGTAATTTAATGTTTGTGTATAACATAGGTTTGGGGCTGTTAAAACAATATAGAGTATGCTACAATAAACCACCATAAGTTGTGTACGTTATATGCCAAACATTATAATCGAAATAGTATTAATAGTTGCCTTAATTGTGCTCAATGGCTATTTTTCTTTATCTGAGATTGCATTATTAAGTGTGAAAAAAAGTCGCTTGAAACATCTATCAAAACAGGGGAATGTAAAAGCACAAAAAGCATTATTCTTGACTCGCAAATCTCCGGAAATGCTTTCCACTGTTCAGATAGGTATTACGATGATTGGAATATTTGCCGGTGCGTTTGGTGGAGCGACAGTTGCTGAACACATGGAACAATGGTTGCAAACATTTACTACCTTAGCTGTATATGCAGAACCAATTAGTGTTGCGGTGGTCGTTATAATCATCACCTTTCTTTCGCTCGTGATTGGTGAATTGGTTCCCAAGCAAATCGCTCTTTCCAATCCAGAGAAAATATCTTTGAGAGTTGCTGGGCCTATTACCCTGATTATGCGGTTTGCTACACCAGCAGTAGCCTTACTAAGTAGGTCAACAGCTTTTTTTCTCAAGTTACTTCGAATCAAGTCTGCTACTGAACAGATAGTTAGTGAGGAGGAAATAAAATTACTGATTGCTGAAGGAGCTGAAAGTGGAGTTTTTGAGAGAGCGGAACAAAAAATGGTAGAAAGTATATTTCATCTGGGAAATAGACCGATTAGTGATTTTATGACGCCAGATGAGGAAGTGGTGTGGCTTGATATCAATGATTCCGTTGAGACTATTAGAAACAAAATAACCGGAAGCGACCGATCCGTTTTTCCGGTCTGCGAGGGATCACTCGATAAAAACCTGGGTGCTATAGAGACCAAAGATGTGTTGTCTCATTTGTTCAAGAATGAAAAAGGAGGGATCGATTTACAAGCACTCGTTCAGCCAGTGATGCATATCAACGCGGATGTACCATCCCTCGTGGCGATTGAAAGACTTAAAAGATCATCAGTGAGTATTGTACTTATTACTGATAATAAAGGGACAGGTGATGTTCTTGGTATCATCAGCTTCCACGATATACTTGAAGCAATCGTAGGGGAGTTTAAAAGTGGATAATAAATAAGAATTTTACCTATATATGAGAAAAATTAACTTAATATAGTTATTTTACTTGTTTGATACATATCTCGTTGCATTTTAAACTTCTCTTTATTACGCACACCATACCTTAAAAGATCGCTATGCTCTCTGAACTCAATCTATTTATTATCTTTGCAGTAATTATTGTAGGCTTTTTGGTAGCTGATTTGGGATTTTTCAATAAAAAAGCTCACAAGATTTCGCTCAAGTCAGCGTTTCTTCAGTCCGTGTTTTGGATTGGTATTTCATGTGCCTTTGCTGGACTCATCTGGTGGATGCAGGGGGGAGATCAGGCGGCAGCATTCATGAGCGCCTATGTTACCGAGAAGATGCTCTCAGTTGATAATCTGTTCGTTATATTACTTATTTTCAACTTCTTTGGATTAGAGGAAAAATATTATCACAAAGTTCTTTTCTGGGGGATCATAGGGGCTATTGTATTCCGTGCAATTTTTATTGGAGTGGGCGCATATATTATCAGCCAGTTCCATTGGGTACTCTATATTTTTGGGGCGATTTTGCTCTATACCGGCGTCAAACTCTTTAGAGATAAGAAAGAAGAACATGCTGACTTTCATGAACATGCTATCCTCAAATTTGCAAAGAAAATTTTTCGCTTTAGCACCAATTACCATGACGGTAAATTTTTCCTCAAGGAAAATGGGAAGTGGCACGCAACGGTATTGTTCATGATTGTGCTACTAGTAGAAGGTACGGACATTATATTTGCGGTCGATTCTATTCCCGCAGCGTTTTCAATTTCTCAAGATCCTTTTATCGTATTTACCTCAAACATATTCGCGATCATGGGGCTTCGTGCGCTTTTCTTCCTTATTGAAGGTGTAGTTCA
The DNA here is from genome assembly GCA_964394405.1 of uncultured Gammaproteobacteria bacterium. Taxonomy (GTDB): domain Bacteria; phylum Patescibacteriota; class Patescibacteriia; order Magasanikbacterales; family UBA922; genus UBA922. Next base: position 182,835 of record CAYMVY010000002.1, on the reverse strand, counting down.
TAAGTTTCATTATTTACAAAAAGGGCTTTCTTTTATCCTCGTCTTTATCGGATTAAAGATGCTTGCAGGATTATTCCATATCCATCTCTCTTCCTTAACCTCTTTTACCATCATCATGTCCGCTCTAGGATTGTCACTCCTCTTGTCAGTATTATTTCCGAAAAAGATATAGAGGTGTATAATGTGAACAAAAAAAGTGTCCAATAGGGCGTTGTATTTTTTGGTATAACTAAGTACAATAGGCTTCATGAAAAAAGCACTATTAGTAACAATCTTAGTCCTCGTTATTTGCTTCACCGGATGGTACCTCTGGAAGAATATTTTGTGGTTTCGTGCAGGAGACCCGGGTGGAGCTATGGAGAGGGCAAGCGCTGAAGCAATCCAACGCGTACTGGATGCCCGTCGCTCACGTGTAGTGGGAGGAAAAGAAGCTGACCCATTTGGTGAGGACGGCATGGTCCGTGTACTTTTGATTGGCTTGGATAAGCGTGTAGGGCAGAGTAGTGGACATTGTGATGTAATTCAGATGATAGAGATTAATGAGAAAAAACAACGAGTCACCATCACTGCGGTTCCTCGAGGCACGTACTCTCCACTTCCGCCAGGGGTAGGTACCACCTCCTCTGATTATTATGTATCGAATTCATGCGGATTGGTTGGAATTGAATATGGTATTGGACAGATAGAAAAAATATTAGGCATGAAAGCTGATTATCTGGTGATTGTTGGTTTTTCAGAAACACTAGGAATTCTACGAAGTTTGAGATTGCCCACCACCGAAACATTGCAGTGGCTTCGTCAACGGCATGTGTATGCCATTGGAGAGCCACAACGGGCACACAATCATTCTACGTTTATCAAAAAAATGTTGGTTGATTATGTGCCAGATGAATCGTCAAAAATTGATACAGCACTGCATTATATTATCTATAAAATTGTAAAGACAGATCTCTCGTTTGATGAAGCAGAGGCAATTGCGCGGGCACTTTCACAGATGGATATTGCTAGACATCCAGAATATATTACACTCGCAATGAAGCCACCACATTCAGTGGCGGATATTCCGTATATTCCAGAAGAACTGAGTAAGTATCTAGAATCAACACTCAATCCGATCAAAAATCACCTTTCAAAAGATGATTATAGTGGGACAGACGCCAAGGTGATCCAAGAAGGATTGTTAAAATTGATTGACGAAAAAAAAGAAGACCAAGAATTCATCGTCTGGGCATTTGAAAATAATCTCTGGCTACAGGTGGATGCGGATGATACACGATTGCAAATTCAGTATGATATTCTCGAAAGATATATCAGAACGCTCTCAGAAAAAAGCGAGCGGAGAGGTATTGTCGAAGATTATATTCTCGAAATGGAACACACCAATCAGGAAATATGGCAAGAAAAAGGAAAAGAGCTCCTTGAGAGAGAGTTGCGCTATTGAACTACGTGATTGCAAGAATTGTATATGTTATCGATGTGTCGCCACGCTGTATGGTAACAGTGTCTCCGACCGTTGCTCCAATCAAAGCTTCTCCAATAGGGGAATTATGCGAAATGATTCCTTTTTCCGGATCTGTCTCCGATGATCCAAGTATTTGATATGTCTTTTGCTTGTGGTTAACTTCTACGGTAACAGTATCACCAAGTCCTACGGTGCTTCCATGTTTTTTGGGACGTATGAGTACTGCGTGTTTTAGTTGATTTTCTAATACCAATATCCGCTGGTTGATGCCACGAAGTCTTCCCTTGGCCAATTGATATTCCGCATTTTCTGAAAAATCTCCCAATTCTGCCAAACGTGCTACTTCAGCGGCTGCAGTTGGCTGTATTTTGTAAAGTTGGTCGAGATCATGTGTCAGCTCTGCATGCTTTGCTTCAGTCATAAATGGGTCAAGTTTTTCCTGACCATATTTTCCTGGTTTACGATAGGGTAGTTGCATAGATCTGTATCATAGCACTATTTTGCTATTTAGCCTACGTGTGGGAGTAGGGTAAAATTTGACCACATGGGCATAGGGGTATATAGTGGAATAAAGAGTTTCATTCATCCGGTGCTTCTTTTAAAATGATAGAGTGAAGAGGTACAGGGAGTAACCCCTATACGTATGTCAGATAATACATCAGGATCGGATATTGGAAAGAACTTTATGAAAGGGTTCAGAGCAGGTATGAAAGATGCACGTGAAGATCATAAGGAAAAAAAAGAGGAAGAAAAGAAAGAGCGTGAAAAGAGAGAGACGGATAGAGATTAAAAAACAAAAACCCCCGGCAACATAGTCGGGGGTTTTTTGGGATTATAGTTCGTAGATTACATCTTTACGTTCAACGACTGTTTTCCATTTTCGCTCCGCCGCTGTTTCAAATAACTCTCTACTCGGATTGAATGCAATAGGATATTCGACTAGGTTAAGAAATGCCACATCTCCACTGGTATCACCAACACCGATGGATCCTTCGAGAGATAATCCATTCTCAGCGCAGAAATTTTTCAATGTAGTATCCTTTACTTCGTAGGACGCAAAAGATACATCTCCAGTATAGACACCATCTTCTGATGCATAAATCGTCCCATAAGCTTTATCAAATTTCCAGTTTTCGGTGAATGCATCAACAATTTCTCGAGGAGATCCAGAAATCGCGAGAAGTGTATATTCTGGACGAAGCTTTTCAATAAGATCGCGGGTATATACGTAGACATGTTCTATTTTTTCCGCCACTACATACCGACTTACTTTTTCAATGTCCTCGGCAACTTTTCCTCTCAATCTATTACGGTACGAGACGATGAGGGATTGTTCAAAATCTCGATAATGTCCCCGTCGGTTGATCCAGTCATCATGGTATTCTTCAATTTCTTTTAGAACGATTGCAGGGAATATTCCATACTCGACCAATCCCTTGAACAACTCAAAATGCAAATTTGAGCGAAAAATGGTTCCATCAATATCAAATACCGCAACTTTTTTCTTTTGGATTTCCATATGATTCTGAACAAGTGTAAAGAAAACAGTATATACTATGTGCTGATTTTTTGCAATAAGAAAGCATCCGCACCCGACTGGACAATCCGGTAGACTGAACAATACGGGTGCGGATAACGACGCTCAATTATCGAGGATTAGGCGACAGCCAGCTCCTGGCCAAAGTGGACCTCTTCCATCAGCTCTCCCGCGTTGGGCTTGGGGAGAGTGTAAGTCATCGTGCCGGTTTTCTTCAGGGGGTTGTACTCCGGAATATGAACCGAGGGGCACTCATCAGTGATGCGGTAGGAGCCTTCGATTTTCAGGCTATTCATAGATTTCGGAACCCATCCGACACTCGAGATGAGGCAGGAGCGTTGAATCGGTTGACCAGTCTTTGAATCCTTTCCGTAGAAGGTCGCTTCGCATTCACCGAAGAAGTCACGAGACTTCATGAAAAGCAGGTACAGATCACCTTCGCTCGGGTTTTTATCACCCTCGATCAGCATCGTAAACACGTGGGCCATGTGGCCACTCTCTCCTTGGACGGCATTGTGGACGGTAGCACCTCTCCCAAGTATGCCGTAAAACCTGGAAGGGTAATAGCGTACCACGTTATAGTGTATGAGAAAATATGGTGATGTGTATAAAATTACCGTATGTTACTTTTTGTATCGTTTATCGTATACTATATACAGATTTTAATTTTGTACTATGTCTTTAGGTGTATTTGAAGAAAAGCTGGTGCGCGCCCAAAATGGCGATAGACAAGCTTTTGGTGAAGTCTATGATGGATTTGTAAAAAAACTCTATGATTATGCCTTTTTTCGCGTGAAAGATAGGCAATCTGCTGAAGACATTGTAGCAGACACATTCATGAAAGCACTTGAACACATAGGATCATTTGATCCAAAGAAAGGCTCTGCAGCATCGTGGCTGTATCGAATAGCGAGGAATACGCTGGTAGATCAATATCGGGTGAACAAAAAAACAACCGGATTTCCCGAAGATTTTGATGTGGCAGATACGAAAGATTTGAAAACACAGATAGAAAATAAAGACATGCTCAAAAAAGTAGAAATCGCATTGGAAAAATTATCAGAGCGCGAACGTGAGATTATTACACTGCGTGTATGGGACGAACTCTCGTACAAAGAAATCGCTGAAGTATTGGGAAAAAGCGAAGCAAGTTTGAAAATGGCAGCATCGCGTGCATTAAAAGAACTTCGAACACACGTACCAATTGGAGTCTATATCGCGTTGTTACTTCAGTCGCAGTAATGCGTAGTACAAGTGTAAGGATATCCAATTTATTTAAAAATAACCCAGTAATCACTGTATGGAAAAAAATATTCAATTCATTCTTGATGAGCTCTACAGAATCGACCCTGAGCTGAAGAATCATCAGGTGGAAATCGCACAAATAGTTGAGAGTATGATAAAAAATAAACCAAATACACAATTCGATGAGAATTTTGCTCGCGAACTGAAAACAAAAGTCCTTGAGAAATTTTCGTCTGAGACCAAAAAAGAAAAACAAACATTCTCATTCTTTAAATCAAAGTTTGTATATACATTGAGTGGGGCAATTGCGACACTTGCGATTGCGCTTCCAGTGATATATCTTAGTTCAGATATGTCGACAGAGCTAGCAAAAAACAGCTTTACAGCAGGGACACGAGTGGTCAAGGCTGAGAGAAATGCTTTTGGTCCGCTCGCGCCAGTCACAGTGAATACAAATAGTACTGAGGCTGCGCAGGGTAGCACAGCAAACATGGCATTCGGTATGGGGGGTGATATGGCAAAAATCAGTGGAACTTCCATGATCTATAATCCCGTGTACATCAATTACAACTTTACATTTTCAGGCGAGCTACCTGAATTGAGTGAAAATATTGAAGTGCTCAAACGAGAATCGGGAATTGACGCGGCAAAGCAGTACTCTGGAATATTGCAGAAAATAAAACTCGGCATCTTTGATCTGGGGAAATTGCGCCAGGCTCAAGTGCAGAATTTTTCCCTTGTTGAAGACAGGAATCAGGGGTATGTGGTGAATGTAGACATGATTGGAGGATTTGTCTCGATTTCTGAGAATTATCCTACCTGGCGTTCAGCTCGACCGATGATTGATTGTTCCAATGGATTCTGTGTCGATCCGAATAGAATCACGATTGATGAAGTTCCCGAAGAAAGCCGTTTGATAGATATTGCTGGTGCGTTTCTCCGTGAGTATGGAATCGATATGAAATCCTATAGAGAGGGGCAGGTAGATTCACGCTGGAGAATCGGATATGAACGCGCAGAAAATAAGAGCGATTTCTACATCTCAAACATCCATACCGTCGTATACCAGCTTATGATTAATGGAAAACCAGTGTATGAGGAGCATGGTGAGCCGATGGGTATCCGCGTGAATATCAATACCAAAGAAATGAAAGTCACAAGTGTAGATGGAATCATGACCAAAACGTTTAGCGGATCCGCATATGAGGGAGAAACCGACGAAGCGAGAATCCGAGCTCTTATTGAGAAGGGTAGAATGGCAGTATACGCAGAACCCACAAAGACAGTAGATGCAGAACTAGAAAATTCAGAATCTGGATATATGCGCCGATGGCAGTATAATGAGAGTAATGGTACATCAAGCGAAATATTTGTACCTGCGCTCATTGTTGAGGTCAAAGATTTTGAGAGATTACAAGGTGAAGGATTATGGCAGAATAAAATTGTGATCCCGCTTGCCAAAGAAATGTTAACTGAACTTGAAAAACAAGCCGAAGAACCAATTCAGATTATGCCGTTTGATACCATGAAAGAACCGGCAGTAGAACCAAGAGGTTAATAGTAATAAAAACATCCCGAATTAGTCGGGATGTTTTTGTATAAAATGTAAAACCCCACGCGTGTAGTGTGTAGCCGTATTGCTACACTACGCGTGGGGTAAGGGGGGTGCGCGCCCACAGAGGGGGGGCGCTTTAGGTGTCCTGCTCGGTAGGCATCATGAGGCGTTCATCAGGCGGGACCCAGCCGAGGATGTCCATCCCGAAATGCACGCCCAAGGGTGAGATGCAGTCTTTAACCACCTTCAAGCATTTGCGACCGAAATGCTTGAGTGGCCAGTCTACTCGAGGAAGGCCGGTGATTATCTGCTTCTCAGTCCTCTGCACCAGTTGTCCGAGGTATCGTATGTTGGCATCCATCATGCCATTGAGCGCACGAGTACTCTCCCACTGGTTTCCATATTGGAGGAGTGGGAGCGTTCTGACCTCGATGTCGAGTACTGGCCACAGGATCTCGGGAGTATCGAGTACTTTGCCTTTATCTGAAGGCTGCAGGATCTGCGGGATGGAGTTGTCGATCTCGGTAACCATAGCGCTGATCACTTTTTCGACCGTCTCATGGGAGAGAGTGGGGCCGGTGTAGGTGATGTGCAGTTTTCCATCCCTGGAGACTGCGTTGATTTTTCCGCACTGATTGGTCACTGCTGAGACGGACAGGCTTTTGTTAATGATCATGATTCTCCGCCAGTTTTTGGGTTAGAAGGTAGGGCAGCCTGTTTTCGAAAAGAGCAACGTGAAAATATATCATAAAATAGTTTTTTTGTCAAATCTACAGAGGGTTGGTATACTAGATTTCGTATGCACCCCAACTTCTGGAAATACATTGCAATAGCAAGTGCTTCTACCTGCACTCTTGTTATAGTTGTGTGGCTACTATGGCCTTCGAGTCCGATTGAATCAGAAACAGTAGGTGTTACGGAGAAAAAAGTAGTAATTGAAGAAGAGGTAAAAGAGGAGGGAGACAAAGTCATAGAAAAAAAACGCCTTACCTTGTTGGCAGCAGGAGATATCATGCTCGATCGGACCATGCTTCTTCTGGCCCAGAAACACAATGATTTTGGGTATGCATTTCGTCTGATTTCATCAACCCTTCGAGAGGCAGATCTTCGAGTAGTAAATCTGGAGGGGCCGATTACTACCAATAAATCTATCGCAAATGGTGTGGGTGGCGCGCGCTTTAGCTTCACTTTCTCTCCAAAAGTTACAACAACACTCAAAGAAAATTTTGACATCGTAAGTCTTGCGAATAATCACACGACCAATTTTGGATTTGAGGGGCTTGAGCAAACCAAGAAATTTCTTGATGAAGCAGGGATAGGGTGGTTTGGTGATCCAAATAACCGTGAGGGACAAAAGCTTTCAGCGATTGTTGAAAAAAATGGAATCAAGATTGGATTTGTCGGCTTTCATGAGCTTATTGGGACTGGTTTTGATAATGTGATAACTGAAATTAAAAATATTCGTCCAGAAGTTGATATCATTATTGCTTATCCGCATTGGGGGACAGAATATATAACAGATAGGGTAAATACGGCGCAAAAACAAGAAGCATACGCAATGATTGATGCTGGTGTAGACATAGTGATTGGCGCACATCCCCATGTGATCCAGCCAATTGAGCTGTATAAAGGTAAACCAATTTTTTATAGTCTAGGAAATTTTGTGTTCGATCAATATTTTTCGCTTGAAACCATGCAAGGATTATTACTATCTCTGACACTTGAAAAAGATAGCGAAAAAATTGATGCACAAATCAAGTTAATTCCAGTACATATCAATACACAAAGTCAGCCATTGGTCGCAGACACTACTGAGCGTGAACAGATTTTATCTGCCCTTGCTCGTGTGTCAATTGGAGACGAAACTCTGAGACAGTGGGTGAGTACGGGAACACTCGAAATAACTTTCCCATTGGCACCGTGAAAAAATAAGCGTATAGTGGATCTATAAGTCACCGTTAACACATACCATATGGAATACATGGACTTTCTCGGAGGTTGGTCTGCGCCAGGCTTTATCGCAGGATTTGCAGGGTTTTTCTTCCTGTTTGTGCTCTGGTCTCTTATCTGGAAAGGGCTTGCACTCTGGCATGCTGCAAGACGAGGGGAGAAGGGTTGGTTTGTAGCACTACTCATAATCAATACTATGGGTATTTTGGAAATCATCTATCTCTTTGGGGTCGCAAAAATCAACCAGAATTCCAATGGCATAGACGCATCCTCTTCAACTCCTCCAAAGGCATAGGTTATCCCCAATTGACGACTGGTTTAAACCATTTTATACTTTTATTTTATAAGATTATTAACTAATAGAACTCTATGCAAAAAATGTTTATCTTTGCTGCAGCACTTCTCCTGGTCGGTGCGGGATGTTCGACCACCGCAAATGTAGAAACGAATACCACTCCAAGTAAGCCGGCAGATCAGACTACGACTCAGCCAACAGAAACTCCTGCTGTCAATGATACTGATGATAGTGCTGGGGTAACGGTGGATGTTGGAGCTGATGTGGAAGTCAATGTTGATACTCCAAAACTCGTTGAGTTCACCGTAACTGGAAAAGGCTTGTCCTTTGATCTTAAAGAAATGAAAGTAAAAAAGGGTGATAAAGTGAAAGTAACGTTCATAAATGCAGAAGGTTTTCATGACTGGGTACTCGATGAATTTAATGTCAAGACCAAACAGATTGCAGCAGGTCAAAGTGAAACAGTGGAATTCACTGCTGACAAAACCGGAACATTCGAATATTACTGCAGTGTGGGGAAACATAGACAGAACGGGATGTTTGGTAAGTTGATTGTAGAATAAATTTCACAGACTGTATTATAATGCTAATAACAAAAATTTCCCTTTATAGGGAAATTTTTAATTATACTTTTGTAAATAAAGTTCCTTCAACTGAATAAATTTAAAAAATGTATTACGATCAAAATGGGGGTGTGTAATGTGTCAGGTCGGAAGCAGAGCCTCCGACCTGACACAACCTCCTGAGTTGTATGGTGTGCTACTCGGAGGTGGCTGGTGGTGCGACGTAGCAGAGGGTGTCGTCCGGGAGTTCTACCACCTGCCCTGCTCGCGGGTTCTCATTGGGACCCTGGCCATCGTCCTGCACCTCGACCAGTACAGTACGCCGTTTGGGGTCGTGATGCATGATTTCGGCGTGTTCGAGCTCGTATTCACCTTCACCCGTATTATCCTTCGGGATGTAGATGAGAACACTACCACGTCGTGCCGCTTCGGCACTCCCTACCTGGAGGGGTATGAGCAGGTCGATAGCATCCTCTTCTGCGGCGAGAGCGGCCTTTTCGTTGTCGTACTTTTCAAACTTCAGTACAGCCATGATCATCTCCTTCCTCGTCGTGAGGAAGGAGATGTATATCATAAATTAGTGTATTTGTAAAGATATACATTCATTGCATCTCTATATAATCTGTGTTTTAATTAACCAGTCTACAAATAATATAATGTATTGTGTATGAGCTTTATCCAGGATTTCAAAAAATTTGCCATGCGGGGGAATATGATCGATATGGCTGTCGGTATTATTATCGGTGGTGCATTTGGGAAAATTGTTTCCTCTCTCGTTGCGGATATTATCATGCCTCCACTTGGGTATGTGATTGGTGGGGTTGATTTTAAAAATTTAAAAGTAGTGTTAAAACCAGAAGAACTTAATGCTGCAGGTGAGGTGGTGAGTCAAGCGGTATCTTTTAATTACGGCATGTTTATTCAAAACGTAATTGATTTCCTTATTATTGCCCTTGCGGTATTTATGATGGTGAAGATTGCTAATAAAATGGCAAAGAAAAAAGAAGAACCAGAGCCAGCGACTCCACCAAAGCAGGAAGTTTTGCTTGAGGAGATTAGAGATTTGTTGAAGAAGTAGATAGTCCATAGCCAATCCCGATTAAATCGGGATGAACTATTATTTATATGAAAGCATCCGAATTATTCGTCAAAGCACTTGAAAATGAAGGTGTTGAGTATATTTTTGGAATTCCTGGAGAAGAGAATCTTGATTTTTTGGATTCACTCAGTCGTTCATCGATCAAACTTGTAGTCACTCGTCACGAACAGAGTGCTGGGTTTATGGCCGCAACCTATGGCAGACTTACAGGGAAAGTTGGTGTGTGCTTGTCTACATTGGGTCCTGGAGCCACCAATCTAGTCACTGCAGCAGCGTATGCGCAATTAGGAGCAATGCCTATGCTCATGATTACAGGGCAAAAGCCGATCAAGAAGAGTAAGCAGGGGCATTTTCAGATTATTGATACGGTCCAGATGATGCGCCCACTTACGAAATTTACCAAGCAAATTGTACATGCTCAAAATATTCCCGCATTGGTAAGAGAAGCTTTCAGAATTTCACTTGAAGAACGCCCTGGAGCAGTTCATCTCGAATTACCTGAGGATGTTGCTGCAGAAGAAGTTGAAAACGTTTCGCTATTTGAAATACATACAACCAGACGACCTGCGGCAGAGGAAAAAGCAGTGAATAAAGCTGTTGAAATGATCGAAGCGGCAAAATATCCGCTCATTCTTGTTGGTGCTGGAGCAAACCGCAAACTAGTGAGTAAATCTCTTCTCGGGTTTATTGAGAAAACACACATTCCATTTTTTACCACCCAGATGGGTAAGGGAGTGATCGACGAGTCGCATCCACTGCATATCGGATGCGCCGCATTGTCTGCAAATGATTATCTACATTGCGCAGTTGATCGTGCTGACCTGATTATCAATATAGGTCATGATGTGATTGAGAAGCCACCATTTTTCATGAGACAAGGCCAGGGTGTAATCCATATAAATTTTTTTGGAGCACATGTAGACAATATTTATTTTCCTCAATGGGAAGTGCTAGGGGATATTGGAAATGCGCTATGGCAAATGACAGAAAAAATATCACCGAAATCATGGGATAACTCCTATCCGCTAAAAGTAAAGAAATATATTGAAGATAAACTGAATGAAGTTTCGAGCAGTTCATTCCCGATGAAACCACAGCATGTGGTACAAGACGTACGGGAAGTACTGCCCCGTGATGGAATTTTGTCGCTTGATAATGGAATGTACAAGCTCTGGTTTGCACGGTATTTCAAAACTCATGAACGGAATACACTACTCCTCGATAATGCGCTTGCAACGATGGGTGCTGGACTTCCTGGGGGAATTACCGCAAAACTCGTTAACTCTGAGAAAAAAGTAGTGGTAGTTGCTGGAGATGGGGGATTTATGATGAATTCTCAGGAATTAGAAACTGCAATCAGGCTCAAACTTGATTTGGTTATCCTTATTCTGAATGATAATGGGTATGGTATGATCAAGTGGAAACAAGAAAGTCAGAAGATGGCTGATTTTGGACTCAATTTTGGTAATCCTGATTTTGTAAAATATGCAGAGAGTTATGGGGCGCATGGATATCGAGTGTCAGAATCAGAACCCTTGAAGCTTCTATTAGAAAAAACGCTGTCTATGTCAGGAGTTCATGTGATTGAAGTCCCGGTTGATTACACTGAAAATTACAAAGTGTTTACAAAGGAGTTGCAGGATAAAGTTTGTCCTGTGTAAACTGTAACTCAAAACTCAAATGTCAAAACGCAAAACTGTAACTAAAAGTTCAAAACTAATACAGGTGCAATTACAGTTTATAGATTTGAATTATAATTTTGAGCTTTGAGTTTTAAGTTTTGAACTCGTTACTATGCCCATAATCTCTCACAACCCAGCAACAGGTGAAGATGTTCAGAAGTTTGACGAACTTACTGATGAACAAATTAAAGGTAAGATTGCAAAAGCTCAATCAGTTTTTGACATATACAAAAAAGTATCAATCGAAAAACGCTCTGAAATGCTTTTTCAAGTAGCAAAGCATCTTCGAGAAAATTCTTCAAAATACGGTAGATTAATTACTGAAGAAATCGGTCGACCAATTACTCCATCGATTGCCGAGATTGAGAAATGTGCGTGGGCATGCGAGTATTATGCAGAGCATGGACCAAAAATGCTTGAAAGTGAACAAGTCAAGACTGATGCACGAGAGAGCTATGTAGCATTCGAGCCACTGGGCATTATCTTTGCAGTTATGCCGTGGAATTTTCCATTTTGGCAGGTACTCCGCTTTGCTGCACCAGCGCTGATGGCAGGGAATGTCGGATTATTGAAACACGCATCAAATGTGCCTCGCTGTGCTGAAGCAATTGAACATATATTTCTTGAATCCGGATATGAAGAAGGAATATTTCAGAATCTATTTGTGAGTGGTAGTAGAACTGAACAAATTATTCGGGATTCTCGGGTGAAAGCAGTTACTCTCACTGGGAGTGAATGGGCGGGGCGAAAAGTTGCAGAGATTGCAGGGGATGAAATCAAGCCATCAGTGCTTGAACTTGGCGGAAGTGATGCGTATATTGTACTTGCAAGCGCGGATGTTGAAAAAGCTGCAAAAATAGGCGCTGCAGCACGGCTTCAGAACTGCGGACAGAGTTGTATTGCGGCAAAACGGTTTATTGTCGAAGAATCAGTGTACGATAGATTTTTGGAATTATTTACCGCTGAATTCAAAAACTATATTCCAGATGATCCGACAAAAATTGAAACCAGGATTGGTCCTGTCGCCTCACTTTCAGCACTTGAGGACATCGACAAACAGGTGAGGGCATCTGTCGAAAAAGGTGCGTCAATAAAAATTGGTGGCAGTCGGTTCGAGAGATCTGGATATTTTTACGCGCCGACCATACTCACGGAAGTGGTGCCTGGTATGCCCGCGTATGATGAAGAAATTTTTGGACCAGTTGCGTCAGTTATCAAAGTGAGAGATGAGGTAGAGGCAATCGCAGTTGCGAATGATACTCGATTCGGGCTTGGGAGTTCACTCTGGTCAAATGATAGAGAGCAAATTGAGCATCTGATTCCGCAAATTGAAGCTGGATGTGTATTTGTAAACTCAATAGTAAAGTCAGACCCACGACTTCCGTTTGGAGGAATAAAAAAGTCAGGGATAGGTCGCGAACTCTCATATTTCGGACTTCGAGAGTTCGTGAATGTAAAAACTGTTTCAATAGATTAAATTCAAAACTCAAATATCAAAACGTAAAATTATAACTTAAAATTTAAAACTGAAGTATGGTATACTTACATCCTACACGTAAGTTTTGACATTTGAGTTATTAGCTTTGAGTTTAAGATATGCCTGTCAGTACCAAACAACTCGCCCAACTATTTGCCAAATCTTGTCGCAAAACAATTCTTGAGATGACTGCACACGCTGGTAGTGGGCATCCGGGCGGATCACTCTCATCTATTGATTATTTGTCAGCCCTCTATACTTCAATAATCTCACACACAGGTGAACCTGTGTTTATTTCAAATGGGCACATCTCACCGGCCGTTTACTCAGTTTTGGCTGAAATGGGATGGGTGTCAAAAGAAGAAGTGGTCGAAGGATTTAGAAAATTTGGTTCTAAGTTCGAAGGACATGTGACTCGTCATGTGCCTGGTGTATGGTACGGTACGGGTCCACTAGGTATTGGTCTCAGTGTTGCGTGCGGTACCGCATTAGGTTTTAAAATAAAAAAAGATGCACGACGTGTCTTTGTGCTTATGGGCGACGGAGAAGGGAATGAAGGACAGATATATGAAGCAATGAATTTTGCACGTAAATATAAGCTGGATAATATAATTGTTGCGATGGATTATAACCGGGTTCAGCTTTCTGGCTCAGCTAAATCTATTATGCCTTACAATCCAGCAGAAGTGTTCAAGGCTGGAGGATGGAATGTGCTTGAAATGGATGGGCACAATTATAATGATATTTTTGAAGCATTGGAAATTGCCCAGAATCGAAATGGATACCCCACATTCATTTGTGCTCATACGATTATGGGTAAGGGGGTGGATTTTATGGAAAAAGACGGTAGGAACTATCAGTCTACCTGGCATGGCGCCGCACCACGCAAGGAACAGATTACAGAAGCGGTAGCGCATCTTAGTTTGAGCGCTGAGGAAGATCAAATACTCAACAAATTTAGAAAAAGTATTCGGATCAAACCGCCAGTCTGGAAGCATGTACAACTGGGAAGTCTAGTTAAAAAAATAAAATCTGGGAAACCAAAATTGTATACGACTGATACAATCACTGATTGTCGCAGTGCATATGGTGCTGCACTTGTTGATCTTGCAAAACTAAACCAGCATATCCTGGCTCTGACCGCAGATCTCGCGGGGTCAGTAAAAACTGACGGAGTGCGCAATGCATTTCCTGAGCGCCATATTGAATGCGGGGTCGCAGAACAGCTCATGGTATCGGCATCAGCAGGATTTGAGATTGCAGGTTTTGTTCCATTCTGTTCTACCTTTGGCGCGTTCATGACTAGTCGAGCAAAAGATCAAGCTCGGGTGAATGACATTAATGAAACTAATGTCAAAATGGTAGCAACTCATTGTGGTCTTTCAGTAGGGGAAGATGGTCCGACACATCAGGCAATTGATGATTCAGGTTCAGTCGTCGGATTTTTAAATACCATGCATCTCGAGCCTGCAGATCCCAATCAGTGTGATCGAATGGTGCGATTTGCTGCCGCTCACCAGGGGAATGTGTATATGCGGATGGGTAGACATAAGCTTCCTGTACTTATCAAAGAGAATGGCGGTATATTGTTTGATGAAAAGTATGAGTATGTCTACGGACGAACTGATTTATTGAGGGAAGGAGATGGTGTAACGATCGTTGCTATAGGGGGAGTCGTGATCGAAGCACTCCGTGCGTGGGAAGTGCTGAGATCTGAAGGAATCACCGTTGAAATAGTTGTCGCAAGTTCAATCAAAGCATTTGATGAAACCATCTTTAAATCAATCAAGAAGACAGGCAGGGTAGTGACCGTTGAAGATCATAATCCATATTCAGGACTTGGTGGAATGCTTGCAAGAGAGTGTGCTATTCGAGGGATTACGTATGAAAAATACGACATGCTCGGGGTGACTGAGTATCAGTTGTCCGGTACCGCAGAAGAACTGTATCATGCGGCAGGAATTGATGCTACTGCTATTGTTGCAAAGGTGAAAAATGTGCTATAATGATCCGCAGTATATACCAGTAATTTCATTGATATACCAAAGATAGAAATTACAATTCCAAAAATAAATGAATGGAAAGAGCTTCGCACGCTTCGCCTTGAAGCTCTCAAAAATGAGCCTCATGCGTTTAAAAAATCTTATGAGGATGAAGTAACATTAAGCAGCGCGCAGTGGCAAGAGAGAATTAATCAATCGTGTGAACCAAATTCACATGATTTTTTTATCGTAGCAAAAATGAACAACAATATTATCGGGACTATAGGTGCTGAAAAAGTATTAGAAAATGTCTGGAGATTAAAAGAGTTGTATGTTCAAAAAAACTATCGTGGGAGAGGGGTTGGTCAAAAACTGCTCGAAGCAATAATCTGGAAACTCGATCATCTACACCATGCGCGAGTTATTGAACTCAAAGTGAATACTAGACAAGAAGTTGCGATTAATCTATATAAAAAATGTGGTTTTACTATTGCCTCTACACTTGAAAATCAGGAGTCAGGTGATGGTAAAAGATACACTAAATTTATCATGTGTAGGAACCAGTGTATGTTGCATATACAACAATTCCACACGAGTGCTAATGCGTATGGGTAGGTGCTGCTATTTTTTTAGCAGTATTTTTTTGTTTCATTTTACTATAATATCTCGCAGCTAGAAATGTCGTAATCGGAACTGCAAGAATAAGTGTAATACTTCCAATGAGCATACGTATTACCTCCTCCATGATAATTTCACTATTAAGCGTCATCCACGCGGGTCGTTCGTATACTTTGAATAATAGTAGGAGTGGTAGCGAGGCACCGGTGTAGGCAAGTACAAGTGTGTTTACTAGGGAAAGAATGTGCTCTCGTCCTACCAATGATGCACGTTTGTATAATTCTACGGCACCAAGTTCTGGATTTGCATAATGTATTTGCTCTACGACCGCAGCCTGCGCAGTCGTAATATCATCAAGAATTCCCAGGACTCCAATAATGATGCCACCGAGTAATAATCCTTGGAGATTGATCGAAGCTCCTGGTGCAAACTGGAGATAAAAAGCTTCCTCGGTGCCCATGCCGAATAATTGAGTAATAGTGACAAGAATATAGGAAAGCGTGAGAGCTAGTGCTATGGAGATCATGGTGCCCAAAAATGCAATAGTGGTTCGTCGATAAAATCCATGTGCCACGTAAATAGATGTAGCAGCAATTACTGCGGTACCTATTAGACTTATCATAATCGGGTTGTCTCCAGCAAGAATTCGGGGAACAATAAACCACACAATAACCAAAAAACTGATACCAAGACCAAGGAACGCGCGGATACCATGTAATCTAGTGAGTAGGAGCACAATGATTACAAAGGCAGAAAGAATGATCCATAAAGCATTGAGACGATATACATCGGTAATGTAGTATTGCGTCTCAGCACCAATAATACTTTTTCCAACGACAATAAGATCACCTTCATGCAATTCGCGTGTGTCACGATTATTTTCTGCTATTTCATTAATCACATTCAACACAGTACCACTCTCTGGCCCTGAAATGAGACGAACCTCAAGCTCCTGTATGTATGCTTCAGTTCCTGGACCGTAGCCTGGGCTAGTGTATGCGTTAATAATTCGCTCGATTTTTCCTCGATAAAATTCATCTTGCACGGGTACCGGAACTCCTTCTTCGGTAGTGTCTTCTGGGAACGTGAACGAAGAATCTTGCTCAATAGCTTCGCCCACTGAACCAGGGATAGTCTCACTACGGGAAACGAAGGGGAAAAACAGAGAAAAAATAACACAAAAAACAATTATTTTCTTCATAAAGTTTTCATAGGGAATATAGCATACAGCATAACTCATTTTTCAAAACTTTACCACCAAGGGAAGGGGTGGGTGAAGAAGGGTATTATTGTGTAAGTATATAAACTCGGGTATACTAGTATAAATTTCGAATTTTAATCTTTAATCATTAATACGATATGAAAAAAGTATTAATTGGGCTGGGTGTGCTTCTCGTGTTATTTATTCTCTTTATCTGGTGGGGCAGCACGGTTGAGACACCTGATGTAGCGGATGAAGTGGGCGAAGATAGTACCACAGAACTTACTAACCAGAATTTCACCTCTGATGTGGGGAATTTTTCGATCTATTTTGAAGGAACACCTCAGTACACTCCCGGAACCATGACTACAAGCAAGGGTGAAACGTATCCGACCAATCTCTACCAGTATCGCGCCGCAGATGGAAGTGTCTGGCAGGCATTGTACACCGAATATCCCAAAAGTTCTGATGTCTCAAATCCAGAGGGGGTATTGTTGAATACAGTCCGTGGAACCGAAGCTTCAATTGAGGGTAAAATTGCTTCAACCAAGGTTGGAAAATATCAGGGCTTCCCTTCAATCGATTATGTAATTAATCTTCCTGAACAGAAGTATGTGTTTAAGGGTAGAAATATTTTAGATGGACACAAGCTATATTCAGTAGTGTATATCTACGATGAAGGCAAAGAAGTTGCGTCTGAGAATTTCTTCAACTCATTGAAAATTGGTAAATAATCTCGAACATATTAGAGGCAAAAAACTCTCCCTAGGGAGAGTTTTTTCTATTGCTTCAGTGTTATAGTAAGAGTTATTGTTTGATTAGCGTATATCTTCTCTTTTTTCCGGACCTGAGCTTTGAGTGGGAGTAGGTATGAATCAGTTTTTTTGTCTGGAAATATGGAAGTATTCCAGCTTGTGTTATGTATTGTAGCAGTAATGGGTATAGACCCCCACCCTCTTTTTCTTACTCCAAAATTTTTTCGTATTTCGTGCGCTTGTTTTTTGGGTAAAGTCACAAAATGCCAACCGGCTACTCCGGGATAGAGCCATACTGTTACTCTAATTTTGTATGTTTTTTTAATCATAAGAGTGTGTGATAATAAAAATATAACAAAAAACTCGGACTATTTCTAGTACGAGTTTAGGTGCTCGGCGGCTGGGGCTCGAACCCAGGACCCATTGGTTAACAGCCAATTGCTCTACCACTGAGCTACCGCCGAATATAAAGTCTGGAGTACAGTATATACTAGTATTACCGATTAGTCAATCCTAAAATTGGGTACTGTTACTCTGATTTTTTAGGGTGTTGATTGTATGCAAACTGTGGAGTATAGGTGAATACGGAAAAATAAAATACACGTACACATGAAATTTTTATTTTTTTATTTGTCTCAGATCGCTTGCCTTGGTGGTAAATAATACTCCGTCCAAGTGGTCGACCTCGTGTTGTATCACTCGAGCAAAGAAATTTCGTGCCTCAAATGATAGTTTTTTACCATGACGATCAAGTGCCTCAACGTGGATATGTGAGTACCGTTTGACAGTGCCATATATACCAGGGATAGAGAGACAGCCTTCCTGATCATTATTTGTTTTTTTACTGGTCTTTTCCCACACCGGATTAATCAGAACTAAATCTTCGTGGGGGAGGGTTGTTTTGCGGTCGAGCTTCACTGCTCCTTTGCCTATGATACATACACGCACTGAATGATTTACCTGCGGTGCCGCAAGCCCAATACCCTCATTCGAATACATAGTTGGTATCATTGCATCAATCAATGACTGAATTGGCTGAGAATCAATTTCATCAGGAGTGAGTTCTCGTGCCCGTGTCTCTAGAATTTTATTTGGAGTAGTAATAATGGGAAGCATATAGATAGGCTAAGGAGATAGTACAGAGAGAGGATGTATGTCGACAATACATTCTTTGGGTAAATGTGGATGGATTATTTCAGCTATTTTTAAAACATTTTCAGAATTTGTTTTTAGCAATATTCCACACCAGTATTTCATTTTTTCAAAATTAGGATGCGTCTCGTAAATTTCGCTGAGTGTAGCAGGAATACCCCTATTTGTCAATCGTAGTGCAATCTCTTGTCTGAGATTATGTGCCAATGTTTGAGCACTTCCTCTAGAAAAAGATGCTACGGTATATTTTATCATACTTTGATATGGAGGATAACCCAGCTGTTGTCGTAGACTAAGTTCAGTACGGTATACACGATCTCGTTCTTTGAACAGTCTAAAGAAGTTTTTTTCTCCCGAAGAGACTTCGAGTAATAATTGGGAATTGTGGCTTCGATAGTAATTAAGCTCATCGACGAGATGTACTGCATGTTCAAAAGAATTGTATTCAGGGATTGCAAGAAAACGATCAAAATCGAGAATAACGTATGCCTGAGTTTTATCGTGGCGTATGTATGAGAGTATTTTCTCAGTGCCAATCAAGAGTCGTGGAGTATCTGCTGATAATTTTTCGAATGTAGAATGCTCGGTGTTGTCATCAATCCGAAAAATAGGCATGTTGATGTTTTCCTTCTTAAAAATATCAGAAAAAAACGAGGCGACCTTCTCAGTACCAATACCTTGCAGTCTAAGTGTGGTCGAACCGCACGAACTACAGGTCAGTGGTAGTGGACGCCTTTCTCCGCTGTAGGGCGCGTGCGTCATACGAGTCTCTGTTCGATAAATCATGGGCACCCCTGACTCCTTTGAGACTTCAATGTGTCCGCAATCTTTGCAGATGACCGTAGTCGCATAACCTTTTCGCTGGACAAGAATGGTCGCATCACCGACTTGTTTTTGAGCAATTTCACGAATAGAATCTTCAATAGCAATTGAACATATACGGTCTTCGCGGGTCTGCTGGGTGTGTTCGATAATCCGGATGGAGTTGGATGTAGTATCTGTGATAAAGAGAAGTCCTGACTGATAGGTATGATTTCCTGTGGTACAAGGTAGGGAATTTTTTACAATTGAATAATAACAGTCAAAGCTCGGAGAAAAACTGGAGTAGGTGACTTGACATTGGTATAAGTTCGCAAGAAGGGCGACGATATCTTTAGTGTGAAATTTTGGCTGTTGATCATAATTTTTATACTGCTCATCGTGCTCAAAATCCATGATAATTCGATCGAGTCTTCTAAATGGCAGGGTAAGAGCGCTTCGGGCTCCGATGATAATAATAGGTTCGGTAGCATTCCGTACACGGAGCCAAAGATCATATTTTTCCTTGATTGAAAGATCCGATCTCCAGATAAGAATTGGAGAATTAGTAGTATCTGTTATAAACCGGTGTATGTCTGCAAGTTTTGAAACTTCAGGAACGAGGACTAGTGTAGTGTGGGACTCGGTAAGATTGCCAAATAGTGCACGGTGCTCCTGTTCAGTTTGGTACAGTACATAAGACTGGGATGGAGTAGTGCTATGGGTCGGAAGTAATGCCTCGGGAGTAAGTATTATTTTTGTAAGTTTTCGTTTTTGCAAAGGTAATAACGAGGTTTTGCAAAGTGTTGCGAGAGATACGGCGTAGAGTACTGAAAGCTGCTGTAATAAACGTAGGTGTGTTGTTAAAAATATTGGAATTGGATGAACAATAGAGTCTATAGGTTTGTAGGCAAATTCAGTGCTGTGTTCGGTCGATGTCCGGAGAATAATGGCAAATTCTTTTTTCTTTCTAAACTCAATGATTACCAGTTGTCCTGGTAGTACATCATTTTCAAGAGTATGCGGAATTGCATAATCAAAAATTGAAGAAAAGCGCGGGAGGCGCTTGAGAGGCACGACTGACGCAATCATGTGTTTTTATGAAAAGATAAACTCGGCTGTGAGGTATCCTACGCCAAATGGCGCTTCATAGGCAAGATGCTTGAATTCGTAGTCGATATTTTTTAGGGCACCGAGGAGAAGTAGAATGGAGGTATAACCTGTTTCTGCTGCGTCTTTTACAAGTGCAGGGTCAAGTGTGGCAATTCCCGTCGTATTGTGAGACTCGAGAAGTTCAATAATACTCTTGTCAAATTTCTGCCCATTCACTCGAAAACCAGCAGGAGAATCAGTCGTAATTCCGTGTGAGAGGTTTGCAGAAGCGATGAGAGCGACTCGTTTATCCGAGTCCATACAGATTTCTTTGATCAGATTGCCAAATGACAGATGTGTGGTAGGGGGGAGATCTGAGGGTCCAATAGGTACTACCTTTATCTGTGGAAGATGAGAGGTGAGGTAGTAGAGTGGAACACTGCACCCGTGATCAAGTTGTTTTTCACTGACTAGTCGTAGCGGGATATGTTCGCGACTAGCCCCGTGGGAAAGTTTGGCTGCAAAATCAGGTGAACCAAGGTAGGTATTCTGTAGTGAGTGGTCGCCAAATTCTTCAAATGAGGAGGTAAAATTAGTGTGAGCATTCACAACAAATGTATCGGGGAAAGCTTGCGCATGGGCAGTAAAAACAATAATAACATGCGGCTTTGAAATATATAGATTTTCTTCGAGTGTCGAAAGTGCCTCAAGAGTTTTTTGCGCTTTGTGATGATCATTTTTCCCAATTTGCGGGATTAGTACAGGAGAGTGAGGTGTGATTGCGGCAAATACGAGAGGCATAACGAGTGTATTAAAAATTTTGTATAGCCCATGAAGTGAGTCGTGCTGGTTCATCGAATCTGGAGTCAGTGCCAAAGTCAGGATTACCCATTGTGAGTACAATTAATTTTTTCCCGTCACTTTTTCTCTCGATTAACATTGCAAGATTAGCCCCTGATTCATAGAGAAATCCAGTCTTACTCGCGAGTATGGCGTAGGGTAGGTTTGCTCGCTTTAATAGGGAATTACTGTGAGACTCTGTATGTGTGACCACGGTATCATTGCTCATGATTTCCTCGTATGAGAGGGTGGGCATACCTAGACTATTTTTTATAGTATCATTTTTGAGCACTTCTTGGAATAATGCGAGGACTTCACGAGGTGTTGCCTGGTTTCGAGGGTCGTATCCATAGGATTCGACAAATGACATAGTAGGGAGCCCGAGCTCTTGTGCTTTGCTATTCATAAGTGAAGAAAAACCACTCATGTCGTATCCGAGATTCCGAACTAGCATGACTGACGCAGTATTATTTGATGAAACTAGCATGGAATAAAAGAGATACTTGTTGGGAATTTGATCTCCTTCGGCGATAGTATAATTATGATAGTTTGATTTATGTAATGCAGCTGTATAGGTAGTTGAATCAGTCAGAGAAATTTTTTTATCCAGGAGCACTTGCGCGGTCATTAATTTTGAGAGTGAGGCAAGAGGACGAATAGTATCAATATTTTTCCCCGAGACGATTGTACCTGTTTCATAGTCAGCAACTATGTATGATTCAATTGGGGTTTCAAATTTTTCTCCGACAAAAGAAATCTTATCAGCAGGTGTTCTGACTAAGTAATCAATTGGTTTTTTGGTGACAGGTGTTGAGGGAGACGTGGGTGTATCAATCTTAGAGGTCTGATTAGCAGGTGAGCTAGTAAATTGTGAAGATGATGAAGAAGGACTGGATTTGAGGTATATCGGTTCGGCAGTTTCTATGGCAGTACCCAAATACTCATTAACCCATACAATATTACTCCATGAGTAGCCAAGTCCATTGAACACAGCCTCACTTGCGATATGACGTTTTTTTCCTTTCTCCATGACGTAGATTTCATTGTACCCCTTCACACCAAGGACAGTACCATCTTTGGGAAGGATAGGGTCTCCAAATGTAAGTCCAAGGGAACTAAATTCACCAGAAGAAACTTTTTCAAGACTTAAGTGAGGAAAATTTATCTTTATAAGTGCAGGATCGAATAGGGGATGCATCACACCCGCCTCCACAAAGTATTGATTTTTTGATTCTCTAACTTCAATAATACGCCCGAGAGGGGAGGTGGTATTACTCTCGATGATATTTCCCTGAATGTAGGAATTGAGGTCACCTGGCTCAACATTGATTATTTCATCAGGGTTGTAGCCGATTTGCCTTACTGTCTCAGCACTTGCAAATCGATGTTTGAAATCATAGTCGAGGAGATAATAGGTGGATCCATCAAAAACAATAGAGTAGTTGGGAAGAGAAATATTTTTTCCCTCAGCATATCTGGATAATTCACTCTCGGGAACTGTGAGAATCAACTTCGGGTTAAAACGTGTGGCAAGCGCAGTCAGGCTTGTAAATTTTCTCTTCTCACCGTCCTGGATAAGATATACATCTGGAGAATTCGCAGTCTTAATAAGAGAACCATCAGGATACACCTGATCAAACCATTCTTGCCATAATTTCCAAAAATTCAAATTCCCGTGAATATGCGGAGTGTATGTGTAGAGAAAAGCGGTAGCAAAATTTGCCGGGGTCACTGGTGTGCTGTCAATAAGATACGCGGTCGCAGGTTTTTTTATCCATCCTTGTGAATGCACATTTTCATAATACCAACGCATGATGCCTGCGGCACTATCCACCTGAACTCCAAATCCTCTGTGTTTTTGAATATTGGGGTCATCCATTGAGCAGCTGTCACACACGCCATACCCGGTTGCCCAGTCAAGCTGCTTCTGAGTAGGACTGTCTTCGGTGATGAGACTCTGCTCTTTCTGGAGCTTTACCAACAAGTATTTAGGGTTAATTTTGTTGTCTACTGCTGCTCGATGAATAATATCTGATACTGGACGGTTGACACCATCCTTATCAGGACCAGCCCATGTCGCAATATACCCGCCCTTATCGTTCAGGAATGCCTGTATGTCTTCACGATTCATACTCTGCCAGTTCTGCAGCTCTTCATCACTAATGAGAAAATTAGGATCAAAAGTGGCAGCAGAGAGTGAACTCGGGAGCGTGAGAACAATCGAAATAAAAACTAAAAAAGCCTTTTTATATAATTGCATAAGAGTTTTAATTATGAACATAAGGTAGTATAACAAAAATAGTAGATGTGTTCCAGTTGTAAAAATTTGACAATAGTGAATAGATAGATTAGCGTAGAATCAGTGTCTAGCCCTTGTTCCGCATACGGTGTGTCGATTAAGGGCGCAACTGTAGGAGAAGGAGAAAGACAATGCCTCGAGTTCTTTTCATCGCGATATGTGCTCTAACATCTTCGTTCTCGAACATCTCGTGCGAAAGCGAGAGCTTCCGTCCGTTTCACATGACCCACTGCATGGATGGTGCGTTCTGTCCTACTCACATCGACGAGAGCATCGAGGTCGAGGAGAGGGTCGAGCGGATCGGAGCCTACGTCGAATCGGAAGAGTACTTCACGAGCGAGCACTTCCCGAGTGAAGGTCATGAGATCTACTCGGTCGACCTCACGTTCGTCTACTTCGGCCGAAGCGTCACCACCGAGGAGGCCCTTCTCGAAATCCATGAACGATGCCTCGAACCAGGTGAGCTCATACATCTGCTCTCATTCGCGGAACAATACCCGCGATCCTACGTCTGGGCTGGACCGATCGTGTCTCTCGGGACCGTGACCATCGTGGTAGAAGGGGAATCCATGACACCCTGCCTCGATGTGATGAATGATAGGCTCGCCACCCGCAAGCTCGTGCTCATGAAGACTACGGACGAATGGCAGGACAACACCCGTTTTATCGCCGTGAGGACGGAGGGGTCTTGCGACTACTGATCTTTGCTTGGGCCCCCGTATTCGTACGGGGGCATTCTGTTTTTATGACACATATTTGTTTACATGCAGCCATTTTTCTGCTACGATGTGGATACTTTATACTATGGAAAAAACTGGAATACTCTATATAGTGGCAACCCCCATCGGAAATCTATCTGACATCTCAAGTCGCGCTCTTGAAGTACTTTCTGCGGTGGATGTGATTTTGTGCGAAGATACTCGTGTGACTGCGAATCTACTTACCAGGTATAATTTGAAAAAAGTAACAAAAAGCTATCATCATCATTCCACTGATACGGTGATTAATGAAATTATTGAGCTTTTGAGAAGTGGTAAGACTCTTGCCTGTGTATCAGACGCCGGAACTCCAGGGATAAGCGATCCAGGGAATATTCTTGTAGCAAACGTTCGAGAACGTTTGCCGGAATGCCTGATTATTCCAATTCCAGGCGCAAGTGCCGTAATTTCAGCTCTTTCAATATCAGGTTTTCCGACAGATAAATTTTTGTTCCTCGGTTTTCCTCCGCACAAGAAAGGAAGAAAATCTTTTTTTGAGGAAGTTAAAAATTCAGAATACACGGTAGTATTCTACGAATCGAATCATAGGATCAAAAAATGTATTGATGAACTCGCTGAGGTCCTTGAAAGCATAAGACAGGTCGTATTATGTCGTGAACTTACCAAAAAATTTGAAACAACGTATAGTGGAACGATTGAAGAAATTAAAGATATGGATATTTCAGAAAAAGGGGAGTTTGTGGTGGTAGTGCGAGGGCAGAGGTAATATTTTTTCGTCAATGGAACACAGATTGCCATGATTACCCGGATTATCATGGAAATCCTGGTAATCTGTGTGCTATTAACTAGACCTATGAAAAAAAACAAACCATTTTACATTTCAACCGCAATTCCATACGTAAATGCCAAACCTCACATTGGGCATGCTCTTGAGTACGTACAAACGGATGCCAGAGCAAGATTCGAACGATTGAATGGTCGGGATGTGTTTTTTTTGACTGGTACTGATGAAAACTCACTGAAAAATGTGCAAGCTGCAGAAAAAGCAGGAGAAACAGTTGAGAAATTTGTGGCAGATAATGCAGAACATTTTAAGAAATTTAAAACAGTACTTGATATTTCGTACGATGATTTTATTCGAACCACTGAAAAACGACATTTTGATGGAGCAAAAAAATTGTGGGAAGCATTCAAACCAGAAGACGTATACAAAAAGGAATATAAGGGATTGTATTGTGTTGGGTGTGAAGCTTTTTACACCGAAGAAGAGCTGATCGATGGAACATTATGTCCTGAACACAAAAAACCAGTTGAAATTGTGGAAGAAGAAAATTATTTTTTTAAACTGGGTAACTATTCAAAACAACTTCGAGAGTTAGTTGAAAAAAACGTAATCAAAATTTATCCAGAAGCTCGCAAGAACGAATGGCTAGCATTTATTGATCGCGGACTCGAAGATTTTAGTATTTCACGCTCGATTGAACGTGCGCATGGCTGGGGAGTACCAGTCCCAGGTGATGAATCGCAGATCATGTACGTATGGGTAGACGCATTATCAAATTATATTACTGCGCTTGGGTATGGTGGCGATGAAAAGAAGTATGACGCATATTGGGTACAAGAAAAAGATAGACAAGTGGCGCATGTAATAGGAAAAGGAATTGGCAAATTTCATGTACTCTACTGGCCAGCATTCTTACTCTCAGCTGGAGTTCCATTGCCAACTGAAATATTCATTCATGGATATGTGACGGTCGAAGGAGAAAAAATAAGTAAATCTCTCGGTAATGTGATTGATCCAGGAGAAGTCGTAGAAAAATACGGAGTAGATGCGACTCGCTATTATCTCCTCGGTGCAATTCCTGCAGCACAAGACGGGGATTACTCAAAAATTAGATTTGAAGAATTCTATACAGCCCACCTTGCAAATGGAATCGGAAATTTGACGCACCGAATTCTCACCATGCTTGAGAAATATACTGAGAACAAAATTCCTGAAAAAAATTCAGAGGATATTTTTGGTGTAGAAACATTTTGGAAAGAATACATTGCTTCATTTGAAAACTATTCGTTTGATGAAGTGATCCAGCATATCAATAAATTGACGACGCAAATTGACACGGCAATTTCTTCGTACAAACCATGGGAAAAAGCAAAAGCAGGAGAAGATATTACGGGACATCTCTATCAGATCTCAGAAGGACTATTCCATCTTGGAGTTTCTTTGCTTCCATTAATTCCATCCGCTGCAGAAAAAATTCTCACATCACTCGGTGTTGAACATACAAAATTAGTGTTATCTGAAATTACGAAATGGGGGAATCTGGAAGCAGGACAGGAAATTAAGAAGGGTGATCCAGTGTTTCCGAGATTGGAGAAAGAATGATATATGGAACCAAATAAATTCACGTCCTATCAAAAAATTGCATTATTTATCTTTATTTTAGCATCAATAGCATTTGGAATAAGTAGTGATAATCCAAATCATATATGTAGAATTTGGGATAATCCAAAATGCGAACTAATAGTAGATAAAACACAGGTTTTGTCTATGTTTGGTATTTTTATTCTCAGTTTAATCTTGGTATTGATAAGTAAAAAAAGCACTTCTGACTTTCGTTTAATCAAAGAATCAGCTGTATCGCCAAATAGTCCTCTGGGAAAATATAAAAAATGGTTAGTAATCCTGTTACTATTGTTGATTGGTTTATTAATTACTACCATTAGTATTAGCACGACCCATACATATTGTCTTAGTTCTGCGAGTCCTTGCCCCTTTTGGGGAAAGGTTATAGTCGTGGTTTTGCTACTGATTAGTGTCTTAATGAGTCAATTAATTTGGGT
The DNA here is from genome assembly GCA_964394405.1 of uncultured Gammaproteobacteria bacterium. Classification (GTDB taxonomy): domain Bacteria; phylum Patescibacteriota; class Patescibacteriia; order Magasanikbacterales; family UBA922; genus UBA922. The sequence goes on along the minus strand of CAYMVY010000002.1, from coordinate 155,670 downwards.
GCTACACATTCTCTACCGTTACAGCTATCATAACTATTACAGAAAACGATTCGGTTATAAGAAGCTACAAGATACCTCAACTTTTTATGCCATGAGGGTCGTTCTTTTGGTGGCGGTTAATTTAAGTCTATTGGCTTGTTTATTTTTTATGCTTTTTATTAAATAATAAGAGGTATGAAAATAATTTCTCCCCCAAATGAAGTTCAAATTGTAAAACCGCGCTTTCCTCCTAAGAAAATTCAAATAATTAGCTTGTTAGCAAGTCTGGGGGTGTGGCTAGTTGCTTTCTCCCTAGGGGAGGACATCATTGATTATCGAAAGTGTGGTGAGTATAGAATAGAATGCCATTCATTCTTCAAAGAAATGCAAAGTTTTTCCTATTTTCCTTATTTGAAATCTGCTGAGTTATTACAAAACGCTCCATCCATATTCTTTTCAAAACCATTTATGTTATTATTTTTAGTGACGCCACCAATAATATTTTATGGTCCTATAACATGGTTTATCGGGTATGTAATTTGGATGATTCGAAATAGAAATAAAAAAATATGAAACTAACCTTTCCTCCAAAAAGAATTCAATTTTGGTTTTTATTCTCTGGTTTTACATTTTCAGCGCTCTCAATGATTAGTTTGTTTTGGTGTAATAGTATTACCATGGTTTGTAATGAAACCGCTGTATCTTTGTTTTATGCACCTATCAACATGGTCTCTGGGTTTCAATTTACGCTGTTTCATCCCATAGTTTCTATCATTATTTTTCTATTCATTTTTTATACACTTTTATTTTGGTTTCTCGGAAGCATAATCTGGATGATTCGAAATTATTTCAAGAATAGAGCACAAATTGGACGGGTCTAACGAATTTGAATTCCTTTCGACTCTATCTAAGCCCCCATTTGTACTCAAATCTCAAATACGCTATACTAAAATCTATAATTTTTTAAACCATATGTATGGTAAATAATTTAATGAAGAAAGCGCTGATTCTCGGTGGTGTCTTGGTAGTAATCATTCTCGTGGTGATGTGGTCACAGGATGATTCTACAACTGGGCCTGTCAGCGAAGTTCAGTTATCCGAAGAAAACACTGATTATTCCGCAAATTTCACCTTTGAGCAGGGTAACTATGGGGTGTATTTCCCAATGCCACCAATGTATTCAGAAGGGGCAATGGCACTGAAAGATGGTAGATCAATTCCTACCTATATTTATCAATATACAGCAGAAGACCAGAGTATCTGGCAGTCCATGTTTACCGAATATCCAGAAGACTATGATCTTTCAAATACCGAAGAATTATTACTCAACAGTGTAGACATTGTAGCAGCATCTCTAGGTGGCGAGGTAACTTCAGTTGAGAGCGTTACTTACCAGGGTTATCCTGCAATGGATTATCTCATCAGTGTCCAGGGAGGTGTCGGATACTTCAAAGGAAGACATGTTTTGAATGGAAACAAATTCTATGCACTGAACTATGCATACGATGCTGGGTATGAAGTTCCATCCGCACACTTTTTCGATTCTCTTGTCTTGAACTAGTTGAAAACACAGTTCGGGCAGCCATGAATATATGAACATGCTCGACATCATTATTATCATCATTACCGCCCTGTTTGCACTGGGCGGTTTGTGGTTTGGGCTATTTCATACTCTTGGCTCACTTTTTGGCACAGTTGTAGGAGCGTATATTGCAAGCAGATATTATGAAGGCGGGGCACAGTGGCTCATGAATACAGTCGGTTGGGGAGAAAATGTGTCACGTGTGGTCATGTTTATTGTTATATTCTTTATTATCACTCGTGCAATTGGCGCTGCGTTCTGGCTGATTGGAAAAATTGGTGGATTCATTATTCCCATTCCATTCAAAAAAGCCTTAAACCGATTCCTTGGTATGATTGTCGGTGCTGCAGAAGGAATTCTCACTATCGGACTAGTGCTCTACTTTATTGATAAATTTCCTCTTGGTGATCGAGTGATGGATTCGATTCTTACGTCCACATTCGCGCCTTCAGTAATTGCGTTTGCGTCCTTACTTATACCATTATTTCCAGAAGCACTACGTGCTCTTGAAACTACGGTAGATAAAATAGAAAGTTCACTATGATGATTGATACCCATTGCCACATTCATTTCAAAGCATTCGAGAATAATCGAGATGAGGTTATTGCTCGTACAAAAGAAAAGGGCATGATTTTGAATTTGGTTGGTACTCAGGAAAGTACCAGTAAAAAAGGTGTGGAGATGGCAGAAAAGTATGATTGGATGTATGCAACAATCGGCCTTCATCCGATTCATATCCACGAAGTAGATGTATATGAAGAAACTACCAATTTTACTTCACGTGGAGAAGATTTTAATCCAGAGTTTTATCGTGAACTTGCGAAAAATCCACGAGTAATCGCAGTGGGTGAAACAGGACTTGATCGATTTCATATTCCCAAAGATCAGTCAGAAGAATTAATTCTCTCGGCACAAAAAGAAGTGTTTAAAAAACATTATGAGGTGGCGAGTGAGTTCGGTCTACCACTTGTTATGCATGTACGAGATGCACATGGTGAAATGATTGAACTATTGCGAGAAATTAAAAAAGAAAAAGGAACACTCATTCGTGGAGTAGTACATTGCTACACCGGAAATTGGGTGGAAGCAGAACAATATCTCGAGCTTGGGTTTAATCTCGGTTTTACCGGAGTAGTTACATTTCCTGCAAAGAAGACCAATCCAGGACCCCAGCTAGAGCTTGAGAAGGTGTTACAGAATATCCCGCTTGATCGAATTTTGGTTGAAACTGATGCGCCATTCTTAGCCCCCCAGGCCTATAGAGGAGAGCAATGCGAACCCTGGATGGTTGAGGAAGTGATCAAGAAGTTTGCATCGGTTAGGGGTGTAGACGTCTCTAAGATGATAAAACAGATCGAGCATAATACCATGAGTCTATTTTCGCGTATTAAGATATGATGTCTAGATGGTGCATAAACCAAAAAATACCATTGACGAGATGGTATTTTTTGTATATGCTTATGTGGTTTTCAATAATATGGATATACAAAATAATCAGCAAAAAAGGGAAGCCTTTCAGCACAAAACATTTGTTTTGATGCTTCGAATTTTGTTTATTTTTGGAATTCCTGCAGTTTCGGGGTATTTTTTGGGTAAGTATTTGGATACCAGATTCAATATGCGCCCCTTAGGTTCAGTTCTCACACTGGTTTTCACATTTATACTATCATGGACACTCGTGATCCGAATGTATCTTAAGCTTGAAAAAGAGCGCAAGGCGATTGATCAGGGAGAGAAAGATGTAGAAGAAAAAAAACAACCAGAGTAATATGTTTCTGCAAGTACCTTCAGAACAAATCTCAATTCGCCCAGAGACGATATTCTCGATTGGGAGTTTTGAATTTACCAATGCAATGCTTATGGGGGTAATGGTTACGTTATTTTTCTTATGTATTTCACTTTCAATATACAGAAGAAAAAACAATGTGCCTACTTCGTTCCAAGCATTGGTGGAAAAGATTGTTGAAGTATTTGTAGGGTTACTTACATCAATTACCGGAAATGAGAAACTTGCAAAAAAATTACTCCCCCTGATTGGTGCATTATTTCTTTTCTTGGGTTTTTCAAATATCGTCACGCTAATCCCAGGTCTCTCGGCAATCACATACAATGGGGTTTCGCTTTTCCGCACCCCTACCAATGATTTCAACATGACATTTAGTATCGCGCTCGCGATGGTCATACTCGCAAATGTGATGAGTATTAGAGATTTTGGATTATTTGGACACATTGGAAAATTTGTGAAAATAAAAGAAATATTTGAAGGTTTCAGAAAAGGTGTTGGTGCAGGAATGCTCGCGATTATTGACTTTTTTATTGGATTATTGGATATTGTTTCAGAATTTGCAAAAGTCATCTCCCTTTCGTTGCGTTTGTTTGGAAATATGTATGCGGGCGAAGTTTTGGCAGCGATATTCCTAGGAGCACTTGCAGTGCTCGTACCAGCACCATGGACTGCAATGAACCTCCTAGTCGGGGTATTGCAGGCGATGGTGTTTGGTTCGTTGACAGCTGCATACATTACACTCGCAGTGGCAACGCAGGAACAACAGAAAACATAATATTACCAATTGACTACTCGATTGGTGATAATATGTTTTTTATTTAATTTAATAGTGTAAATATAACTATATGGAAATCGAAGCAGCACGATTAATTGCAAAGGGGATGGCAACTTTGTCAATGTTTGGTTCAGCAATAGGTGAGGGGTATCTTATTGGTAAAGCTTTCGAGGCTATTGGAAGAAATCCAATGGTTGAGAACAGCTTATTCACCAAAATGATCATCGGCGTAGCACTTGCAGAATCAACCGCGATTTACGCATTCGTAGCATTCTTTATTATCTAGTAAATTGAGCTACGTCACCGAACTATGGAGTATATTCTAGAGACATTAGGGAAAGTAGGATTTGAGTGGAAAATGGCGCTTTTCAACCTCATTAATTTTTTGCTTGTATTTTATATTCTCAAACGTCTATTTTTTGTGCCGATACTAAAAGTGATTGAAGATCGTAAGCGTATGGCAGAAGAAACAGAAGAAAATTTTAAAAAATCTGAGATGGATGTGGCAATGGCACGGCGTAATTCAGAAGAAATACTTGAAGATGCAAAAAAACAGGCAAATAGTATTATTGGGCAGGCGGTTACCGAATCATCAGTACTAGCTGAAAGTATGCGGCAGAGAGCAAAAGAGGATGTGGCAGGAATTGTTGCACAAGCAAAAACTACGATTGCGGCAGAGAAAGAGCAGATGCAATATGAACTACGCAAAGAGACTGCTGAATTAGTGGTGGGTGCCGTAGAAAAAGTACTAGGAGAAGGGGTTACAGACGCGATTGATACACAACTGACCAACCGATTGATTTCTGACATGCAAAAGTCCTAGTGTGTCAGGTTTTTGTAAAGACAATAAAAGAGTTCTAATAGAGCTCTTTTATTGTTATGAATGAGGGTATTGTAAAGAAAGTACTATATGGGGCAGGTATACTATAACCCTACACATGGGGATAAACATAAAAATATATTGACAAATAGCGATTTTTCCTCTACACTTGAGGACGCTTTGTATGGAGACTAAAAACCCTAAAAAATCGACTGATCGAGAGTATGTAATGCTGGGCTTAGCTATTATCGGAGATTTTGGGGCAACCATAGCAATACCTGTAGTTGGATTCGTTCTTATCGGACAATGGCTGGAGGGGAAATATGGGTACGCACCATGGTTTACGGTTACAGCCTTTGCTCTTGCTGCGCTCGTCTCAGGGAAACTGATCTATAAGAAAGCAAAAGAATACAATACAAAATATCAGGCTATAGAAAAAGATAAGAATCAAAGTGAATAGTATATGGCGGAAATCCACATTCCAACACTTGCACCAGAAGTATTGTTCCAGATGGGACCAGTTCCGGTTACCAATACAGTTGTGAATGTTTGGATTGCAATCATCATTTTACTGATAGTAGGAATCATGATTAAACGTAATGTGCTGATGCGACCAGGAAAATTGCAAAATGGATTTGAATATATTCTAGAACTATTACTCCCATATTTCGACCAAGTCACAGGAGATCGAAAAAAAACTATTCGCTTTTTACCAATAGTTGGATCGATCTTCTTTTTTATTTTACTTTCCAATTGGTTGGGTCTTTTACCTGGTACGGGAAGTATTACGCTCGGGCATAATATGGTACTTCGCCCCGCAAATTCTGATTTGAATCTTACGCTTGTTATGGCACTAGTTGCAGTAATTGCGTCCCATGTCTATGCTTTTCTCGCTATTGGTGTATTCACACACTTAGGTAAATTTATCCAGATTGGCGGGGTCATTAAAAGTATTCCAAAAGGACCCATGGCAATTTTGACTGCACTCATAGAATTTGGGGTAGGAATTCTAGAAATCATTAGTGAGGCAGCAAAAGTATTATCTCTTTCACTTCGTTTATTTGGAAACATTTTTGCAGGAGAAGTTTTGATTACGGTAATGTCGGCACTTGTTGCCGCTGTTGTTCCTGCGCCATTTATGTTACTTGAGCTATTAGTTGGGTTGATTCAGGCAAGCGTATTTGCAATGCTTACCTTGGTATATTTGACCGTGAATAGTCAGGCACCACATGGCGCTGAAGCTCATTAGAGAGTATTCTTGGTAGAAGAAAATATTTTTCTACCATATTATTCTTTAATCAGAGACTGCACCGCGAGGTTAATCACCCCCATTTCCCCCTCGCACGGTATACAGTTTCTCTAAGAAAGGTACACATATGGAAGGTCTAAGTCATGAGTCAATTGTGGTGATGGCAAAAGCTTTCACTATCGCAATCGGTGGTATGATCCCAGCGCTTGCAATCGGCAAAATTGTATCAAAAGCAATGGAATCAATTGGACGAAATCCAGAAGGAGCTGGAAAATTGTTCGTTCCAATGTTGCTCGGTGCTGCATTCGCGGAAGCTATCGCGATTTACGCACTTGTAGTTGTATTCACTCTCAAATAGTTCGACTGGTATCCTGACGATGTCGGGATACCACATTGATTTATTTGTCCCACGGTTTTATGAAATTAGCAAAAGTTACAGAAGAGACACAATCACAGACCACTCTTCCTACAGAAGATGTGGGAATTTTGGCGAGCCTTGGCATCAATGGTCCGCTATTTTTATTTCAATTACTCAATTTTGCGATTGTTGCTCTAATTTTGTGGTTTTTGATTCTAAAACCATTAACAAAAAAGATGGAAGAAAGAAAAAATATTATTGATGAAAGTCTTGATCGTGCAAAAGAAGTCGAAACAAATCTCAAAATGAGTGAAGTAAAATTCCAAGAAAAATTGGAAGAAGCAAAAAAAGAAGCAAATGCGATTATTGCAGGCGCGCAAGAAGAAGCTACACGAGTGCAGGAGACGATGAAACAGAAGACCAAAGATGAGGTAGAAGCGCTAGTTTTGCAAGCAAAGAAAAATATTGAAGTCGAAAAAACAGAAATGCGGGCAAGTCTAAGAAAAGAAACAGTAGAAATTGTGGTGACTGCAATGGAAAAAGTATTGGGAGAAAAAATGGATGACAAAAAGGATAAGAAGTTTGTAGAGGATATTTTAAAAACAATCAAATAAATATGGCAAAATTGCTTACGAAACAATATGGAAAAATTTTATTTGAGAGCACTAGAGGGCTGAAAGGTGCTGAGCTTGAGTCTGTAACAAAAAATTTCCTCCTGTTTCTACAAAGTAAGCAAATGCTAGGGAAAGCAGATCGCATCATAAAAGAGTATGAAACATATGCGAAACAAGCTGAAGGTATACAGATGATCGAGATAATGAGTGCGAGAGAATTATCAGAGAGTTCAATAAAGCAAATTAGTAAACATTTTGGAGAAAAAGTAGAAGCGTCAGTGACGATTGACCCAACACTGCTTGGAGGAATAACGGTTAAAACTGAAAATGAAATTTTCGACGGAAGTATCAAAGGTCAGCTTGAAAAACTAAAACAACAACTATAATTTCATACATCATATGGCATATACCGATCAAGTGATTGCATCACTTAAGAAAAATATCGAATCGTTCAAAAAAGAAGTCCAGGTCGAAGAAGTAGGTACCGTTATTGAAATTGGGGACGGAATCGCGCGCATGAGCGGGCTTGAGAAATGTCAGGCTCAGGAAATGTTGGAATTCCCAGGAAATACGTTTGGTATTGCGTTGAATTTGCAGGAAGAAACTGTAGGTGCGGTAATCTTAGGCTCATATCAGCATATTAAAGAAGGTGATACGGTAAAAAGAACAGGACGTATCATGTCTGTTCCGGTTGCTGACGCACTCATTGGTCGCGTAGTAAATGCGATTGGTGAACCAATTGATGGAAAGGGCGCGATTAATACCAAAACATTCTATCCAGTAGAACGAATTGCGCCAGGTGTAATGACTCGTGAACCAGTAAGTCGTCCGATGCAGACTGGTATCAAAGCGATTGATGCGCTCATCCCGGTAGGACGTGGACAACGCGAGCTTATCATCGGTGATCGTCAGACTGGAAAAACCGCAATCGCAATCGATACTATTCTCAATCAGAAAGGTCAGGATATTATTTGTATCTATGTTGCTGTTGGACAAAAAGAATCAAAAGTTGCCCGAATTGTGTCAAAATTGAAAGAAGCGGGAGCGATGGATTATACAATTGTAGTATCTGCTGGTGCATCTGAACCTGCTCCGATGTCATATCTTGCTCCATATGCAGGAGTTGCAATTGGAGAATATTTCATGGACAAAGGAAAAGATGTATTGATTATCTATGATGATTTGACCAAGCAAGCTTGGGCATATCGCGAAATGTCACTCTTGCTCCGACGCCCACCAGGACGTGAAGCATATCCTGGAGACGTATTTTATCTCCACTCACGCTTATTAGAGCGCGCTTGCAGTCTCAATAAAGAAAATGGTGGGGGATCAATTACCGCATTACCTATTATCGAAACTCAGGCAGGAGATATCTCAGCATACGTTCCAACAAACGTAATTTCGATTACTGATGGACAGATCTTCCTTGAAACAGATCTCTTCTTCCGTGGTATCCGCCCAGCGCTAAACGTAGGTCTCTCGGTATCTCGTGTAGGAGGATCAGCACAGATTAAACCAATGAAAAAAGTCGCAGGAAGTTTGAAACTTGGACTTGCACAGTTCCGAGAACTTGAAGCATTTGCACAATTCGCAAGTGATCTTGATCCAGAAACCAAGAAATCTATCGAACGTGGTCGCCGAATGACTGAACTTTTGAAACAACCTCAGTATGCTCCTCAGGCAGTAGAGGAGCAGGTTGCATCCATCTACGCGATGTCACAGGGATTATTTGATGCTGTTGAGGTTTCAGCGGTAAAGGAAACTGAACAGAAGTTTCTTGAATTTATGAAAAAATCAAAATCAGCGCTTCTTGGAAAAATCAAGAAAGGTGACTGGAATGAGGACGTGGAAAAAGAATTAAAAGAAGCAATTAAAGAATTTGCAAAATAATATCGTATGGCAGTCAGCGGAAAAGCGATCAAACAACGAATCAAATCCGTGAAAAACACGAAAAAAATCACCAAAGCAATGGAGATGGTTTCGGCTGCAAAAATGCGAAAAGCAATCCAAGCAGTGACTGCAACCCGCACCTATGCGTTACTTGCGCGTGAACTCATGGAAAAATTGAGTATGAATGGTGAAGTAAAAAGTCCACTGACCGAAGTACGTCCGGTAAAAAAAGTATTAGTAGTGTTGTTCAGTTCAAATAGAGGACTTGCGGGAAGTTTCAACTCAAATATTTTCAAAAAAACTAGAAATCTTCTTACACGCGCAGACGTGTTTGGTGATGTGTCCGCCAATGATTTGATGTATGACATTATTGGAGTTGGAAAAAAGAGTGCTTATTTTGCAAAGCGATTCAATTATCCGCTCATCGCAGCATATGACGCAATTCGTGATAATCCGACCGTAGAAGATATTCTCCCAATTACGAATACTGCACTTGAGAAATTCAAATCAGGTGAATATGATGCAGTGCTTGTGGCATACACGGATTTCAAATCAAGTATCGTACAAGTTCCAAAAATACGAAAATTACTCCCCATTACCAAAGAAGATATTGACACAATGCTCGATGATGTAGGAGAAGAAAAAGCTGAAAAAGAAGTGAAAGTGGAGGATACGACAGAATATGAATTTGAACCAGATACAACAATGATTATGGAGACAGTCTTACCCCGACTATTCGAAGTCCAGCTCTATCAGACACTTCTGGAATCGAGGGCAAGTGAGCATAGCGCTCGTATGGTCGCGATGAAGAATGCGACAGAGGCGGCAGGGGACATGATTGACGCATTAACCATAGAATTCAATAAAGCAAGACAAGCTGGTATTACGAAAGAAATTGCAGAAATCGCTGGAGGAGCGGCTGCACTGGAAAATTAATATAATCTATAATAAAACCATTCAATTAATAAACGACATATGAATACAGGAAAAGTAACACAAGTTATCGGAGTGGTCGTGGATGTACAATTTCCAGCCGAACTTCCAGCAATTTACAATGCACTTGAAGTAGAAATGGGTAAAGGAGTTAAAATTGTACTAGAAGTACAACAGCATCTAGGTGCTCAGACTGTCAGAACCGTTGCGATGGGGTCAGTCGACGGACTTGCTCGTGGAACCGAGGTGGTGGACACTGGCGCTCCAATTTCAGTTCCCGTAGGACCAGAAACTCTTGGTCGCATGTACAATGTAGTAGGGGAACCAATTGATAATAAACCTGCAACCAAGACAAAAAAGAAATACAGCATTCACCGCAAAGCACCGGATTTCAAAAGTCAGTCACAAAAATCAGAAGTATTTGAAACAGGTATCAAAGTTATCGACCTCCTCTGTCCATTCTTGAAAGGTGGAAAAGTGGGATTGTTTGGTGGAGCCGGAGTAGGTAAGACCGTTATTATCCAGGAGCTTATCCATAACATTGCTCAGGAACATGGAGGATATTCTATGTTTGCAGGTGTAGGAGAACGTACTCGTGAAGGAAATGATCTGTATCGTGAAATGAAAGAATCAGGAGTGTTGGATAAAACTGCGCTCGTATTCGGTCAGATGAATGAACCACCAGGAGCTCGTGCTCGCGTTGCTTTGACCGCACTCGCAATGGCAGAATATTTCCGTGATGAAGAAAATCGTGACTTACTTCTCTTCATCGACAACATTTTCCGTTTCACCCAGGCAGGTTCAGAAATGTCAGCGCTTCTTGGTCGTATGCCATCAGCTGCTGGATACCAGCCTACACTTGCAACAGAAATGGGTGCGCTCCAAGAACGTATTACCTCTACTGACAAGGGATCAATTACGTCGATCCAGGCTGTATACGTACCAGCTGATGACCTTACTGACCCAGCTCCAGCGACAACATTCGCTCACCTTGATTCTACGGTGTCCCTCAACCGAGCGTTATCAGAAATTGGTATCTACCCAGCAGTAGATCCATTGGACTCAAGTTCAACTGTTCTTGACCCACAGATTGTTGGAATGGAGCACTATACCGTAGCTCGTGAAGTACAAAAGATTCTCCAGAGATATAAAGATTTGCAAGATATTATTGCGATTCTTGGTATGGAAGAATTGTCAGATGAAGACAAAATCACCGTTGCACGCGCACGCAAAATTCAGCGTTTCTTGTCTCAGCCATTTTTCGTAGCAGAACAGTTCACAGGTATGAGCGGTAAATATGTGAAGGTTTCTGATACTGTAAAGGGATTCAAAGAAATTCTTGATGGAAAACATGATGACAAGGCTGAAGGTGCGTTCTACATGAAAGGAACGATTGAAGAAGTAGTTTAAAAAAGCCCAAAGTTCAAATTTAAAAGTTCAAATAAAATTCCAAATTGAATTAATCCGTGACCATCCGTGTTCTATTAGCTAACTATGATTAATTTCAAAATTGTAAAACCAGAAGGTATCGTCTATGCAGACGAACAAGTGACCAAAGTAACCATCCCGACAAAGGAAGGATATATTACGGTTTTGCCACACCATGTTCCGCTTATTACTATTCTTGACGCGGGTGAATTGATTGTATTCAAAAAAGATCATGAAGTACCAATTGCAGTTTCGGGCGGAGTAGCTGAAGTACGAAGTGATAACACAGTCTACATCTTAGCAGATAGCGCAGAGCGAGCAGAAGAAATTGATCTCGAACGCGCTGAGGCTGGAAGAAAACGAGCAGAAGAATTGCTCGCAGCAGAAGAGAAATCTGCAGACGTAGACTTCGCACGTGTCCAAGCTTCTCTTGAAAAAGAACTCAATCGATTGCGTATTGCAAAGAAATACAGACCTACACGATAGCAACAAAAACAGCCTCAAAACGAGGCTGTTTTTGTTTTTATGATATACTTATATGCATTATGAAACCCTCCGAAGTTACCAATAAGCAAGTGTTACAATTATTTTGGAAATATTTACGTCCATTCAAATGGTCTTTTGTTGTTTCTTCGATATTTATTATATTGTGGAATGCAGGAGATCTAGCATATCCATATTTCTACAAACTATTGATTGATGCACTAACGAATGAAACGTTTACCAGAGAAATGGCATATAACGAAGCATTGCAGGCGGTTTTTTTGATTTTAGGACTGCTCTGCATGAATTGGATTTCTGATCGCTTGCATCATTACTTCCGTGCACGATCGGAAATGCACGTACGAAAAAAATTATATAATGAAATGTTAAAAACCACTCTTCGTCATTCGTTTAATTTTTTTGAAAACAAATACATTGGTTCGCTTATCTCAGACATGCGAAAATTTGAAAGCGCATTTACGGTGATCATGATTGATTTTCTTCAATACACACTATTCGGCTCAGGATTTTTAATTCTATCGATCGGTGTAGTATTGTTCATGACCAATTATATATTTGGACTTCTTCTGTTCGGATGGTTGATTCTATACCTAGCAGCAACATATTACACAAGTCTCTATAAATTAAAATTTGACGCACTCAGAAGTGAAGCCGAGAGCAAACAAACAGGTGTATTGGCTGATATTGTCACCAATTATCCAAATGTAAAGTTGTTTTCATCATACCTCAAAGAAGAAAAGAATTTTGACACCGTATCAGAGGAAGTACGATCACGACGTTTCTTTTCGCGTGTACTCACAATCAAACTTGATGGTTTACAGGGTGCACTTATGACTTTATTTGAAATAGTACTACTCTATCTCGCCTTACAGTTTTGGCGTGCGGGCACACTCACTATTGGAGACTTGGTCCTGATAAATGGCTATTCGCTTGCAGTATTTCATCGTGTATGGAATTTTGCACGAAGTTTTCGTGATGTATATGAACATTTTGCAGATGCAAAAGAATTTGCCGCTATTTACTACACGCCACATGGGATTACTGATAAAAAGGATGCAATTAATCTTGAAGTTACTAAAGGGAGTATTAAGTTCGAGCGAGTGACATTCAAATACAATGCTAAAAAAGCATTGCTGAATGACTTCTCACTTTTGGTACGTCCTGGAGAAAAAGTAGCGCTCGTCGGGCATTCAGGAGCAGGGAAGTCAACTATCGTAAAACTACTACTTCGCTACTACGACGTTTCAAAAGGTGCCATCAAAATTGATAATACTCCGATTACCGAAGTAACCCAGGAAAGTCTGTGGCGTGCGATTGCATACGTACCACAAGATCCTGTATTGTTTCATCGTAGCGTGAGAGAGAATATTATGTACGGGAGATCAGATGCTACTGAAAAAGAAATGATTATTGCGTCGAAGCGTGCGCAATGCCATGAATTTATTACGTCGTTTCCACAAGGTTATGACACGATGGTAGGGGAACGAGGAGTGAAATTATCTGGTGGGGAGCGTCAGCGTATCGCTATGGCACGAGCAATGTTGAAGGACGCTCCGATTCTCGTACTCGACGAAGCTACTTCAAGCCTTGATTCAGAATCAGAAAGGTTGATCCAGGAAGCATTACATGAATTGGTAAAAGGAAGAACAGTCATTGCAATCGCGCATCGATTATCGACTATCATGCATATGGATCGAATTATCGTAGTGGACAAAGGAAAAATAGTCGAACAAGGTACTCACAAAGCATTGGTAAGTAAAAAAACAGGAATATACCAGGAACTCTGGGGCACGCAAGTTGGAGGGTTTATTGAGTAGTGTGCAAATCAAAACCCTGTACCGTTCTGGTACAGGGTCCTCAATCACTTCAAAGATTTAAAATGATAGTTGGGTTCGGGCGGCGTCTTGCGACACCGCCCAGTTGTTAGGTTTCACGCGTAGCACGCTTTCAGGATGGCCACGATGACCACCACGATAGCGATGACCGACGCGCTGCCGAGCATGTTGCACGTCCCGATGTTCACGGGTCGTACACGAACTGGTGCCGCTCCGGAACGACCGGGGCCTCGTTAACGACCCAGGTGACCACGCGGACCACCATCAAGGTGAGTCCGATCGTCAGTCCAGCGGCAATGAGATACTTCTTCATTTGTCCTCTCCAAGGGGTCTCAGCGACGGATCCATTCCGTAGCGCTGTAGAGGGGGTACTTCAATGAGGTACGACCTCTACAACCTGCGGTTAGATACGGAAACAGCTCAGTATAGCACAATTAAGCCCTTTTGTCAAGGTTAGAGGGTAAAACTGACAAAAACAAAAAGACCGCCCATAAGCGGCTTTTTATTCCTCAATTACCTCTAATAATTAAAGATAGTAGTAGGAAGGACGAAGCAGGATTCGTCCAATCTCCAAACGCGTTTTCACGCGTCCCAATCGTCGTGTAGTTTCTTCTCTACCTGCAATACCTTCCTGGGAAGGCTAGAGAAACTTGTGTGTCAGAACAAGTCGAAGGTGCCGGCGATGATCGCGATCTTCATGGCGATGTCCTGATCCATCGGCAGATCAGCCTTGAGCACCTGATCGAGCAGGGTCACGCCTTCCGCAGGCGAGACCTGGTCGTACTTGTGGAGGCCGAGGACCTGGAGGAACGCATCGCGGTAGCTATGCACCTCGGGCAGGCGGGCGCCCTGGAGACGCATGCTACGGGGCGAGTCATCGGTCATGATGTACTCGAGACCGTTCGCGGGCTTCAGCTTCCTCATGCCGGACATACGCTCAGCGATCGCCCCCATGTTCGGGAGCATGTCCAGACCGAGCGCGCTGTAGAGCTCGTGCGCCTTCTCCGTCGTCTGGATGACACGCGCGACGCCCATCATGAAGATCAGCTGGCGGAGGTCATCCTGATGCAGGATGGTGAAGGTGCGGGAGAAGACGGGGATGTGGCAGTCGTAGACAGTCACACGGGGCAGAGCGAGGAAGGCATTACCGGTGCGCTGGGTGAAGGTATACGGATCCATTAGTTGCTCCAGAAAAAGCACACATTACTCCTCAGTCATGGTGCTGTGGCTGTTGTTCTTCTGTTAGAGAATCAGCGTGAGGAGGGCTATAGTATAGATGATGATTGATTTTTGTCAATAGTTGCCTCAAATAAGCGAATCTGTTACTCTAGTATATATAATACGTAGTATATGAAGCCCTACATCCCAATTGTTCTCGGCACTGCACGAGAAGGAAGACAGTCAGAAAAAGTAGCAAAATTTGTACACTCGGCTGCACAGTTATTTGATATCGAAACTGAATTTATTGACGTCAAAGATTTTGTTGAAATACCTCGGACTATCCCAAGCTGGGAAGAGAGTGACAAGACAAAACGTTGGAAAGAAATCGCCAAACGAGCTGCTGGATTCATCTTCGTCATTCCAGAATACAATCGGAGTTATCCTGGAGAATTCAAATTACTCCTTGATATGGCGTATAGAGAATATGAGGGAAAAGCTGTAGGGGTTGTCGGCGTGTCATCGGGTAAAATCGGTGGGGCTCGCATGATTGAGCACCTGATGGCAATATTCATGTATCTGCAGATGAAAGCAGTCGTCCCAAGTGTATACGTAGGATTGGTTGAAAATCTTTCTAAAGAAGATCTGGAAAAACAGTATACTGAAGATGTCAAAAAAATGATTACCAAACTTATTTCTCTAATTAACTAATCTATCCTCTATGTCAGAACACAAATCCACCGCACGTGACACATTCCTTCATCTGCTCTCAATCGTTACCCTCTACATGAGCGCGACCGCATTTATCACCCTCATGTTTCAGTATGTAAATCGCTTTTTCCCTGACGCGCTTCTTCCAGACTACTATTACTACGATATGAGCAATGGTCCGCTCCGTTTTGCAATAGCAACACTCGTCGTCGTATTTCCAGTCTACATCTGGTCTGCATGGTATTTGCAGAAAGGGTATACAAAAAGCCCTGAATTAAAAACAATAGGTGTTCGTAAGTGGCTCGTATACCTTACTCTGTTTGTGGCAACATTCATGATTATTGGTTCACTCATTTCAATTTTGAATAGTTTCCTTTCAGGTGAGCTCACGGTTCGATTCTTCCTCAAAGCACTCTCAGTTCTATTAGTCGCTGCAATGATTTTTGCATACTATCTCTATGATATTCGAGATGCGCTTACCAAAGTAAGACGAAGCGTATTCAGATACGGCGCTATCGGGTTGGTCGCAGTATTTGTAGTTGGAGCTTTCTTTCTCATTGGTAGTCCTACAAAACAACGGGCGCTACGATTCGATAGTATGCGATCACAACATCTTCAAAGTCTCAAATACTCGATTGACGCATACTACACACAGCTAGGTAAACTTCCTGCAGCATTGGCAGAATTGAATACGCCTCCGTATTATTTTGGTGGCATTATCAATGATCCTGAAACAGGAATTGAGTATGAATACCGGGCAACAGGAAAAAGAGAGTATGAACTCTGTGCGACGTTCACTATGTCGTCAAATGAAGCACTAAATGATTCAATAACGCGATACACTCCTGCAGAACCAAACATGTTCGGATATGAACATGGCGCTGGCAGACAATGTTTCCCAGTAATTGCACCAGAAAAAACTACTAACGAAGTCACGGTGCCAGCACCAGTGAAACTACAGTACTAAGAGTTGAGTCGACTATATGGGGGAAAATCGTCTTAATGAAGCACAACAAAGGGCGGTCGAGTATGTCGACGGTCCTTTGCTTATTGTTGCAGGAGCAGGAACAGGAAAAACGACAGTTATTACCAAAAAAATTTCTCATTTACTAGCTAGTGGTATTGCCGAACCTGAGAATATTTTAGCCCTCACGTTTACTGAGAAAGCTGCCAATGAAATGCAAGAACGGGTTGATTCTGAAATTGAGCTCGGATATACCGAACTGCAGATTTCCACGTTCCATACGTTTTGTCAGCGATTACTCGAAAAATTTGGCTTTGAAATTGGGTTGCCAAAAAATTTCCGACTCATCACTGATACCGATGCATGGCTCCTCGTACGCGATCACATCTATGATTTTAATCTCGATTATTATCGACCACTGGGAAATCCTAATTCAAATATTCATACACTCCTTGATCACTTTTCCAAAGCAAAAGATGAACTTATTTCAGCACAAAACTATATCGACCATGTCGAAGGATTGATTCTCGATAAAGATGAAGCAGGAGTGCAAGAAAAAAATCGTCTGATTGAAATTGCAAATGCATATCACACATATAATAAGCTGATTTTGGAAAACAATGCGCTTGATTTTGGCGATCTGATTTATTATTCAGTAAAACTACTAAAAGAACGTCCGAATATTCTGAAAGCGATTCAGACTCAGTTCACACACGTGTTGGTAGATGAATTTCAAGATGTAAATTATGCGCAATACGAATTGATTAGACTTCTAGCAGAAAAATCACAATTAACTGTCGTGGGGGATGATGACCAGTCTATTTATTCATTCCGTGGGTCAAACGTATCGATCATCTTACGTTTCAAAGAAGATTTTCCCAAAGCTGCTGAAGTGGTGTTGACCGAGAACTATCGCTCAGGTCAAGCAATTCTCGACCTCGCTTACAAATCAATTGTATTCAATAACCCTGATCGACTCGAAGCAAAATTATCAATTGACAAAAAACTAGTTGCAAAGGGAAAAATAGAAAAATGTATAATCGAGCACTTACATACTGAAACACTGGATGCCGAAGTGTTTGCTGTGATAAAAAAAATAGTAGAATTAAAAAAGCAACACGAGGAAGCAACCTGGGATGATTTTGCAATACTCGTTCGAGCAAATAGCCATGCGCAACCGTTTCTAAATGCGCTAGAGACCTATGGGATCCCTTATGAATTTCTCGCATCGGGTGGACTGTATCGTCAGCCGATAGTACTCGATGTATTAGCATTTCTCCGGATTGTTGCAAGACAATATGAGGATGATTCATGGTATCGTCTTATGCGATTACCGTGTATTTCAGTCGATCCAAGCGATGTTCAGAGACTGGTTTCAGGAGCAAAACGAAAATCTATTAGCTATTTCGAAGCTCTTGGCCGAGCAAAAGAATTATATGTGACTGATGCAAGTATACTGCACCTTGATTCACTGGTCTCAAGTGTGAAAAAGGGGATTGAAGCTGCAAAACATGAAAAACCGACCGCAGTATTATATGATTTTTTGGAAACGGTGGGATATTTAGCATATCTTACACATGAGGAGGGCAAAGGTAACAGGCAAGTAGTTCGTCAAATTCAGTATCTGAAACAAGTGTTTGATCTGATTCGTGGTTACGAAGAGATAACTCCAGGAGCAAATGTACTTGGGTTTGTTGAACATTTTGATTTTGTACTCGAGTCAGGTGATCAGGGAAAAATTTTCCAGCCACGAGAAACCAGTGAGTCGGTAAATGTGATGACGGTTCATGCGTCAAAAGGGCTTGAATACAAGTTTGTCTTTATGGTGAATTGTGTAGAAGAACGATTTCCTACACGCGCACGTTCATCAGGAATTGAATTACCCTCTGAACTTATTCATGAACATTTGTCTGATAATGCAGATTTTCATACCGAAGAAGAACGTAGATTATTTTACGTAGGGGTTACTCGCGCAAAAGAACAGTTGTACTTTTCTAGTGCTGACTACTATGGAGAAGATAGAAAACGAAAGAAAAAAATAAGCAGATTCCTCGATGAAATTGGTTTCGCTGGTACCAGCACACATGCAGAAGGTAGTACTGATCTTGGAACGTATAAAAAAACACCTCAACCAAAAAATGCAGAAGTGGTATACGAAATACCAAAAAAATTCTCTCACTCGCAAATCATCAGTTTTCTCAAATGTCCCTATCAATACAAACTAGCTCATGTACTAAAAATCCAATCAAAAGGTACTGCGAGTTTTAGTTTTGGAAACAGTATTCATGCGACCATGCAAAAATTCTATACCCGAGTACAAGAATTAAACCGAGTCACACAAGTTTCTTTATTCGATATCGCCGCACCTTCATCTGAACAGAATAATGGAGAGGTACAAGTTCCGACCCTGGAAGAATTATACAAAATGTATGATGAATCGTGGATCAATGATTGGTATCAGGACAAACAACAACGAGAAAAATATTATGAAAAAGGTAAAGAAATTTTAAAAGTTTTCTATACAACACAGCAGGGTCACTGGACTATTCCCGTAGCACTCGAAGGCTGGTTCAAGGTGAAGGTGGGGGAATATGTAATCAATGGACGTATTGACCGTATTGACCAGCAAGCTGATGGTTCGCTTGAAATTATTGATTACAAAACCGGAAATTCAAAAGAAACGCTCGATACTGATGACAAACAACAGTTGTTGCTCTACCACATTGCCGCGGAAACACTACCAGAGTATCGTCATATTGGTCCCGTAGGAAAACTCACGTTTTATTATGTAAACGATGGGATGCGCACCTCGTTTCAAGCTGAACCAAAAGACGTAGAAAAACTCAAAGAAAAATTAGAGACCACTATTGAAAAAATCAGAGAAGGGAAGTTCATAGCGACACCAAGTCAGTTTGTATGTAAATATTGCGAGTTTAGAAACATCTGTGAATTTAGACAGTAAAATACTGAAGTTCAATTCTTTTGCCTTTTTACTTCATTAGTGTTACAGTGTTACTAATTAAACTTCTATGCCTTTCACCCCACTGGGCGACACAATACTTTCAAAGTTATCTGGAAACAGTACGCTTAAGCGTCAGATCGAGACATCAAACGTGGTTGAAGTTGCAAAGGAAGTTATTGAAAGTCTGCTTGGAGCAGAAATTGGTGCTCATGTCCGCCCACTCTTCCTCAAAAACAGGACACTAACCGTGAGTTGCGGAAGTTCATCGGTTGCTCAGGAAATTCGACTACGACAACTTGAGATTGTGGCTAAAATAAACGAAAAAATAGGAAAAAATGAGGTAGACCGCGTACGCTATCTTGCATGATTTTTTGAGGTTGCAAAGTATAGGCGAGCGTGTTATTCTGTATGAAGTTAACCGATTGGTATGAACTTGAAACAGTACCTCGTAACCATGATATTCTCGACACTACTCTGCTGGGCAGCATGGATTTTTGTTATTCTGAATATTGATCCATTTCAGACAGGTGCAATGGGGTTTGCTTTTTTCTATATCAGCCTGCTTTTTGCGCTCATTGGCACGATTTCCCTCATTGTGTTTGGAATTTATCGACTATTTGGAGTCCGGGAGATGCCACTGTTCCGACATGTGCGCATGAGTTTCAGAACAGCATGTATACTAAGTGTTCTCGCAATCGCAGGACTCTATCTCCAATCTATGTCAGTACTAGGTCTATTCAATGCCCTCGTGTTTGGAACCATCTGTATTGTTGTGGTTTCGTTTGATTTATCTTTGAGTAATTTTACCAAGAAACATTTGACCCAACATTAATTTTTATGAGACAAACACAGTTATTTACCAAAACCAGAAAAGAAGCTCCCGGAGATGAAGTATCAAAAAATGCACAATTATTGATTCGTGCAGGTTTTATTCACAAAGAAATGGCAGGGGTGTATTCATTATTACCACTCGGACTTCGAGTTTTAAAAAAAATTGAACAGATTATCAGAGAGGAGATGAGTGCTATAGGTGGGCAAGAAGTATCTCTAACCGCACTTCAAGAAAAAACCACCTGGGAAAAAACGGGCAGATGGATCGACGAGGTGGTAGATAATTGGTTTAAAACAAAATTAAAAAATGATACTGAACTTGGACTGGCGTTTACTCACGAAGAGCCTCTGACAACTCTCATGACGAATTTTATTAGTTCGTACAAAGACTTACCATGCGGAGTGTACCAATTTCAAACTAAATTCAGAAATGAACTTCGCTCAAAAAGCGGAATCATGCGCGGACGTGAGTTTGTGATGAAAGATCTGTATTCTTTTTCAAGAACCGAAGAAGAGCATGGTGCATTCTATGAACAGGTAAAGGATGCTTATCATCGAGTCTTCTCGCGTGTAGGAATTGGAGAAAAAACATACCTGACGTTTGCATCAGGCGGAAGTTTTTCAAAATATTCTCATGAATTTCAGACACTGACTGAGGCAGGAGAGGACGAAATTTATGTAGAGAAGGAAAAGAAACTGGCGATTAATAAAGAAGTATACACTGATGAGGTTCTCGCTGATCTAGGCATTGCAAAAGAAGATCTTGCCTTAGAAAAAGCTGTTGAAGTGGGTAATATTTTTAGTTTGGGAACAAGATTTTCAGAACCACTCAATCTTTCGTTTACCGATGAGGATGGAAAGCTATACCCAGTCATTATGGGAAGTTACGGTATTGGGCTCGGACGATTGATGGGAACAGTAGTTGAACTACGCAATGATGAAAAGGGAATTCTCTGGCCAGAATCTGTCGCTCCATTCAAAATCCACCTTGTATCGCTGTGCAGAGAAAGTAGTGATATTGCAAAGTGCAATGATCTGTATGAGCAGTTAATAAAAAAAGGTATTGAAGTACTCTACGACGATCGCGATATGCGTGCTGGAGAAAAATTTGCAGACAGTGACCTGATCGGAATTCCAGTGCGTGTCGTCGTGAGTCCAAAAACACTCGCGAATAATTCTGTTGAATTTAAAAAACGTTCAGAAGAAAAATCAACAATCATAACGATTGAAGAATTTGTATCCTCAGCGAAGTAAACAATAGCACACAAATTCTCAGGATAATCCGGGATTAAATCCGGGTGAATCTGGGTATCTGTGTGCTATTAAATCAGACCACAAAACAAAGATATGATCAAAAACTGGTTTAAAGCCAAAAACAGTAGTCTCGCAATCGATCTAGGGACAGCGAATACGCTGGTGTATAGCCCTGAGAAGGGGATCGTGATCAATGAACCATCATTCGTTGCGATAAATACCAAAACAGAGCAGATTCTCGCTGTGGGGCATGAGGCAAAGGAGATGTTGGGAAAAACCCCGCCACATATCGAAGTGACTCGTCCGCTTTCCGGAGGAGTTATTTCTGATTATGAAGTTACTGAAAAAATGCTCAAATTTTTTATTGAGAAAGTCACCAAATCCTCTTTTTCTTTCTTCACCAGACCTCGCGTGGTCATTGTGGTGCCCCTCGATGTGACTGAGGTAGAGGTGAAGGCGGTAGAGGATGCAACTCTCGCTGCAGGGGCAAAAGAAGTGTATATCGTCCAGGAGCCTATGGCAGCAGCAATTGGTGCGCGCATGCCCGTGCGTGACCCGGTCGGAAATATGATTGTAGATATTGGTGGTGGCAACACCGAGATTGCAATCATTTCTCTCAGCGGTGTAGTGACCTGGAAATCCACCAAAATCGCAGGTGATGAAATGAATCGAAATATTATTCAATATGCGAGAGAAGTATTCAAACTCCTCGTGGGTGAAGCGCATGCAGAAGAAATAAAAATAAAAGCAGGAGGAGCACTGCCACGAAAAGAACGTGTTGAGTTCCCGATGCGCGGACGAGATTCAGTTACTGGTCTTCCAAAGGAAATTATGGTTTCAGACGAACATGTGAGACAGGCGCTCAGTCGCAGTGTAAAGACAATTGTCGATCATATCAAAATGACACTCGAAGTCACCCCACCTGAACTGACCGCAGATATTCACGAGCGGGGTATTCTATTGGTCGGTGGAGGCGCATTGCTCGAAGGCCTCGACGTAGTCATTGCTCGCGCAGCAGAGATACCGGTGAGAGTTGCCGATGATCCATTGACAGCCGTAGTACGTGGCGCGGGATTACTACTCGAAGATGACGAACTATTGAAACAAGTCACCCTTCCTTCAGCGAGAGAGATATAATACGTAGAGTTATATGAAAAAAAGATACCGGACAATAGTAAGTATAGGTATCATAATTTTGAGCGTTGTTGTAATGCAGTCACTCGGAGTATTGAAACCGCTAGAAAACTTCATTCTACGTTTTTTTTATAAAGGTTCACAATTTTCGTATAGTAGGGAATTGGGTGTAGATAGAGAAAATTCAATCAATGAAAAGCTTACCCAGACGTTTGATCGAGAGCTAGTAGAAGCCGTATGCGCAATCGATACAGCCGAACTGGTGCAATTAAAAGAAGAAAATGAAGAGCTACGCAAGCAGCTTAGTTTTTTTTCAAAACATTCATTTGAACGTGTGGGTGCTGAGGTAATCGGGAGAACAGTAGACCCGCTAAGCACCGTCGTAACGATCAATAGAGGGTTAGCCGATGGTGTTGTAGCAACAAACCCAGTCATCGTAGGTGATGGAGTGTTGGTTGGAACTGTAATTCAGGCATTCGATACGATTTCTCACGTCCGATTGATTAATGATAATCAGAGCAAAATTGGAGCAACACTCCTCAATGGAGAGCGGACCATCGGGCTTGTCGAGGGAGGATATGATATCGGAGTACAGATGAACTTTATTCCACAAAACGAAATTGTAAATCCAGGTGATATTGTCGTCACCTCAGGACTCACAGAGAATATGCCTCGCGGCCTCATGATAGGAAAAGTGGAATTTATAGAAAAACAACCTTTGCAACCATTTCAACAGGCGATTCTCAATCCGATTGCCGACCTCTCATACGTAAACACAGTCTCAATTATTATCACTACCACCACACATGCGACAGAATAATATCGCAAAAAAAATCATACTCGGCTTATGGTATGGAACCCTAATAGCAGGGTTAATTTTTTTAAAACTCTTTCTCACCAATCTGCTCCCAGGAGTATTTACCTACATTGACATACTCATGTTATTCTTTGTAATTGTAATCATGCGCGGTGCTCGCGGAAAAATCGTCTGGTTTGCTTTTAGCATCTATATGATTCTGGATATTCTTGCTTCTCAACCATTCGGTATACAATTGTGCGCAGGGGTATTCAGCGTGCTCGGAGTTTTCTGGTTCTTTGAAGAAATTTTTACCAATCTCTCAATCTGGACTGCGGGCATACTCACGGTATTCGGAATGACGGTATATAAATTGCTCTACATCTCTGGAACTACTCTCGCAAGTATCCTCGCACAGGAGGAATCAAGTATCATTTCTACTTCATTAATACAACGATTCGGTATCGAAATCCTTACCACCGCGCTCATCTCAATACCGCTCTATGCAATACTACTCAAAGTAGGTAATATGGTTACAAAGGAGAGAATACGATATTCTTAACTGTTGCGATATTCATCTTGTGCCTTTTTAGAATATGTTCATCGACCCATTTGCAAAAACTCCAGGAAAAGATCTAGAAAAAGATACACTACATGGCAAATACCGATTGGCATGGATTGAAAATTCCTTTACACCAAAAAGTATTTCACAAAGCGAGGATATCAGACATTCCGGAACTTCACATATCGGTACCAGCTTTTCTGACAGAAAAATGTTTCTATTTCTAGCGATTGCAACCATACTTATTCTGGGAATGATGGGAAGACTTGTATATATCCAAATTCTCGAACGAAACGCATTTGAGGTAAAAGCAGAGGGAAACAGACAGAGAATTATTCCTGTTCCTGCAGAACGTGGCGTCATCTATGATCGGAATGGAATACAATTGACCGAAAACATTCCCAATTTCTCACTTGCCGTAATTCCCCAGGACCTTCCGCGAGATAGAAATGAATTACAGAAAGTAATACAAGGGTTAGCAGAGATCACCGGTAGTGATGCTGAAGGTATAGAGGACGTACTCCACAAATACCGCAATTACCGACATGACTCAATCGTCATAACCGAAGATATTCCCTATGACGCGGCGCTAAAAATTCTCATCGCATCAGATACTCTTCCAGGGATTACCATTCAGCGCGGTAGTAAACGGCTATACCTCACCAAAAATCCAGAAGCTATCGTGCTCTCAACCACAACAAAACTCCTATCAGAGACAGAGGTTGAGAAAATAGAAAAATCGTCACAAGCAAGCTCGCTTTCTCACATCCTCGGGTATATTGGAAAACTTTCGCCTGAAGAACTAGAGAATCTATATGAGAAAGGATATTTACCATCAGATTCTATTGGAAAAACAGGGGTGGAGCAGTCATACGAAGGTATCATGCGAGGAAGTTATGGACAAAAGCGTATTGAGGTAAATGCAAAAGGCGCAGAACAGACAGTACTCGCTGCAATCGATCCCACGCCAGGTAATCACATCAAGTTGTCAATTGATTACAAGATGCAAGACAAACTGGAAGAAATACTCAAAGAGTGGTTGAAAAAAAATGATCGCACTCGCGCATCTGGAGTAGTATTGAATCCACAAAATGGTGAAGTGCTTGCACTCGTGAGTCTGCCAGGATTTGATAATAACGATTTTTCAGGTGGCATCGACGCAGCACAGTATGCGGAATATCTTGCGAATGAGGATCGCCCGCTCTTTAATCGCGCGATCGGCGGCTCATACCCTTCAGGGTCAGTAATCAAGCCTGCAGTTGCCTCCGCAGCACTCTCCGAAGGAATTATTACCGCAAAAACAACTATAAATAGTACCGGGGGTATTTCGGTGGGGGGAAGATTTTTTCCAGACTGGACTCCAGTTGGAAGTGGAATTACTGACGTGCGAAAATCAATTTCATGGTCAGTAAATACATTCTATTACTATATCGGTGGGGGATACAAAGATTTCGAAGGGTTGGGTGTGACCAAAATAAATGAATATTTGAGAAAATATGGATTTGGCACTAAACTAGGTATCGATATTCCAGGTGAATACGACGGGCTACTCCCGACTCCGGAATGGAAAAAACAAACCAAGGGAGAAGAATGGTATGTAGGAGATACGTATAATTTTTCAATCGGTCAAGGAGACTTCCTCACTACACCGCTACAAATTGCATCAATGACTGCAACTATTGCAAACAAAGGGACCGTATATCGACCGCATGTAGTACACTCGACTATTGACCCAAAAACAAAAACAGAAAAAATAATCGCACCAGAAAAAAGTAAAACAAATATTATTGGAAGACAATATCTAGAAATAGTGCAACTCGGTATGAAAGATTGTATCGATACCGGACCATGCGGAGTTCTTCGTTCACTTCCTTTTTCTGTGGCAGGGAAGACAGGTACTGCTCAATGGAATTCCAATCGAAGCACGCATGCATGGTTCACCTCATTTGCCCCATTCAACAAGCCCGAGATTGTGGTAACTATCATGCTTGAAGAGGGTGGTGAAGGAAGTCGGACCGCGTCACATATTGCAGCAGAATTTTACCGATGGTGGGGGAAATACACGGGGAAATAGTTGAAAGTGGTAAAGTCAAAAGTCCATAAAGTTATGCACGTTCCACTTTCGACTTTACAGACTTTTGACTTTGGACTGAGATATGCTAAACTAATTTTGATCCCGGACTAAGTAAGGATTTTTTTAATAGATAAACTGACGATACTATGTCACCACAATACATGACCAAAGAAAAAATTGATAAGCTGCAACAAGAACTGAAAATGCTGAAAGAGGAAAAAATTCCAGGACTAGCAAAACGTATTGATGAGGCTCGTCAGATGGGTGATTTGTCTGAAAATGCAGAGTACCATGCGGCTCGAGAAGACATGGCCTGGGCACAAACACGTGTCAAAGAACTTGAATATCTAATTGACAACGCCGAGGTTATTTCAGAAAAAGATGGAAAAAGTGGTGTAGTTGAAATAGGATCCCGAATTGTAGTCTCGGTAAAAGGTAAGAAAAAAGAGTATACGATTGTGGGTGCCCAAGAAGCGAACCCCGTCGAGGGACGAATTTCCAATGAGTCTCCATTGGGTAGCGCATTTCTTGATAAAAAAAAGGGGGACAAGGTGGTAATACAATTACCGGCTGGTCCGCAGGAATTCAAGATTGAGAGTGTCGCCTAATCTTGTCGTGGTTAAAAACGCTCAATAAGGGCGTTTTTTGTTTCTTTTTCCCTATAGACAGGATGTTTGTATTTTTTAGAGGTTTCTGATACTATAAAACCAACTAAAACATCGTAATTTAGCGTTTTTATGGAGCAAAATCTGGTCAATATTAATGATGAAAGAAGTGTTAGACTTGCAAAACTCAAAGATTTGAAGGATGTGGGAGTAGACGCCTATCCCAGGGAATCACACAGAACTCATATGGTCGATGAGGCACTCGCAAGCCCTCATGGTACTGAGTTGACTATAGCAGGCAGAATCATGACCAAGCGAGAAATGGGGAAATTAACATTCGCCCATATTGAAGATGCGAGTGGAAAAATGCAGGTAGTCATGAAAAAAGATGATGTAGGTGATGAATCATACAAATTATTTGTCAAAAAAATTGATGCAGGAGATATTGTGGAAATAACTGGTGCTCGAGGTGTTACACAAAAAGGCGAAGAATCGATTCTCGCAACTTCATGGAATGTACTTACAAAGGCGCTTCTTCCGCTACCCGATAAATTTTATGGACTACAGGATGAAGAATTGAAGATGCGAAAACGCTATCTGGATTTTTTGATAAACAAAGATTTGAAAGACAAAATACTCACACGCTCAAAATTGGTTCGAGCTCTTCGTGAATTCATGCACAGTAAGGGATTCATCGAGGTCGAAACACCGATGCTCGAGACAGTAGCCTCAGGAGCGCTCGCAAAAACATTTGATACACATTTCAATGCATATGACATGCCAGTACATCTCCGCATTGCAATTGAAATTCCACAAAAACGTCTGCTAGTGGGCGGATTTGAAAAAATATTTGAAATTGGTCGCTGTTTTCGCAATGAAGGGGTCGATCATCAGCATAATCCAGAATTCACTCAGATTGAGTACTACTGGGCATATGCCGATTACGAGGACAACATGAAATTACATGAAGAAATGTTGCCAAAAATTATCACCGATGCAGTAGGTAGCTCGCAAATCAAGCTTGAAGAAAATACTATAGATTTCAAACCGCCCTATATGCGTCGCACCTTTAGAGAGGTGGTATTAGAGCACTCTGGAATTGATCTGAATATCGAAGATACCAAAGAAAAATTAGCGCGCGCCATGAAAGCAAAAAAATATGAAGTCGATCCAAAAGCAGGATTTGGAAGACTTGCCGATGATCTCTGGAAAGCGTCAGCGCGACCCAAAATAATTCAACCAACCTTTATTCTCAATTATCCTGCAGAACTCAAGCCACTTGCAAAAAAGTCCGAAGATGCTCGCTACACCGAAGTTTTCCAATTGGTAGTGAATGGATTCGAGGTAAGCAATTCATATACTGAATTAAACGATCCTCTCGACCAGCGAGAACGATTTGAAGAGCAGATGAAAAATAAGCAGGCAGGAGACGATGAAGCCATGGAATTCGACGCTGATTTCGTTGAAGCGCTCGAACATGGTATGCCTCCGGCAACAGGGACTGGTATTGGTATCGACCGACTCGCTGCATTGATTACCGGATCACATACACTGAAAGATGTGATCGTTTTCCCGACCGTGAAACCGATAGAAAATCAAAAGTCAAAAGTCAAAAGTCAAAAGAGTCAGAATTAAATTCGTTCCAATTCCGTCTAATTCTGTGAAATCCGTGTTCTATTGTACTGAGTATGGAAACAAAACAAAAAACAGTCATGGTATTCGGTACATTTGATATCGTACATCTCGGACATATTGCGTTTTTCAAAGAAGCAAAAAGATATGGAACAAATCTAGTGGTCGTCGTTGCTCGAGACAACCGAGCGAGAGAGGTGAAAGGCACAACTCCACTTTTTTCAGAAAGAGAGCGGGCTATATTTCTCAAAGAATTTTCACTAATTGATAGGATAGTTCTGGGACATCCGACAGACATGTACCGAAGGATCAGAGAAATAAAGCCAGATGTTATTGTTCTCGGCTATGATCAGCAGGCGTTTACTGAAAAATTGGAGCAAAAAATACAAGAATTCGGATTGAAAACAATAGTAAAACGCGCAAAACCCTACAAATCCAAAAAATACAAAACGACCATTCTAAAACAAAATCTGCTCAAGTACGTATGAAGACTATCCTAATTGCCACAACGAATGAAGGAAAATACCGAGAATTATCACATATGTTGCGCGGATTACCGATCACCTGCATCTCACTGAATGATCTTGATACAAAAATTCCGGCGCCAGATGAAACTGAGAGTACTATCGAAGGAAATGCCATACTCAAAGCAAAATACTATGCTCATGAGAGCGGGCACAGCACACTAGCAGATGATGCGGGAATGTTCATCGATCAGCTAGGTGGCTGGCCAGGCGTGCATAGCGCTCGAATAGCTGATAGCTCTGATGCTCGTGTAGATGAAACACTAAAAAAACTTGAAAAAAACACGGACGAAAAAGAACGCACAGCTACATTTGCAGGGGTTCTCGCGCTGTATGACCCAAAAAGCAAAGACCTGGTGGTAACGACCGGTGAAACCAGAGGAATAATACTCAAAGAAAAAAAAGGTGAAAATGGTTTTGGATATGATCCAATTTTCTATGTACCAGAGATAGAAAAAACATATGCAGAGATGAGTGAGGAAGAAAAAAATAGTATAAGTCATAGAGCAAAGGCTATCGGAGGAATAAAACGCCATATACTAAACACATTTGGGGGAAAACATCTGGTAGTCCCAATAGGCGTTGTTGTAAAAAATGGAAAGATTCTACTCAACAAACGAAACGACCCCGAACAACCCGATGTCCACGGCTTATGGGAATTTCCCGGGGGAGGTGTCGAGATTGGAGAGACCGTTGAGGAAAGTGTAATTCGCGAGGTAGGAGAAGAATGCGGATATACAGTCGCGATAGTGAGCCAACTACGATGTGCCTGGACAGTGCAGATCAAAAATCCACGAAGCTCGCATCAGGGTATACAAATTTATCTTCTACCATTCGTATGCAAAATTATTGGAGGGGACGGAAAAGTAAATGACGAGGAAGTCCAGGAAACCACATGGGTACTACCAGAAGAAGTGACCAACTATGCACTGATAGGGGAGAATAAAAAAATGTACGAGAAAATATATGAAGAGCTCGCAGAGATAATCAAAACTAACAATCTATAATCACACGCCTATGATCGATACAAAATTTATCAGAGAACACACAGACGAAGTAAAAAAGAATTGCGAAATTCGAAATGTGCGTATTGATATAGACCAATTATTGCAGTTGGATGAAAAACGAAGATCATTGCAGCAAAAAATTGATGATCTTCGCAGTGAAAGAAATCAAGGTTCAAAGACTGTAGGAAAACCTTCCCCAGAAACAATCAAAAAAATGAAGGAAATTGGCGCAACAATCGAAAAAATGGATAATGAACGAGCAGCAACTGAAGAAACATATACTGCACTATTGCGCGCAATACCCAATTTTACTCACCCACAAACACCCGTCGGCGGTGAAGATGACTTCAAGATACTCGAACAACATGGTGAAGCGCAAAAATTTTCTTTCACACCCAAAGACCACGAAGAATTGCTCCTCAAACGGGGGATGATTGATTTTGAACGTGGAGCAAAAGTGGCAGGATCAAAATTTTATTTTGCAAAAGGTGATTTGGTCCGTCTGAATCAGGCGCTCATTGCATTTGGAATCGATACTGCAGAGAAACATGGCTTTGAACTGATTGAAACACCCGATCTTGCAAAAAAGGATGTACTGGAGAGTGCAGGGTTCAATCCTCGAGGTGAAGAAACGCAAATCTACTCTATACAAGGCGAAGACTTAAGCTTGATTGGAACTGCAGAAATTTCGGTTCTCGGATATCACGCAGACGAAGTACTCGATCTTTCAGAAGGTCCCAAAAAATATGTAGCACTCTCACACTGTTTCCGAACCGAAGCAGGGGCATATGGACGCACAAGCAAAGGATTATATCGCGTACACCAATTTACCAAACTCGAGATGTTTATATTCTGCAAACCAGAAGATAGTGAGAAAATGCATGCCGAATTATTATCAGTAGAAAAAGAAATTTGCGATGGACTCGAGATTCCGTATCGAGTGATTGATATTGCAAGTGGTGACCTCGGCGGTCCCGCATATCGCAAATTTGATATTGAGGCATGGATGGTTATGAATGAAGGATATGGTGAGATCACCAGCACGAGCAACTGTACGGATTATCAGGCGAGACGAGCTAATATCAAGTACAAGACAGAAGAGGGGAAAAAAGAATTGGTTCATACGCTCAATGGTACTGCAGTAGTCACCAGTAGATTTCCCATAGCCATAGTAGAAAATCATCAGAATGAAGATGGTACTATCACTGTACCCAAAGCATTGCGTCCATACTTAGGAAATAAAAAAACATTGTAAGCGTATGGTGGAGCACTCGCGGGGAATATTATGTATTGTCCCTGGTTGGGGAGGGACAAAAGAAACCTGGAAAGAATTCATTGCACATGCAAAAGATTTTTTTGATGTCCGCTGTATTGAACTACCCTGTTTCGGGGGAGTCTCATGTCCGAGCACCGTATGGGGGGTCGAACAATTTGCCGACTATGTGAACCTACAGATCGCTGAGATAAAAAAAGAAAACCCAAATAGCAAACTCATTCTTCTGGGTCACTCATTTGGAGGACAAGTGGCTACATGTCTTGCAGGTAGGCAACCGCGTCTATTCGATGAATTGGTCCTCATCGCTCCGGCAGTAATACGACCAAAACGAAAAATAAAACGGGCAATATTCAAGGTGATGGCACAGATGGGAAAAAGCATCT
The DNA here is from genome assembly GCA_964394405.1 of uncultured Gammaproteobacteria bacterium. Lineage (GTDB taxonomy): Bacteria > Patescibacteriota > Patescibacteriia > Magasanikbacterales > UBA922 > UBA922. Next base: position 124,044 of record CAYMVY010000002.1, on the reverse strand, counting down.
TAGGCACACGACAAAACAATACAAAAATCTCTGAAATAAAAAGAAAAATGTACAACGCATTTTTCTCTCCAGATTACACCAACACCCATGGGATTGAACGAGAAATTTTTAAAAAAGTCATACGGGAAGATATGCGAGACGTATTACCAAGTATTACTTCTAATGTTCTCCTGTTTTGGGGTGCACAAGATACCTACACACCACTGAGGCACGGACGACGGATCCAAAAAATGCTCCCACAATCAGAATTGGTCATATTTCCCACTGGAAAGCATGGTCTGCATCACACGCACACTGCAGATATTCTCATGAAGTTAAAAGAGCGATATACTGGAAGATAATGTTATGAACAGACACACTCTAATTCTTATCGTTTGGTTTCTAAGCGCAGCACTGGTTTATGCCGAGTACTGCTATTTCTGGCAACTCAAATGGTATCGTATAGACCGATTTAGAGACTATCTGAGTACCAAACAAGGTAAATATCTACTCAACAATCGCTATGTCATCGCACGGACAATACTAGCAATTTTTCTATTTATCACCGTTCCTTTTAATCACACCATACTCCTATATAGTATTGGTACTATTTTTATTTTTGACATTCTGCATGTCATTTGGCGAAAATACAGAGGTGTCTATCGTCGCCCGAGTATGAGTATCAAGGCGCTTATCATTATCATGAGCGCAGTAATATTGGAATATATCGTATACGCGATCACAAAAGACTGGATTTTCATATTATTGATGAGTGCACTCAGACTCTACATACTGAGTCTCATAGTCATCGCTATTAATTGGCTGACCGACCAAATCAAACGGATTTACTTTAGAAAAGCTGAAAATAAACTAAAAAAATATCCAAAACTTATCCGAATCGGGATCACGGGAAGCTATGGAAAAACTTCAGTAAAAGAACTGCTGGCGCAGATTCTCTCACATTCATACCACGTTGCCTATACTCCCAAAAATACCAATAGTGATATCGGAATTTCAAAATTCATTCTGGCAACTGATTTTTCAAACATTGATATCTGTATCATCGAGATGGGAGCGTACAACAAGGGAGATATCAAACTCGTATGTGACATTGTACATCCGACTATTGGAATTTTGACTGCGATCAATCAGCAACACCTGAGCCTGTTTGGGTCAATACAAAACATACAAAGTACAAAATACGAGCTCCTGCGTTCAATTCCAAAAAGTGGCGTGTCTATAACCAATGCAGACAATCGTCTCTGCATGGAATGGGTAGCAGAGCTCGAAAGTAAGGTTCTTACCTTTGGAATCGAGTCAGAAAATCATCCGAATTGCCTTATAGAGTCAGCCAATCAAAAAGGTGACACACTTGAAATCAGATATTCACTGCACATGGAAAAAAGCGAAGAAAAAATGCAAGTGCAGACCAAAGTTATTGGCGAACACCAGGCTACGAATATTGCCGCATGTATTCTCGCAGCAAAAACAGTAGGTATGTCGAATGAAAAAATAGCTACCGCAATAGAATCGCTCACACAACCCGATCAATTACTCAAAATTTTTTCATTTGGAAAAGCGACGATAATTGACGATAGCTATAATTCAAATCCTGATGGGTTCAAAGCTGCGCTTGAACTCATTGGCTCATTTCCTTCATCTAGAAGACGAGTGGTACTCACACGGGGTATGCACGAGCTAGGGAGCGAGAGTAGTGAGCTTCACGAACGAATTGGGAACGAGATATCATTCTTTGCTGATGAGCTAGTTATCATTACCCCTGATTTTGCGTCTGACATGAAGAGGGGTATCCTGGAAAAATATCATACCGTAGTCAAAGAAATATTCGAAACTGAAGAACTCATGAATTTTGTAAAAAATTTAAAAGATGAAAATGTGGTGGTATTGATAGAAAACAAAGTGCCGGACACTGTTCGAGAATTGTATAGTTCGAATAATCAGAGTACCTAAGGACTCATATTATTAGAATAATTTTTTCCCATGATATTTACTGGATTCCAACCCAACGCAACACGTGAAGATATTCTCACTGCAATGGCCTACCTCATAGCGCCATGGAGATGGCGTAATCTGATACGGGGTGAATACGAAAACAAAGTTTCAAGAATCATAAGAAAAAATTTCTCAGTTTCAGAGGCATATCTATTCGATAGTGGGAGAAGTGCTTTGGAAATCGCGCTCCGGTCTCTCGAAGTAGGGGAAGGGGATGAGGTGATTGTTCAGGCATACACCTGTATTGTGGTCATCAATCCCATCAGATGGGTAGGAGCGACGCCCGTATATGTGGATGTCAAAAACGACTTTACCATGGATCCTCTGGATCTGGAGAAAAAAATCACTCCACAAACAAAAGCGATTATCGTGCAGCACACATTCGGTATTCCCGCTGACATGGAAAAAATCATGGCTCTTGCAAAAGAAAAAGGAATCGCAGTAATCGAAGATTGCGCGCACGTAATGGGGGGAGAATACAGAGGCAAAAAACTAGGCACCATCGGTGATATTGGTATGTTTAGTTTTGGATCAGACAAAGTAATTTCATGTGGCAGAGGTGGTGCATTGATCGCGACCGACGACGCAATGGGCGAAAAAATTCAAGCTGAATATGAAAAAATCAAATATCCACGCTTGCACTGGATACTTCCATATCTGTGGAATTTCCCCCTATTTGTAATCGGAAAATCTCTCTACCGAATCAAAATCGGCAAATTCATGCTTGCAATACTAAAAAAACTCTCAATAAGTGGGCGCGTAATTTATGAAAAAGAAAAAAAGGGGAAACGCAGCCATTTCAAAGTTTCTCGCCTGGCCAATTCACTTGCACATATACTCTACAATCAATTGAATCAGCTGGAGGAGACCAATGAGCATCGCCATCAGATTGCGCATTGGTATCGAGAAGAAATTGAAGCAAAGCAAGTGCGAAAACCCAAGGAGGTACAGAGTAGCTACCTGGTGCGGTACCCTCTCCTTGTTCCAAATCCAGGAGAACTCCATACCCACTTCAAGAGCAAGGGAATTCTACTCGGTGACTGGTATGACACGGTCATCGCTCCTGATGATAGTGATATGGCAGTGACAGGATACACAGCAGGGAGTTGTCCTACAGCAGAAAAACTGGCAAAAGAATCTATCAATCTGCCGACCAGCAGGAACATCCCCACCAAGACCGCGGATCGAATTTCTCGTCTGATAAATTCATTTTATGATCACCGTTAGAGAGATACAAGAAAAAAATATCTGGGACACACTCGTGCGCGGAGTCATATACTCACCGATGACCCAGGCACCTGCATATGGAGATTTTTATGCGTCTATGGGGGACACCTCCTTTATTATTGGCGCGTATGAAAAAGAAACATTAGTCGGAGGTGCACTCGTCATCGTGATACATGCAAAGAGGGGATCGTACTTCTATCTCCCCTATGGTCCGATAGCAACTGATCAGAACATCTATGCAGAATTATTGGAATCATGCGTCGCGTATCTCAAAAATAAAGCGCGCGAGCATCGTGTGTCGTGCATACGAATAAGTCCATTTGTTGAATCAAGTGATACCATAGTAGACACAATCGAGCGAATTGGATTCAAAAAATCTCCGATACACGCACTAGCAGAAACCACCTGTATCCTCGATGTAACCCAAGGAGAAGATGAGCTCATGGCGCACATGAATAAAAATCATCGAAATCTCATCCGAAGATGTGAGAAAGAGGGTGTCACCGTACAATCATTTACACACTCAGAAAAACTGAAAGAATTCCACGAACTACATGATCGTACCGCAAAACGGCACCGATTCGTGCGCTTTTCAAATGAATACGTGGAAAAAGAATTTACTTCGTTTGAAAAAAATGCAGAAGCCGTAGTGTTCTACTGCTATCTCCCTAATGGAACACTCGACTCAAGTGCCGTGGTGTATTACTACGGATCGACGGCAGCATATCGACATGGCGCATCGCTCGGGAACAATAACAAAATTCCGACACCCTATCTACTGCAGTGGAGTGCGATACTCGAGGCAAAGAAGAGGGGCATGCGATGGTATAATTTCTGGGGAGTAGCACCCGAAGATGCCAAAAAAAATCACCCATTCAAAGGTATAACACATTTCAAAAAAGGTTTTGGTGGTGAAGTGAAAAATCTGGTCGAATGTCATGATCTGATTATCAATCCGATTACTTACTGGCCAATGCGGATATTTGAAACCCTCCGACGTATCAAACGAGGTTTTTAACACAACAATCATGAGAAGACGTATCGTCAATCATCACAAACTAATAAAATCATTTGACCGAACTGCAGACAAGACAGAACGTTTTTTTGATAAACTATTCAAAAATAGAGACCTCCGAAAAAAGAAAGACTTCACCTGGAAAGGCACACAATATAGCCCGTATAAACGGGAAGACACTTCAGACAGAAAAAAGCTTGTTCTAGAGCTTTCAATTCTTGCGGTTTCAGTGATATCGCTTGTATATCTCATCGTATTCAGCGGATTATTCAATATCACACATATCACTATCTCAGGAAACAAAAAAATTACCACTGCGGAAATAGAGACAGTAATCAAAAATACCCTGGATTACAAAACACTACGTGTTATCCCAAACTCAAGTTATTTTTTGGCCAATATCGAGGATATTAGTGAGGTACTCAAGCGCAGATTTCCGATTGATACCATCAGTATAACAAAAGAATTTCCGCATGATCTCAAGGTTGAAATCACTGAAAAAATTTCTACGATTATCTACGATAATAGCTCGACCTATGCACTGGTCGGACTCGACGGATCGATCATCGAATTGGTACGAGAAGTTGAAAATCATGAGTGGGAAGAAGTATTCGGAGAGACCGTTACGACAACCGCAGATGGAGCGACAACCACACTCACTGCTGTCATTGGAAAAAAACATGTTCCTGACTACAAAAAAATAATAGGCGAGGTGGGCGACTATCCACTTATCTACGACAAGCGGGGTCATGTAGTAGAAAAAGGACTCTCAGTACTCACTCCAGAAGAAGTGCGTCTCATGATCGAGTGGTACAATGGAATCAAGAATAATGAATTTGGCATACGCGCGTTTGTCATTGAAAATGATATTGATTTTTCAATAGAAACACGTGAGGGATGGATAATCAAAGGAAGATTTATACGAACAGACACCCTAGACCAGTTGAGGGAGCTGAAACTCGCGCTCGGGAAGATAGACAATACCAAAAATCTCTCATATATCGATCTTCGATATGAGAATCGAATTTATTGGAAATAGGATTGACAAAACATACAAAACATGATATACACTAATGTTGACTAGTTCTTTTTTGAGTGTGCGGGTAAATAATATTCTAAGTAATAATTGGAATATGATTCGCCCTCACACTCGACGCTCACGCGTTATACCTCAAGCAGGGGGCACTGGAGAAGAGAAGATGTCGAATTCGAAAGATAGCACTACGGTGCGTGGCTACGACCCCACCGGTGGCAAGTACAAGCCGCCGATGCAGAAGGCCTGCGGACCGGACGATCTGGAGCCGGAGGCCTTCTGGCAGCCAGTGCCGCAGCCCAAGTCTCCGCCTCACGATCCGGAGAACGTCGTGACCGACGCGCCGCCCGAGGATCACGAGAACATCTGACCCCACCCCTCTTCGGGAAAGTGATTCACCCTCTTTGAGGAGGAATCACCACTCGCGATCGACTGTGTAAGGCAAAACACACTCGATCGCGAACCATTCACTGCGCATGAAATTCGTGTATAGTGAATGATAGAATAGACTACCGCCCGATAAGGGCGGTTTTGTTATTAAACGCCCAATATATATAAAGCGAACAAAGGGGGTTCGGGGGTGACAACTGTTTGAGCTAAGAGCGTAAAATCACTAACCAAACTTAGTGAGGCGAGTTTTGTCACCCCCGAAACTTTTTGTGGTACTTTTTGGTTACAAAAAGTACAGAGAGTGTACTCAATATTGTATTTTTATTCTGGATTCCTGCTTTCGCGGGAATGACATTAAGTTATCCACATATGTGCCTACAAAAAGCTTTGACGCCGAACGAACGTTCGTATATACTATTTTTAGGAGGAGAACAATCGTTCGATTTACGTTCCGCTATTGTCCGTCCGGCCGGGGACAAAAAGCGTAACGCAAATTTAAATACCTAACCCATTGTATATGCCTATAGATCTCTACAAAAAAAGAATGGAAGCGCTCGTAGCATACTACAACCGGAACAAGCGCCTCCCGACATACGAAGAACTTACCAAAGTCTTCGGAGTAAAATCAAAATCAACCGTACATGACTATATTGAAAAATTTATCGAAGATGATGTAGTGCGTAAAAGCGATGAAGGATTTCTCATTGCAACCCCAAAACTCTACGGAGTCCGGGTGCTGGGAGAAGTCCGCGCAGGCATCCCGCATGACGCAGAAGAAAGCCTGCTCGACTGTATTTCACTGAATGATCTACTGATTCACGAACCCACACACACATTTCTACTCAAAGTTTCTGGTGATTCGATGCAAGGCGCAGGTATCATGTCAGGGGACATGGTAATCGTGAATAGAAAGAAACCTGCAAAACCAGGAGCAGTCGTGGTTGCAGAAGTCGATCACGAATGGACACTCAAATACTTGATGCAGCGGGGCAAAAAAATGTTTCTCCGGGCAGCAAACAAAAAATATCCAGACATATTTCCAAAATACGAACTGAAGGTCGGGGGAGTGGTGACTGGAGTAGTACGACAATACATCTAGACTATGAAGACCTACCTCATTTCATACGACTTGGCAGAACCAGAGTCTAGTCCTGAATATGCCAAATTAATCCAGATGATCAAAACTGCCAATTTCTGGACCAGACCAATGGGATCATTCTGGCTTATAAAAACAGACCTCACTTCACTCGATATTATTAGACAGCTGAAAAGCGTCACCAATAAAAACGATAAAATCTACGTGACTGAAGTAACCAGAAATTGGACATCATCAAATCTAGCAGAAAAAACAGTCAATTGGCTCACTCAATCTTAAACAAAACTATATGTATAAAACATTACAAAATTGCAGGAGCGACTTTTATCAGGCAAAGATAGGGAAGAGTCGATCATCATTTTTTCTGCGAGGATTCAGACGGATGCTGGAATTAAAAAAGAGTAAATAACATCAAAAAAATAAAAAAGTCATAGTCTATACAACTACGGCTTTTTTATTTGAAAATATAGTTTACATTAGAACGGCCCCGACTCTCATACAAGAATCGGGGCCACGGCACACTAGGGGTCAGAAAGAGGCCTGAGCGACCCCGTTTCGGTCCCGGACCGAGTAGACGAGCTCGACCGGCAGGTGCTCGAACAGGGAGTTGGCACGGTCAGCGTTCGGGACCATCTTGCCATATCCCTTGACTCGGTAAGTCTCGTACTCACCGAAGACACGTCCGATGCTCTCGACCGAGGGGATCGAGATACGGCACTTCTCCCCTCTGTACTCCACGAGGAACGTCACCGCTTCCCGGGGGTAATCGATCGGATCATCCGCGACGTGGAACAGGGACTCCATGAGGCGGAACTTGCAGGGACCCTGGAGGATCTTCATGTGCTGCAGCGACATTGACCTTATCCTTTCCTAGATACTCCTTTGGGCAGGGTAGGAGCAATTACCCTCTTAGTCCCGTTACCGAGACCGACCTACCCATACAGGCAGGGATTTCTCAAAGAGCGGCTGGGCATACTATCGCAAAAAAGGGGGATTGTCAAGGGTTTTGGTAGAAAACCACCCAGACTGTAGATGCCCAGAAGGTGCCATGAATGGGGGAGTTGAAAAAAATACCGAAATAACCTATGATTGAGATAAATAAACCTCAAAAATATGGATATAAATCAACTCAAGGAATTGCTTCAAAACAAGGGATTTACCGTAACTGCTGAAAAAGAGATACCCCACGGAATAAAACTAACCATTGCGGACGGCACAATCGTAAACGTATATAAAACAGGTCGAATAAGTGTTCAGGGCAAAAACCCAGAACCTTTAAAGCAATTACTTGGGCTCCCCGATAAAACAGGGGGAGTATTACAAGTTACTCCTATGAAGGAACCAAAGAAAGATGTTTTTGTTGTATATGGACACGACGACGACGCAAAAACTCAACTAGAAGCCATGCTCAGAAAATGGGGTCTAAACCCTTTGATCCTAGACCAACTACCCTCTGGTGGAAAAACCATAATTGAAAAATTGGAAAAATATACTTCCAAAGTTGATTTTTGTATTGTACTTGCAACACCTGATGACATAGGATATAAAAAAGATAATGAGGAAGCAAAAACATTTAGAGCAAGACAAAATGTGGTTCTCGAACTTGGAATGATGCTGGCAAAATTAGGAAGAGACAAGGTTGCTATTTTGCTAAAGCATCAGGCTGACATGGAGCGTCCATCTGACATCCAAGGACTTATATACATTCCATTCAAAGAAGACGTAAAAGAGTCCCGTCTACAATTGGCACAAGAAATGACAGACAAAGGATACGATATTGAAGTAAAGGATCTCTAAATATTATTATGATTTGGCTTCTCGTTTTTATTTCAATAATAGTAGCTCTTATCTTTAAAAGCTTTTGGGTAGGCTGTGTTTTTTTAACTGTCACTTGTTATATATATCTAAATAGAAAAGAAAAAGCTGAGAAAAAAACTTCAGAAAAAATACAACCAAACCATAAAAATGAAATAGAAGATACAGCAGTAAAAGAAGCCAAAAGAATTAGAGATTTAGCTGAGAAAAAATCAAAAGAAGCAAAGAACAAAGGACTAGACGACTTGGTGGTTAAAGTTTACGACGAAACAAAATATTTTCCAAGTTGGATTAAACGGGGACGTGAATCTGTGCCTATGGTTGTTTCTTTAAGTGAGAAAATAGATAAAGTAAAAGACTCTGATAAAGAAGGTTATACTTTAACTATTAACGATTCTTTGTATACAATCCAGACAAGAGAGTGGCAAGGTTATTCGAGTGATGACAAATATGTAGATATCGAGGTTCTTGAGAATGGAGATAAAAAATTCGAAGTTGGTTGCTCTCGAACAGATGATGAATGGGCGACGTACTTGAACCCTACCTCAGTTCACGCATATAAGCAAGGTAAGTGGGAAAAAGATTTTCAATCACTTCTAGACGAGATAAAAAAACTTGAAAAGAGCAGGGAAGTAAAGAGACTTACTGATTCTGAAGAACTGAATAAGCTAAAGAAAAACTTCGATTTAGAATAAAAATTTATATAATAACCAAAACGAGTCACCTAAGACTCGTTTTTTATTCCCCTTGAAAGGGGAGCATGGAGCCCCTCACCTAAAATTAATTAGGTGTAGACTTGCGATATTCTCTCACGAGAATTCGCTTGTCTCCGACATGACGATAGTGGCGGCGAACCTCCACGATCTTCTTGCCTTTCTTGGTCTTGGCCATAGAAGGAGATTAAGAATAAAATTGAACGTCACTGATAGTAACGCCCACAACAGCTAACCAAGTTGATTAACTGTGGGGGCGACTATCCAGTAGTCAATAATTAAACTCAATCTTCAGGGGACAATTTTGCTCATGCTCCCCGTTGAAAGGGAATATATTTAAGTACAATTATACCGCAAACTACCTGACCGCAAAAGTAGTAGGGAACACTCTCATAACTTCTTGACCTCTCCTGACCTTTTACAGGCTTAAGGGTCGGGGAGTAGATAACACCCCAAATTCAGTCAAAAAACCTCCCAACCATAAACCAAACATTAAAAAAGCCGACCATTGAATTGATCGGTTTTTAAATGCCTAGTTTTTTACTCGTAAAAGAATGTTTGAGGTCAGGTAGTGAAATCGTCCTGCGACATTAGATGCGTAGACAATTATTTTTAGCTCATTTCTAGGCAGGGTAGAGCAGAAAGTGAGGTGTCGCGCTTTAGTACTACGTGTCGCACAATATATCTTATACGACACTATATACTATAGAACAAAAAGGTTCTTTTGAATCCAACTAACTTTGATTCCTGTATTTGAGTCAACATTTTACACATATAATTTTTCCTTCCCTCCCCTAGCACCAGTTCAACTAACACGCGTATTGTATTTCTTACTTTCGACTTTATGACTTTATAGACTTTCGACTATGCTATCCCCTACATTGTGCGACACCACAGAATTGGCGTTCAAAAACTAGAGGTATAGAGTATCAACTTTTTCTGCAGGTTTGTGAAGCAAGACTATTTTGCGCGTCCGATATACGACATGAAGCGAGTATATACTTCTTTTAGAAGTTGGGCGTCTTCAAGTGCATTATGACCACGTGTGCTGTAATTGGATCGATTCACACCAATCCGATCAAAGAATTCTTGTTGCCCCATACTTTCAGGATCAAATCCATGCGCAAAAAGTATTGACGCAAAATCAATCGGAATCCAGAATGCAGGATGTTTCTGTGGATCAGAAAAAAGATCGTACCAGTAGACTGAATCAAATTGATTCACATATGCCATGAGGTATGGCTTGTCAGTCCCGACAAATTCACGAATTTGTGCACGAGCTTCATCTTTTGACACCACATTTCCAGACAGTGATGGAAGCACATGTTCAATAACCCAGGGATCCATTTGTTCATGCGGTGGTTGCTCAAATTCAAGATATAATTCTTCACCAGAATCTTTTACTAATCCCAAAGACAATAATTCACCTTTCCGCGCATCAAGAAACGTGAACTCAGTATCGAAGAATATAATTTGTCGAGTATTTTTCATAGCGTATATGTATTTCCCTCCCCTTTTAGGGGAGGGTGGGCGAAGCCCGGGTGGGGTTAGTATTACCAATCTTTCACCAAATAATTAAGTGGATCTTGCGGAATACCATTTTTTCGAACTTCAAAATGTAGATGAGGGCCAGTGGTGAATGGTCCTGCACCTACAGTGCCCGGTGTAGCGCCAGAATAGCCAATAATGTCTCCTCTGGTCACAAATTGGTCTTCTTTTACACTAATCTTGCTCAAATGCCCGTAGACAGTACTCACACCGCCTTCATGCGCAATCATTACATAGGCGTAGCAACTAGCAGTCGTACAGGTGCGCGCACGGGCGACATAGCCTGATTTTGCAGCCGCAACAGCAGTTCCATGGGCGCCACGAATATCAATTGCCGGATGCTCATAAATATATCGATATGGGTAGCTCCGATCATGAAAATAGGCGGTGATATATCTGCTTCCGGTTGGCCACGAGAGGAGTGTCTGATCATCGACTAAATTATTAAACTTCTGATTTGCTGCCAATTTTTTCCGCACTTGCTGTTCGACTGACACGATTTCATTTTCTACTTGTTTGTACTGTGCCTTGAGATTGGAAACAAGTGTTTTATAGGTCATTTCAGAAGAATGCGTCTCTGCAAGCAGTGTTACTTTGTATTTTGATTGTTCATCGAGATCACGCTTCTTGTTTTCCAATCGTTCTTTTAGACCTTCATAAGTTTTCTTTCTTTCCTCAGTCTCAGATTTTTTTTGCTCTAATTCTTCTTTTGCAATACGAATCGCTTTTGCGCTCTGTCCCAGGTCTTGTTCAATACTTTTGAGATACTGTACACGGCTATAGAAGTCAGAAAAATTATCATATGCTGCCAAAACTTCAATATATTTCTTATTATTTTCATAATTCAGGGTACGGATAAGCTCAGCAAGCATTTTTTGTTGCTTATCAATAGTTTCCTGCTTACCAGAAATACCAATACCGAGTTCCTGAATTTCCAAGGCGAGTGTGTCCAATTTTGCCTGGGTCAGATCAATATCAAGCTGGATCTGTTTCAATTGATTATCAATAATTGCAATCTGATTGGTGAGTGATTGCGCTTCGGTACGCTTTTCAGAAATCTTTTTATTGTAATCATCAATGCTTTTTTGCAATTGTTCAATTTTGCTTTTTCCCTCAGCAATTTTTTTGTTTAACTCAGCAATTTCGTCCTCAGTCGCAGCAATTACCGGTACAGCAACAAAAAAAGCCCGGATGTTGAATAATCCAGTTACCAAGATAGCAGAGATAACAATAATAAAAGACAAGCGTTTAGTCATGCTCCTCAGTATAACACAAGGCAAGATTCGAGACCAAACAAAAGTCTCGTATAATTGCCATTATATAAAGGCTAGGAAAGACGAGTTATCCCCAATTGTATACGTTCAATCGTACGATTTTTCCCAAGTACCGAAGCTATTTCAAAAGGTCCAGGAGAATTCTTTTGGCCCGAGAGGGCAGTGCGCATTGGCCAGAGCACATCTCCTACTCCAAAGCCCTGATTGGTGATCCAGGCGAGGGTATCTGCCTCTAGTTGCACTCTCCCCCACTCAGCATCATTTTTGGAAGACAGATATTCGCGTAGTATTTCAAGTTTTTCTCGAGCATCTTCTCTAGTGCTTTTCTTCCAGACTAGAAGTTCGGGCTCATAGTCGAGATTGGTTGCAAAAATAAATCCAAGCGCTTCGGGGAATTCAGCAAGTGTAGCAGCCCTCCCCTTCTCGAGCTCAATAATTTGTGCCAAATGCTCTAATTCCTGATCAGACTCTGGCAATTTTGTGAGCAGTCCATGATTGAGCATGAATGGCGCCACCCTCCGAGCAAGCTCGACGGTTTCCATTGCCATCATATACTGCTTGTTGTACCAATTCAATTTTTCGATATTAAATACTGCCGCAGCCTTACTGACTTTGGCAAATTCAAATTCAGCTTCAAGTTCGTGCAAAGAAAATATTTCCCGTTCGTCCCCTGGATTCCAGCCCAAAAATGCAACAAAATTAATCAATGCTTCAGGCAGATATCCTTTTTCTTTATAATCCTCAACACTCACGTCACCATGTCTTTTACTGAGTTTTTGTTTTTGTTCATTCACGAGCAGTGATAGATGCGCAAACTGCGGAATTTCCCAGCCAAACATACGATGCAATTGCACATGTTTGGGAGTCGAAGGGAGCCATTCTTCACCACGAATCACATGGGTGACCTCCATCAGATGATCATCGACTACGACAGCAAAATGATAGGTAGGAAAACCATCAGCTTTGATAAGCACCTGATCATCAACAAGAGCGTTTTTGAATTCAACAGTTCCACGAACCAAGTCTTCTATAACCGTAGTCCCCTCTTTTGGCATTTTCATTCTAATAACAAATACTTCACCCTTGGCAATTCGTTCTTCTGCCTCAGCACGTGACAAATTACGACATTTTCCGTCATATCCTCCAGGCAATTTATTCTTTTCCTGGTTTTCTCGCAGTTCACTAAGACGCTCTTTGGTACAGAAACAATGATAGGCACTCCCCTTTTCAAGAAGCTCCTTGATATATTCCTGATAGATAGACAGCCGTTTTGATTGGATGTAGGGACCAACATTTCCCTGTTCAATAATATTCCCCTGAGGATCGAGAGTGACACCCTCATCAACTGTGATACCTGCCCATCGAAAGGACGATGCAATTCCTTCCATAGCCCCAGGAACAAAACGTTCCTGATCAGTATCTTCAATGCGGATCATAAAAGTTCCACCATGTTTGCGGGCATACAAATATGAAAAAAGAGCGGTCCTTAGACCACCTACATGCAATTTTCCTGTGGGACTTGGTGCGTATCGAGTCTTTATTTTCATAAAATTAATAAATAGAACACTGATGACACGGGTTTAACAGGTTGTCACGGATTAAGTCCGTGTTGACCCGTGTTTATCCGTGTAATCCGCGTTCTATTAGACTTTTTCATAAACGTGACATGAGGATTGCAGCAGAAATAGCGAGATTAAGAGATTCTGCCTTTCCTTTACCAAGGATAGTATAGCGGGTATCGACAAGGTTTTCAAGCTCAGAAGAAATGCCATGAGACTCTGATCCAAAGATAAAAATCATGTGTTCTGGTTTTGAAATAGTCGAAGGAAGTGGCTTACCCGCGATATCAAGTCCAACCGTCGTATATCCAAAATCATTTTTGAGTCTCTCAATATCTTTGAGTACATTATGTGAACGATATATCCTTGAGCGAAAAATCGAACCCATAGTACTTCTCACCACTTTAGGATTATATTCATCAACACTATTTTCTGAAAGCAAAATATTCGTAATCCCAAACCAATCTGCAGTCCGGATAATGGTTCCGAGATTTCCCGGATCTTTTATATCTTCAAGTGCAATAATCGGTCCTTCTGCGACGTCTTCAAGTGAATATTCCTCTGAATCAACAACGGCAAGAATGCCGGGAAAAGTGTCGGTAGTCTTGATACTACCAATATCTTTTCTACCACAAAATTCAACGGGAATTTTCAACTTCTCTGCCTGTTGTATGCACGCAGTAATCTCTTCCTCTTCTCTGCGACTACCTTCCACAATGACGAGAATCACCTGGGCATACTGGAGCGCCTCCCCCACCCCCTTGAAGCCTTCTACCACAAACTCATGAAACTCGCGTCGATATTTCTTTTCCTGGAGCTGGGTTATGTGTTTAACGATCTTTGATGAGAGCATAGTAAGGGAATAAAATAGTTGCAATAATGATTCGATTAAGGCGTTTTGGTTGAGTAAAAAATCTGTACAGCCATTCAAAACCCGCACTCCTTAGCCACGGCGGAGCTCGTCGTATTGAACCAGATATGTAGTCAAATGCCCCACCCACCCCCATCGCGACTCGCACACCACCCAGTTTATCAGTATACTGATCAATCCAGGTTTCCTGTTTTTCATGACCAAATGCTACGAACAGAATATCCGGTTTATTCATACGTATATCCGCAAGCACCTTTTTATTGACTATCTCTTCTTCATTATTTTTGAATCGTATAGCACCCTTATTGATAAAAAACTGAGGACCAGGATGCATGCCTGCTATTTGCAACGTAGGATAATGCTTCTGGATATACGCAAACAGTTTTTTCAATGTCTTGGTTTTACCGCCACCTAATAAAAAAATTGACTTCCCCTCACGCTCAGCGATGGTAAGGATTTCTAGCATAAAATCAACACCTGGAATTCGCTTCAGCTTTCCTTTTGACACTATTTCAAGACCCTTCCCGTCACAGAGGGATAGATCAGCCGTATTCAATATCTGAGCAAAACGAGAATTCCTAGTAGCTGCAACCAGCATCTCAGGATTGGGAGTAAAAACCCGATGTAATTTATTCCCTCGAATAAAGTCGAGAATCTTCCTCCGAGCGTCATCAAGAGTGATCTCATCGATACGCACATTCAGTACTTCCATACAGTTTTATTGGGTATATACTCATGCTATACTAGCATATATTGACACATTTTACGAATATGGTATAGTGATTATCACTCTTATATATAGAGTGATAATTTAAGCCTAAATTGAAAATTATTCTAAAAATTCTATACCTGTTTATTTTAGGTCAATTAGTATAATTAGAACAATTGAATTTATTTCGCAATTCATGCCTCTATGATGCCCCAAAATTTTACCAATAAATCCCAAGAAGCGATCCAAAACGCGCAGATAATCGCGACAGAAAACGGCCAGCAACAGATTGAACCGCCGCATCTTTTTTTGTCCCTACTCCAGCAAGAAGAAGGGGTGGTAATATCAATATTCAAAAAATTAAACGCGCAGGTAGAAGAAATTATTGTAGCTACACAATCCCTGATTGATCGCCTACCAAAACAACAGAATCCCCTTCCCCAAGGTGTTGGACAAGTCATGCTCTCACAGGCAACACTCTATATTCTTCAGAATGCGAATAACGAAGCTCAAAAAATGAAAGACGAATTTATTTCGGTTGAGCATCTCCTACTCGCCTATCTTACAGGCAAGAACCCGATTAGCGATTTTGTGAATACGCAGGGAGTCAATTATCATGAAGTGCTCAAAGTCCTCCAGTCAATCCGCGGTAACCAGCGTGTGGATTCTCAGGAACCGGAGAGCAAATACCAGGCGCTTGAAAAATACGGACTTAATCTGACTGAACGAGCACGAAAAGAAAAACTAGACCCAGTCATCGGACGAGATGATGAAATTCGTCGTGTGATGCAGGTGCTTACTCGTCGTACCAAAAATAACCCAGTATTGATTGGAGAACCTGGCGTTGGAAAGACTGCAGTAGTCGAGGGATTGGCACAGCGTATTGTGAACGGTGATGTCCCAGAAAACCTCAAAGACAAGGAAGTAATCTCTCTCGATATCGGATCTCTTCTTGCAGGAACCAAATTCAGAGGAGAATTCGAAGAACGCTTCAAGGCAGTGATCAAAGAAGTTACGAATAGTAATGGACAAATTATCCTCTTTATTGACGAGCTTCATACGATTGTCGGTGCCGGAAGTTCAGAAGGGGCGGTTGATGCCTCAAACATGTTGAAGCCAGGACTCGCCCGGGGAGAGCTCCATATTATTGGCGCAACGACTATTAAAGAACATCAAAAACATATTGAAAAAGATGCCGCATTTGAACGCCGGTTCCAGACAGTCATGGTGCATGAGCCATCGCTCGATGATGCAACTGCGATTCTCCGTGGGATTAAAGAAAAATACGAAATCCACCATGGGGTGCGTATCACTGACCCTGCAATTGTTGCCGCAGTCAATTTTTCTGATCGATATATTACCGACCGTTTTCTCCCAGACAAAGCAATTGACCTGATTGATGAGGCAGCGAGTGCTCTCAAAATGCAGATTGATTCCATGCCTGATGACCTCGACAAAATGAAACGCAAGATGATGAAAATCGACATCGAACTTCGCGCGCTCAAAAAAGAGACTGATACTGACTCAAAAGAACGTGAAAAACTTTTGAAAGAAGAATTGGCAAATCTCAAAGAAAAAAGCAAAGAAATAGAAATGCAGTGGAGTAATGAAAAAGAAATCATTACCAAGATGCGCGAACACAAGAAAGAGATCGATAAGCTGAAACAGGAAGCAGAAATCATGGAACGCAAAGGCGACTTACAAAAAGTTGCCGAGATTCGCTATGGAAAAATTCCGGTGATTGAAGAAGCAATCAAAAAATACGAAGTGAAACTCGCTGACTTGCAAAAAAAGAGCTCAATCTTGAAAGAGGAAGTAACTGATGAAGATATTGCTCGAGTAGTTTCAAAATGGACCGGAATTCCAGTGAACAAAATGCTTGAAGATGAAGTGTACAAGCTGGCAAAGATGGAGTCTGAGCTTGGCAAACAGGTGATAGGGCAAGAAGAGGCTATTACCGCAGTCGCAAATGCAATTCGAAGAAACCGAGCAGGAATCTCAGAAGAAAAACGCCCAATTGGTTCATTTATCTTCATGGGGCCAACTGGTGTTGGAAAAACTGAACTTGCAAAAACACTTGCTGAATTCCTATTCAATGACCGAGATGCACTGGTACGCGTTGATATGACCGAATATATGGAAAAGCATGCAATCAGTAAAATGATTGGCTCTCCCCCAGGCTATATTGGCTTTGATGAGGGCGGACAACTGACAGAAATTGTCCGAAGAAAACCATACTCAGTTATTCTATTTGATGAAATTGAAAAAGCTCACCCAGATATCTTCAATATCATGCTCCAGATTCTCGAAGATGGACACCTCACAGATGCCAAGGGTCGCAAAGTGAACTTCAAAAACACCGTCATTATCATGACGAGTAACATTGCAAGTGACTTGATTGTCCAGATGGGCAAACGCGGAGAATTTGGGTTTAGCGAAAAACAAAAAGGTGCCAATGTAAACAAACAGTCAGAAGAAGCAATAAATAAACGAATCTTTGGTGCGCTCCGTGAACAATTCAAACCAGAATTTTTGAACCGAGTAGACGAAATCATTGTCTTCCATCCACTCAAAGAAGACCAGATCAGATCAATCGTCGATCTCCAGCTTGAGATTGTCATGAAGCGTCTTGATAAACAAAAAATAAAGCTCGAAGTAACCGATAAGGCAAAAGATTGGCTTGCGAAGAAAGGATACGATGAAAATCTCGGCGCTCGTCCGCTCAAACGCGTGATCCAGACTGAATTACTTGATAAACTTGCAATGAAGATTATTGAGAAGAGTGTAGGAGAGGGAGATACCGTGACAATAGATGTAACAAAAGAAGGATTGAAAATTAACTAACATAAAACCGCCCTTTGGGGCGGATTTATGTTAAGTAGATAAACCACCACGCACTGAAACACATGGATTTATTTTGTTCCTGGTCTATCAGGACCTAAAATATTAACATCCAGCTTTCCTTTACTAGTCTGTATAGTAGTGCCGCCTTCCAAGCTTGCACTCGGTCCAAGTGCAACACCCGTCACATAACCTTTGTCAGTTAAATATATCTGAGGTATTGGTGCGTCATCGTGGGATTGTTTTTTAGACTTAGATAAATACTTCTGTCTGGATATTTCTCGTTCTCGTATATCCTCACCCTTTCTTCGTTCCTCATCTCTTCTTTGCTCTGGCGTAAGATTACTCAAACGCCTTTTTTCGTAAAGGGACGCAGAAGCTTCTTCAAGAAAGTCATGTTCATTCATATAACCTGCCTTTGACTGAATCATACTTTCTAATTGTTGTCGGGTAATTTTAGCATCATCCTGCAGACCACGCCCATCATTAAGCTGCCCAAGAAGGTCTCCTATGCCAGGTGTTGTGTACTTTTCCGCTTTAAACTCAGCATAAAGAAGCAAAAAATCATTAAAAATCTCATCATTCAAGGACTTATTTAACTCAGGATTGTTGCTCATACCACTTTCTCTAGTGTTCATATTTCAAAATTACATAAATTATAAATAAGCTTAATATACCGAAAATTTTCTACATACTCTTTATTATTAATACTAATTCGGAAATATCTTATTTCCCTCTTCATCATACAGATGAATGGCGAGTACTGGACATACTTGCGCTGCCATCATAATCGTATCTTCGTCATTTGCATCTGGATCTGCGACATACGCAAGATTCCCATCATCCATCTGGAATACTCCGGGAGCAACCACCACACATGATTGCGCACCAATACAAGCCTGTCTGTCTACCACAATACGGCGGATCTTGCCACCTTTTCGTATTTTCATTGAGATATCTTCTGGTAAATTATCAGGAAGTTTTGGTTCAGTACTCATAATAATGATATACAATAGATCTTGGGTGAGTGGGTTCAGTATCGAGAATCCAGTCACCTCCTAACCACTGACGAGCCAAAGGATGAATTCCACAGTGCTCCGAGCAAAATGTGTAGAAGCATCGACATGACGTTCAGCACCCTTGAGTGCGAATGGGCACTTGAGCGCACGACAGTGCATGTTGTGAAACCGTTGTTGCAACACGCCTACATGATTGTGGCATGTGATATCCTTCGGCGTAATGCCAGTACCTCGATGCTCAGGACACCTTCTCTCGCTCATGAGAACCTCCGTAAATACGTTTCCCCACCCAACATCTATCGTAATTTTACAAATCACCCAAAAAATCATCATTCAGATCAAGTTGCCCAGGGGTAAACTTGTGGTATGGTTCACCACTCCCCCGCCCCATCTTTTCTACTATATTTTCAGGAGTACTATACGAGAAAATTCGATTATCGTCAACGATCACATTTACTGCTTTCTCACACAGATCAACACACCCACAGATACCAACAGCAGTTTCTGTTCCTGTATATTTCTCTTCCAGCACACCCACAATAGCATGGGCGCCCTCGACCATACAGTCCCCTCCGCAACATACTTCGATTTTTTGTATTTTCTTCTCCATAATCTTTTTACTTTTACCTTTTTCCTTTTGACTTTGTCACACTCCCATAGCAGCCCGCAAATCAGGCGGTGCTTCCCATGGTGGATCAAATGTCACGTCAATTGATACTTTTTCTGGCGAAAATCCAAGCTCAACAATAGCATCCTTTATTTCAGAAGTGAGCTGCGGACCAAAGGGACAAAATGGTGTAGTATAGGTCATAGTGATTGCAACTGACTCCCCTTTCTCATCAATATGGATATCATAAATCAGTCCCATAGTCACAATGTCAACATTGACCTCAGGATCTTTAACTCCTTTTAATTTTTCTAAAATTTCTTCCTTAGTAATCATATATTTATGGAACACGGATAACACGGGTTTAACGGGTTGTCACGGATTAAATCAGCGTAAATCCGTGTTTACCCGTGTCACCCGCGTTCTATTTGAAATTAGTATACCCACCCTTCTCCACTTCATATGCCAGTTCCTTCCCTCCACTCTTCACAATTTTCCCATCAATCATAATATGTACAAAATCAGGAACCACAAAATCAAGAATGCGATTATAGTGCGTAATAAGAAGTACGCCAGTTTTATCGCTCTTAAATTTGGTAATACCCTCTGCAACAATTTTCAGAGCATCGACATCAAGTCCAGAATCAGTCTCATCAAGCACAGCATACTTTGGTTCCAATACTGAAAGCTGGAGAATCTCAGCACGTTTCTTCTCTCCTCCAGAAAAACCCGCATTCACATACCTTGTCGCAAACGAGGGATCCATGCCAAACTCTTTTATTTTTTCAACTAATTTTCGATGAAACTCAAGCGGATTAACTGAAGCACCTTTCAAAGAATTGTACGCGAGACGTAAAAAATTCGATATGGTCACTCCCTCAATCTCTGGAGGATACTGCATGGAAAGAAAAAGCCCATGTTTTGCTTTCTCATTGGTCGCCATGTCAGTAACGTCTACATTATCAACAATTATCTTCCCATCAGTGACGGTATATTTCGGATGACTTAGCAATGTATTTGCCAATGTTGATTTTCCAGAACCATTGGGTCCCATGATCGCATGAACCTCGCCTGGCTTTATTTCAAGATTCAAGCCTTTTACAATTTGCTTTTCCTCAACTGACACATGTAAATTTTGTATTTGTAGTGACATAAAGTTTAGTTTAACAGAACGCGGGTAGCACGGGTTTTACGGGTTTACACGGATTTTTCTGAATTTATCCGCGGTAACCCGTGTTTATCCGTTTTATCCGTGTTCTATTGCATTTATACATGACGTGTACGCAAGTAACGCACATTTGGTCCGAGTAATTCCAATTTCAATACCCAATAATTTCAAAACATCTTCTTCCGTAAGTTTACGAACCTCTTCAAGCGATTTGCCCTTGATATGTTCAGTCAGAAGTGACGCAGACGCTTGTGATATTGCACACCCAATGCCATCAAACCCCACATCAGTCACTATTCCATCAGTAATCACCAGATACACTGTTAATTCATCCCCGCAACTCGCGTTTCTCTTGGTCGATACATGTGTTGGATGCTCAATCTTCTTCTTATTCTTGGGATTGCGATACAAATCAAGAATATATTCTTTGTAAATTGAGTTGAGTTCGTGATCGTGTGTATACATATTAACCAAAAGTAGTGTGTAATTCTTTCAATGTAGAATCAAGCTGTGCGATATCTTCCTCTGTAGTGTAGACACCGACTGTTGCCCGTGCAGTCCCCTGCATCAGATTGAGTGCACGCATAAGTGGCATTGCACAATGATGCCCTGCCCGTATAGCGACTACCCGCTCACCGAGGAACCCTGCAATATCATGCGGGTGTACCTTATCCATAACAAACGAAACCACTCCAGTCCGATTGGTAACAGTACTGGGACCAATAATACGCGCATACTTAGAAATAACAGCTATCAACTTCTCAGTCATTTTCTGTTCATGTGCTTGAATATTATTCCACCCAATTGACTCAATAAATTTAATTGCTTCGCCAAGTCCGATAATTCCTCCAATATTTGGTGTTCCTGCTTCAAACCGATGTGGAATGTCTGCCCAGGTACTCTCAGTCAATTCAACCATATCAATCATATCCCCACCAAACATACTAGGACTAAGCAATTCTAGAGCCTTGCTATTTCCATACACAATTCCAGTTCCGGTGGGCGCATACATCTTGTGTCCTGAGCATACCAGAAAATCGCATCCTAATTCTGAAACGTTACTCGGTACATGCGCGACTGACTGTGACGAATCCACAATCATGAGCGCACCAACCGAATGTGCCCATTGAGATAATTGGATAATTGGTTGAATAGTCCCTAATGTATTTGAAACATGTGCGATACTTACAATTTTTACTTTGTTGTCAAAATATTTTTTTAGATCATGATCTAATTCAAAAGTTTCTTTATTAATCGGAATAAAACGAAGTATCGCACCCGTACGCTTGGCAACCTGTTGCCATGGAACGAGATTTGCGTGATGTTCCAATTCTGAAAGCAGAATAACATCATCTTTTTTTAATATATGCTCAAGTCCATACGCAATCATATTGAGCCCATGCGTTGCACCGAAGGTAAAAAATATTTCATTTGTGTTACAGCCAAAGAAATTCGCAGCGATTCCACGCACGTCTTCATACGCTTTGCTTGCGCGCTCACTATCTGGGTACATACCTCGATGAATATTCGCGCGATAAGAATTGTAATATTCGTCAACAACTTTAGTAACTGAATCAGGAGTAAGTGAAGTGGCGCCACTATCAAGATACGCGTACTCCGGACGGTTTTTGAGAAGTATAAATTGTTCTCGTATTTTTTGGTTCATATTGATGGAAGAATGGAACGCGGATAACACGGATTTACGGGTTCACACGGATTTTTTTGAATTTACCCGTGACAACCCGTGTTATCCGTTAAACCCGCGTTCTATTTTCTTAAATTATTTCTTATTCTATCTTGGATTGTTAATTTTATATTGTCTGGTAGTGTACCGAGACACGGCGCGAGGTGTCCATCAACAAACAAGTCTATCGCGGTTGGCGTATCAATTCCCCTACTCTCTGCATAAAATAGTTTTTCCTTATCAATATGCGCAGTAGTCACTCCATGCGAACATTTCACATCACTATTCTCAATCTCAAGATTAGGAACCGCATTGACCTCTGCACTGTTTGAGAGAATCAAACTATCTTCTTTCTGGTACCCGGTACAACCAACAGCTTTCTCATCAATATGAATAAGCCCCTGATACAATGCACGCGATTTATCGCTTAACACTCCTTTAGTAAGCATGTCAGAAGTTGTGTGTGACGCCAGATGATACATTGAGTGATACATATCAAGAACTGTATCAGATGACAATACAAAAATATCTTTCACCTCAGCTCTCGCTCCAGATTCATATAGATATGTTCTCGTATGAGATTGAATTAATTTTCCTTCAATCACGGCCTCATGCCAGACAATACTAGAATCTTTTCCCATAAATGCATTTCGGAGTATCGTTCGCATTCCAGGTTCTTTGATAGCTGAAATAAAATCAACTTTTGATCCTTCGCCTGCAATAATAGTAAGCTCATACCCCACATACGCTTCGCCTTGAAAATTTTCTACAATAATTACTTGTGCACCAGCTTCTACTTCTACAATTACTTTCACTCGAGTAGGATTTGATACAGAAATATTCAACGCGTGAGTAGTTACTATATCCTGTTTTTTTATTCTAAAATAAAATTCGTCAGTGGGTTGAGTATGTACAATGTTAAACAAATGAAAGCCACCCAAATGTTTACCCACAACAGAATTTAACTTTTCATTTTTTTCTAAAATCGATTGAAGCGTATTCTTATCACAAACTTCAGAATCAGAAAGTGAAACCACGCTCAATGATGCTTCGAATTTGAGCGTATCATAAGCCAGTGGCTCAAAATTCATGAGCATTCCTATACCATAATGGATTGTATAGGGAGTAGATTTCATAATGCATCAATTTCTTTAAAACTCGTTAACACTAAAACTTTTGAGTGAAACGGCTGTATTGCTTCGTCCAATGTCTCGTCATGTTTCTTGTAGCCTACTCTAAATCGCTTATAAAACACATGTCTAAGAAGGTGGAGTAATTGGGGTATGCTTTCATTTTTACGACCACCGTGTCTTTTCAAAAGCATAAACCACTGACTAAAAATGTTGGTAAAACGCAGATAATAAATTATCTCAGCCCGCTCAAATCCTTCTTTGACTAGTCGCACAGTAGGTCCCTCTAAGATCCACTCATCGAGCTCATAAATCTTTTGTATTTTTTCAATACTTTCGTCACGATCAGCAAGAGTCGTAAATTTTTCTTTCCAATGAAAATCATCAGTCGCATACCACGGAATATTCAGACGTTCAGATAATTTCTTTGCCAGAGTACTTTTACCTCGTCCAGCATCTCCGACAATCAAAATTCGTTTATAGTGTGATAAGTCTTTATTCATATGCTTACCCGACACTTCCTTCCATCTCAAGCTCAATAAGTTTATTAAGCTCAAGCGCATATTCAAGCGGAAGTGATTTTACAATTGGTTCAATAAATCCTGCTACTACGAGGTTCATTGCAGATTCTGCTGAGAGTCCACGCGACTGGAGATAAAATATCTCATCATCCCCTATTTTTCCAACTCGCGCTTCATGCGCAATATCAGTCGTACTATTATTAATCTTCATGTATGGATAAGTGTTTGAAATTGCATCGTCCCCAATCAGAAGCGCATCACATTCTACAGATACTTTTGATCGTTCAGCACCCTTGGTAACTTTTACCTGCCCTCGATACGTCGTAACACCACCGTTTACTGAAATTGATTTTGCTTTGATTGTTGACTTGGTATCTGGCGCCACATGGATCGCTTTGGCACCCGTGTCCTGATTCTGTCCTGGACCAGCAAATGCAACTCCAAGACTGTCTGATCGTGCTCCACGCCCACGAAGAACCGAAGATGGATAGAGCATCGTCGTTCCTGATCCCATATTTCCATTCACCCATTCGATCACAGCCTCTTCATCCACAAGAGCTCGCTTCGTATTTAAGTTATACGTATTCTTTGACCAATTTTCGATTGATGAATATCTGCATCGCCCACCTTTTTTTACGAATATCTCTACTCCACCTGCATGAAGTGAATTAGCATTATATCGAGGAGCCGAGCATCCTTCGATATAGTGAAGCTCAGCTCCCTCGTCAACAATGATGAGCGTGTGCTCGAATTGCCCACCTTTTTCTGCGTTCATGCGGAAGTATGCTTGCAATGGTAAATCAACTTTGACATTTTTTGGCACATAAATAAAAGTTCCTCCGCTCCACACAGCCGCATGAAGCATGATAAATTTGTGGTCATTGATCGGAATACATTGTGTCATGAAATATTCCTTCACTAGATCAGGATACTGTTGTACTGCCACATCCATATTTTCAAAAATCACACCCTTGGCTTTCAAATCATCCTTGATCTTGTGATACACCACATTACTATCATACTGTGCCCCTGCTCCACCAAGTGCGGTTCGTTCAGCCTCTGGAATCCCCAATTTTTCAAATGTTTTCTTGATATCATCTGGTACAGTATCCCAGCTCGTAGATTCGCCAGTGTCAGGACGGACAAAATAAATAATCTCATCAAGATTGAGCTTGGATAAATCAGGTCCCCAGGTAGGGACTGTTGTCTGTTTGAAAAACTCAAATGCCTTGAGCCGTTTCTCAAGCATCCAACTCGGTTCTTTTTTCTGCTCTGAAATTTCACGAATAATATTTTCACTGAGTCCTGGCGCAGTCTTAAAAACAGACCGGTCAATATTTGCCGAGTCGTAGAGTGTACGATCAATCGTAAAATGTGGTTGTGGTTTATTTGACATAAATTTTATAGAACGCTGACAACACGGGTTTAACGGATTGTCACGGGTTGAATCCGCGTTGACCCGTGTTTATCCGTGTCATCCGCGTTCTATTTTATTACTGCATAGAACGAACCTTTCCAACGATACCAGGCAACACATCAATCACCTGTTCAATCTCTTTCTCAGTAGTATTTTTTCCAAGCGTAAAGCGAACCGCGCTATTTTTTCTCCCATTATCATATCCACATGCTTCCAAAACATGCGATCCAGATCGAGAATCCTCAGCGCATGCAGAGCCAGTACTCACACAAATCCCCTGTGCATCCAGATACAAAACTAATGCTTCACCAGGAGCTCCAATAAACGAAACATTGAGATTATTCGGCAATCTTTTTTCATCGCTAATTTCAGGACCATTTAAAACTACGTCATCGATACTTTCCCTAATCCCATTCCACAATCGATCACGAAGCATCTTAATTCTTTCATACTCAGAATTCTCGGGAATTGATTTGATCGCTTCAGTAATACCCACAACCATAGCCATATCAATCGTTCCACTGCGCCTACCGTTCTGTTGCCCTCCACCAAGAATCGTCGGGTCAAACTCAACTCCTCGTCGCACATAGAGAATTCCCGAAGATTTCGGTCCATATATTTTCCCGCCATTGCACGACAATGCATCCACGTGCAATTTTTCAACTGAAGATTCGAGATACAGAACACTTTGGCACGCATCAACATGAAAGAGTGGAAAGATAGTATTTTCTTTTTTTCTATATTTCAAAATTTCCCGACCAATTTCTTCAATTGGCTGAATCGATCCAATCTCATTATTCGCGTGCATGATGGAAATCAGAATCGTATCTTTGCGAATTGCTTTCACCACATCTTGTACTGAAACAAACCCAAACTCGTCAACCGGCACATAGGTGACTTCAAATCCATATCGTTCAAGCGCATGAAGTGGTTCGAGTACTGCGCTATGCTCAATCTGTGTGGTAATGATATGCCTCCCCTTGAGTACATGTGTCCGAGCGATCCCCATAATCGCACTGGTAATGGATTCACTCCCTCCACTCACATATGTAATAGTGTCAGGTGTGGTATGAAAAAAATCAGCAACACTTTTTCTACACACACTATATTTCTCCGCGAGTTTCCGTGAAGATTCATACAGTGACGACGGATTCGTATATAATTCAGAAAAATAAGGTTTCATTGCATCAACAATCTGCGCATCCACAGGAGTTGCTGCAGCATAGTCAAGATAAATTGTATTTTTATTTCCAAACATATTATTAGATAAAAGTTCAAAGTTCCAAGTTCAAATTTCAAATAAAATATCAAATGTATCCGTATTTAATCCGTGAAAATCCGTTCAATCCGCGTCATCCGTGTTCCATTCTATTACAGACTAAACCACAAAGCGAGAATCGAGCAATTGAGCAATCTCAGCTTCGACTGAACGAAGTCCATGTTTTGCAGTACACATAGCTTCAAGCCCACATTCTTCTTTCTTGGTACACGCAAGTACTGCAAACGGCCCTTGCACGGCCTCAATCACTTGTCGAAATGAAATAGTCGATGCTGGTTTGAGTAATCGATATCCCCCATTGATTCCACGCACAGCTTCAATAAGATTCGCCTTTCTTAATTGCCTGGCAATCCGTTGCAAAAACAAAAATGATATGTTACTCTGTCTAGCGAATACCTTAAGACTAAGGACATGATCTTCCTTAAGTTTTGAGAGCGCAAGAATAAGCTCTACCGCGTAATCAGTTTGTTTGCTTATTGAGAGCATAGTGAAATCATACTTTTATGGTATGATAAAGGAATTCTTATTAATAGTCAACCGTATGGACATATTTACCGGTGTCGTGATTGAAAAGAGGGAGATTGCAGATGAGATGCTTGAAATTCGCTTTACTAAGCCAAATAATCTAAATTTCATTGCAGGGCAATTTGTCCAGATTGTGATACCCAAAGATGATAAAGAAGTATTCAGATCATACTCGATCTCCTCTACTCCAGCTGACAACTATATTGAACTATGCGTGAAGCTTCTTCCAGATGGAGTCGGATCAAATTATTTTCGAAGTAAACAAGTCGGAGATCAAATTATTTTCAAAAAACCCGCAGGAAGATTTGTACTCGATACAAATGCGGAAAATATATATTTTATTGCGACTGGCGCAGGACTAGGACCTATCATGTCGATACTGACAGATGAACTAAAAAACAAAAAGAATCAACAAAAAATTCAACTTATCTTCGGTGTACGCTACGAAAAAAGTATTTTCTGGACAGATCGACTTGATGAGTTACAAAAAGAATACCCAAATTTTTCTTATTTACTTACAGTCTCTAGACCTGAGGATTTGTGGACAAGACTGCGCGGTCGAGTGACCGAACATATACCAAAAGATACTTCAAATCTGAGAGCATTCATCTGCGGAAGTGCTGAAATGGTAAAAGATGTTCGTGCAATGCTTATCACAGGAGGAACTGAAATGCAAAAAATACACTTTGAAATTTTTTAAATTATTGAGAACAATCCGGTCGCGTGTTAGGCGACCGGACATTGGTCCAGAGGTTGAGTTGGAGGTAGTGTTACCTGTTGAGACAGAGCGCGTCTGCAACAGCATCAGGCATCACCCCAACCATTCCTGCAACCCACTCCCACCGCCCCTCATCGGTGAGCTTCCACACTCCGTCGAATCGTTCGAAGTGAGGAGGAAGCGCAGGAGCGACGAATGACCAACGAGCCTTGTGGCACAGTGCTTCATAGGTCGGAAACTGTCCGACCACCAGAAGCTGGCTCACGTACTCACGAGCGGTCCAATAGACCGCAAATGTAGGACAGGTACTCTTCTCATCGAGAATACCCTTGAGTCCATCCCGAGGACACAGCCTCACCCCATCCGTAGTAATCAAGTACGCAGGCATATAGACTCCCTCACCTCGGAAACACGCACAGGTTTCAATTTATGATAAAAAAAATGCAACATACTGTCAAGTAACCTAAAAAACCCAAAATACTTAATGTAATGGGTTTTAAGTTTACCTGAAAAAACCGCTAAGAAAGTTTTGTAGGCCGAGTGATTTTTTAAAACGGTAACGTCAAATTTACCCCACCTTGTACACCCTGTTGCACCGTCGCCTTAGGTTTTGGTTCGAAGTTTACGGGAAACGGTTGTATCTCCCCGGTTAGCGTTGGAAAATACAACATTTTATTCTTCCGACCAAAATCATAAATCTCTTTGGTCACTTTCACATCCTGTTCGCAATATTTCTTGATCAAATCAATTTTTCCTTCCTTATACCACTCCATTGCCTGGAGTCCATCCGCACTCTTCTCAATCTGGAGTGTGGCTTTCGCAAGATCATTCAATTTGTATCGTCTACCCGTAGATTCTTTTACCACTTTGAGTAAGTCGAGGTGTTCGATCCGTTTTAAATCTCCACTGTAATATTTTGCCAAAATTGGAATATCGAATGATTCACTATTAAATCCGATCAGCCGTTCTGCTTTTTCTAAAATAGGCCAGAGGCTACCAAGCTCATGCTCGTCAAATGATCGATACGAATCGCTCTCATACTCATATACCGACACCACCGTCACTTTCATCGTATTGTAATCCTTGATATCACCAACTGTCTCAATATCAAATATAACTTCTCGAGACATACAGTTTACTGTTTTTTAAATTTGACTGAAAAAATTGGCTCGTAATTATTCTTGTACTCATCAGATAATTCAAATGTTTCACCTTTCATCATCTTCGTCAGCGCCATATCATTCAACATCTCCATATCCGATTCAATGTCGATTTTCAAATCATCCAGTTTTTGCATTTCGCTGGAAAACCCCTCTTTGATTGCAGTCTCAACACGCTTTTTATTTTCACGGAGTGTTTTCATCTTATCCATCAATTCTTGATATTCACCGTTCCCATCAAGGGCGTCCCTAAACATTGCCTTGATATCTTTCATCTTTTTCCTGGTTTCCTGAATGCGATTGAAAATTGACTGCATGTCCTGTTCCATAGTTTTACAATTGATTTAGTTAAGTGGAGAATAGTGTAGCACACCAAACTCAAAACGTAAATCTCAAAGCTTAAAACTGGAACTAAAAACTAAAATCTTTGTCTTGGAATTTTTGAAAAATTCAAGATTTGAATTATAGATAATTAAAGTCTATCTTTATACTTCAAAACCTCACCTTCAAATCCACCTCGATGCTCATCGCTAATCGGATCCCCCGGAGGAAACTCAACCTTAAGTGGATTGACCAATGTTCCATTCTGCCTAATTTGATAATGCAAATGAGGGCCAGTTGATAACCCCGTCGAACCAACGTACCCAATTACCTGTCCCTGCACTACACGAACCCCTGATTTAATCCCTTTTGCAAATCCGGATAAATGAGCATATTCAGTAATAAATGTATCGTTATGTTTGATAGTTACAAAATTACCAAATCCCCCACTATTCCATCCAGCAAATGTTACCGTACCATCACCCACTGCCATAATCGGCGTACCAATTGCCGCTGCATAGTCAATTGCAAGATGTGTTGTGTTTCTGCCCAATATGGGATGGAATCGAGCCGTGGTGTAGCCAGAAGTTATACGTTTATACTCCAGAGGGGCGCGCAAAAATGCCTTAACCATAGACTCACCCTTTTCATTGAAATATGAAGGTTTCCCTTCTTCCTGTTCGTACAAGAATCCGTATAATTCATTTCCACTATTTACAAACTTTCCTGCACGCACCAATCCAGTACCAGCATCTGCCCCATTGCGTTTTCGTTTCTCATAAATAATTGAAAAAGTATCTCCATACTGAACTTGTGTAGAAAAATCAATCGTCCAGGCGAACGTATCTGCAAATTGCATAATGACTGCGTCAGGAATTCCAAGTGCGAGCGCGTCAAGATACATCGATGAAGAGACGACTCCCTGCACCACCACTTCTTCAACTTCATATTCAATCGGAATAATTTCTGCTCTGTTTTCTGCAAAATAAAAACGAACGATTGATTCGCGATTTCGTTCGTAGTCCAGATAATTACGTGTTCCGTCTGCATTTTTTGCAAGAATAAGAGGTTGTCCGACTTTGATTCGAGTAAAATCATATGTCGAGGAAGAGTGTTCAAGAATATCAAGCATCTCAGTATACGAAATACCCAATTTATCTGTCGCAATGCTAAAAGTCTCCCCCTCTTCAACCACATGCGTCTCAAATATAAATTGTGGGACATGAGTCTCTACCACTTCTGTAGCTGTTGACTCTTCCGCAGGAGCTTCAATCTTTTGACCCAAAATAGAAAAACGAGGGCGAAAAACAAAAAAAACCCCGACAATCAAGACAAAAAAAATAAGAAGTATCTTCCATCGCATAGTTACAGTACTATAGCAAAAATAAACAACACTGTCATCCCTAGCTTGAAAAAAAAGCTAAAATAAGATAATATTCACTCATTATGAAAATCAAAATTGCATTCTTCGGAACTCATGAATTTGGAGTGACCATCCTCGAATCACTTACTACAGATGATCGTTTTTCAGTTGATCTAGTCATAACCCAGCCTGATAAACCAGTGGGAAGAAAACAAATCCTTACCTCCTCTCCAGTAAAACTCGCAGCTGAAAAATTGGGTATAAAAATAGAACAGCCAGAAACACTCAAAGACTTTCATCTTGAAAAGGATACGTTTGACGTTGCAGTCACCGCGCAATATGGTCTACTTATTCCATCTCATTTGTTTACTGAAACAAAGCATGGATTTATAAATGTACATACCTCGCTCCTGCCAAAGTATCGTGGTGCATCACCCATTCAAACAGCTCTTATTAATGGTGAAACAGAAACTGGCGTTACAATTATGATCATGGACGCTGGAATGGATACTGGAGATATTTTGTCACAAGAAAAAATTACAATCAGCTCAGATGAAACATACCCCGAGCTTGATACACGACTTGCGAAAATAGGATCAACGCTTCTGTTGAAAACCGTACTCGAATATATTGAAGGAAAAATTATTCCACAAAAACAAGATGAATCAAAAGTAACACTGTGCAAAAAACTTTCACGTGATGACGGAAAAATTGATTGGAATAAAACTACTGAAGAAATATATAATCTGTATCGCGGTACCACACCCTGGCCAGGAATCTGGACAACTCTTAACGGAGAACGAGTAAAGCTGCTTGAAATTAAACCTGCACACGAAAAATTAGACCCAGGATATATACGATGTGAAGAAAATACGATACTCGTAGGAACGAGAGATGGTTCAATCAAAATTGAAAAAATTCAATTTGAAGGAAAGCAATCGCTCGATGTAAACGCTTGTCTTGCAGGATATTGGATCACACTTGATAAACAAAAATTTCTATAAATAAAACCCTGCACCGTTCTGGTGCAGGGTTTTATTGCTCTTATTTCCTCATGAGGAGAAGATAAGAGTGTAGGTTGCGGAGGCGGACACGGTGTTCGAGAACACCAGTAGTCCGCCTCCTGAGTGAAGGCAAGTAGTGGAACCCGAGAGTTCCATGGGGAAAAAGGGCGCTTCCGAAGAAGCAGTTTCTCGCAAGAGTTGCGAACTTTGTGGCGCGCGAGGCGTGCCAGTCAGTTTGCAGGTAACCTGCGTGAAACGAGGATATGATCCTCAACTTCCGATCTCCCCTACTTACCTCAACCTTATACTCTTTATACCATGTGCCGAATCAGACCACAAGAAATACGGTGGATAACTAATAAATTTTGCTAAATTAAAATAAAAAAACCGACGGTATGTCGGTTTTTTTAATATATTATGGACAAGGGAACGCGGGAGAGAGTGATCTCTCGCGTTCCCGAGTGAATTCGTCTTTTCTCAGTGAGTGCACAAATCAGACAAAGCGGATACCGTCCTACCGCATACCGATATTCCAGGATAATCCCACACGCTGTACTCTACCGGTAGAGTGACAGGCGGAGCAACGGACACGCTATCCAACCGTGGAATCAAGGAGTGCAACAAATTCACCCAGGTTATATCATACAATCAAAAAAATTTCAAGTGTGCTTAGAAGAAATAGAATGCTTGTACCACAACACCTCTCGAGCAGCTTCATAATTTTTGACCTTCGTGTATATACTCGGCAACCAACGAAATGGCACTCTGTACGCAAATGATGGAAGCCATGAGCTGATGGTTCCACCACCTTCCACCTGAAACAATATTTCATCAATCCACACACCCTTCTTCCCCTGACCCGCCATAGTAAGCCACAAATCCCAATCCTGAAAGCGTTTCAAAGACTCATCCCATTTCACTGCATCCGCAGTGCGAATAAGTGATGTAGAAGTAATATAATTATTTTTCTTAAGTGCGTCATGTGAAAAAGGTATTCCTCGAAATAATTTTCGTCCTAATAAAAAATTGGAATATGCAAACGATGCATCAGAATTTTTGACTAATATATCATGCATTACTTCGAGCATATTCGCTTTACCAATAATGTCTGCATCCCAAAAAATCACATATTCTCCTTTGACTTCAGTAAATCCCCTATTCCGCGCTGCAGGAGCACCTCTATTTTCCTGTCTGATATATGCAAAAGAACATTCATTGGATGAATGTCTCTTTGAAATGATTCCAAAAACTGTCTCTATGTCTTCGGTGCTTCCATCATCAACCACAATAATCTGAAGTGGTCGATATGTCTGCTTTGCAATCGACTCCAATGCCCGAAAAAAAACCTGTGCTCGATTATATACCGGAACAACTACACTTATATACTCCATAATGATTTTATTTCTTTCTTCTCTCCACCACGGAGTGTCAGTGCTTCTCGAACAACCTTTCGATCATCCCACGGAATCATCTTTCCCCCAGCTACGCATATCGCCTGTTCGCTTCCTTTCCCTGTTACCAAAACAACGTCACCCGGATCAGCCATCATAATCGCCCGCTCAATAGCTTCTCTCCTATCTTCAATCAAAAACAAATCCTTCCCTGGAATTTTACCTTTTTTTTCCGCCGCGCTCGCCACATCTCTCATAATTTCAAGAGGATCATCATCATAAGGATCTTCGTCGGTCACGATACAAATATCCGCATGTCTCCCCACGTATTCTCCGACCGTAAATCTACGCGACTTGTCTCGTCCACCACCCGTAGAACCAAACACATGTATAATTCGCTGTGGAGACAAAGTACTTACAATCGAATAGAGCGCTTCAACAGCTTTTGGTTCAAATGCGTAATCCACAATAACTTTAAAATTATATTTTTCAGCCTGGTTGATAAATTCTACACGACCAGGCGCATTGGTACACACTCGAGCAGCAACACGTATACGATCCCAACTCACCCCGAGAATTGCAAGCACTCCAAATGCAATCGAGCAATTTTTTGCATTATATTCCCCATACAAAGGTGCGTGTATTTCGTGATTGTCAAGCAAAAATGCAATACCTTTTTCTTCACTATGAACATCAGACAAGCGAAAATAATGATCGACTGTATCAATTATCCGCTCCCCTGTTCCAAATGCATAAGTAGAATCAAACGGGCCTTGCGACAAAAACTCTGGAGCATGAACCGAGTCACCATTCACCAGAGCTATTTTTGATATATATTCACTATTAGGTCTCGTAAGCAGAGGGAAACCTAGATCATCTGACCGTTTTTTGTTTCTCCCATATCTCGCAGTGTGGCGAAACAATGATAATTTTGCTTCCTTGTAATTTTCAAAGCTTCCATGGGATTCGATATGTTCAGGATACAGATTAGTCAAAATCATCAAATCATAATTGATGAACCGATGCCGATATTGCAGTGCTCCCTCAGAAGTCGTTTCCACAATTACAATCTCACAACCCTTATCAACCATCTCGCGCAAATATTTTTGTATCTGCATTTTCCCAAGCATGGTCATCTTCTGATTATTGAGTTTGTTTTCTCCCGCAATATGAAAATCAATTGTAGAAAGAGAACCCACACGATATCCTAGACTCTCCAGCATATTGCGAAGCAAAAAAACAGTAGTCGATTTTCCACTCGTTCCCGTAACACCGATCACTAGAAGCTCATTTGAGGGATGATGATATCGTGTCGCACCATACCATGCATACACCAAATGTCTGAGATTCAGAATATGTTTCGGAATATATTTTTTGATCAATTGTTTCACTTTTTGAAGCATATCAGATACGCAGGAAGACTAATCTCTCAAAGAGAGTTCATATACTACATGCTCTATTTTATGCACCGCGGTTTTTGCCTGGTCAAATTTATTGCGAAGATAGCTCGTGAGATTGCACTCGATCAGTTCACCAATAATTTCTTCAGCCATTTCCGCACACGTCTTTACGGTATTTTCATCTCTTGCTGTAGCAGCTTTGATGGCATATCGATAGAGCTCTCCTGGCACATCAGTGAGTCCTGCGACATATGATTCAGGAGACACCTTGATTCCCTTGATATCCCCGATTTTATGCGTAGTAACAAATTGATAAAATAATTCTGCTTCCACAAATTCCTCAAGCGCTGCTTTATATGCGCCTTCCTCAAGCACGCGTTCGTCTCGACCATATTCTTTTGAAATTTTGACCAACAACGATTTCGACGCTTCGAGTTTTTCCTTTGCCTCCTTCACCTGGTCACGATGCAATGAAAAAATAACTCGCTTTGCCTGAAATAGTGCATCATTAGAATCTTTGATAACCTTTTGACGTACTTCGGCGTATGAGAGTAAATCTTTTCTAATTTTTGAAAGTAAGCTAGTGTTGAGCATATACTAATATTTCTGAATAGAAGATTTTCGAAAAAATAAACTAAGTGCTAATAAGACAAGACCAATCACTAATAATGTCACATACATATACAATTGATACGGTCCGCTACCAAATTGACTATAGGGCAAAGGACCTTGGATAATCCATCGATATCTCTCGTAGTCTCCATGTATCCACCAATATAACAAAAAAGGACTAATTAAAAAAATAAATCCCGCCCCAATGAGTAAAGATCGCAATAAATCAAAAATAATATATTTCTTCATAGAAAATCTATATAGCTTAGTATAGCTAATTCTAGACAAAATACAAGCTAACCAAATTCGTATCAATTCGTGATTTATTCGTGCTTAAACAAAAACCGCCGTGTTTGGCCCGGCAGTTTCAGCGGTGAACTTTTTTCAGTCTGCGTACTGTTATATACGCAGGTACACCTGGGATCCCAAAATTAATCAAGTCCAATCTCTGTCGCAACACGTTTGTAACCATTGATACCTAGCTGACCTGATGACTGGAGTTCAAACAATTTACCATGCATTTCCCATGCTTTTTCAGCGCCCTGCTCCTTGGCACATTCATATGCCTCTGCAGCTTTCTGAGCATTTGGGTGGAATGATAAGGGGAAATGTCGATACGTAAATCTAATCTTATCACCATATTCACTAAGCATCTGTTCAATCGCAGGTTCAAACTGGAGACAGTATGGGCATTCAAAATCTGAAAACTCAACCACACTTACTTTTGCATCTTCATCTCCAAGCCATATTGCATTTGGAAGTTCAGGCATCGTGACTCGTGTGACTTTACCTGTTGCTTGATCTTTCAAAAATTCGAGATCATCAACACCTTTTCCCGCAAGTGTCGCATCGATCACTTGCTTCAGAGCATCATAGGGATATGCTCCGCCGACTAAAACTCCATTAACAAAGGTTGCTGGAGTACCGTTGACGCCAATCGAGGCTCCAAGCTGCAAATCTTGTTTTACTGTATTAGCGTGTTTTCCAGAATCAAGACACTGACTAAATTCCTCAGGTCCTTCTACATTCCCGTTTGCATCAGTAGTCACGACAGCAGTACCTGTTTTCTTGGCAGTCTTTCCGGTACCGCCATTACTCAGCATAATTCCAAGCAAAATAAAAAAACCAATAGTACAGAGCACCATGACACCGCCTACAAGTCCGGTAACGAACATTTGTTTTGGAGAAAGTGACTCAAAAAAGCTTTTCTCATCAGACATAGATCACAAATTAGGTGTTAATTAATTAACTCAAAACACAGTATATCATGACCCATATATTGATACAATTGTGGATAATAATTTGTTTCAATTTAGCCATTTGACGTAACGAAAGCATACTTGTATAGTATAAAAATTAAAACTAAAGATTGAAGATTGAGGATTAACGTACTTAAAAAACTACGATAATAACAGGTATATGTAGTCTTCATTCTTTAATCTTAAACTTTTCCCTATATGAAACACCAACTCTACCAACTTCCCTACGACTTCAATGCACTCGAACCGCACATTGATGCACAGACTATGGAAATCCACTATACCAAGCACCACCAAACCTACCTAGACAATTTTTCAAAGGTTGTTGAAAAATACGAAGAACTCAGTGATAAAACTGCAGAAGAAATATTGAGTTCACTCGATACTTTGCAGGTAGAGGAAGGTGACCGACTCATACTTCGCAATCATGGAGGCGGATTGGTCAACCACAATCTCTACTGGTCGATCATGGGGCCAAGTAAACGCGAAGATAGTGAATTAAAAAAAGAAATTACCGCTCAATTTGGTTCAGTTGATTCTTTCAAGGAACAGTTTAGTACACTTGCAGCCAAACATTTTGGAAGCGGGTGGGCGTGGCTCGCGCGTGATACAGAAGGAAAACTAAATATATATTCTCTTCCCAATCAAGATTCACCCTATCTCAAGGGACACACCCCTATCATTGGATTAGACGTCTGGGAGCATGCGTACTACCTCAAATATCAAAACAAACGCCCAGAGTATATCAAAGCGTGGTGGGAAGTAGTCGTCAATATATAAAAACAAAATTGGGGTCAAAAAAAATTTGACAAAAAACCATTTTTTGTCTATGTTTGGCATATATTCACCCATACACCATAGGCTTGTTCTCACGCTTATAGTCTGTGGGTGAGATTGCGTCTCCCCCAGAGGACAGTCTGGGGACGAGACGTGAGGCACCTCCCCCCAGCAAAACTCTTGCCGGAACGCAAATGTTGGCAGTGACGCTGCCTGTGGCGCGAGCCGCCGACTACCCCCCACTTCGGCAAAAAAATCTTGTTTGGGCACGCAAGATTGAGTTTTTTGGGACACCTGTTCTGGTAGAGGTGACGGCCTATCGGAATAAGTGTCTCACTGTCCTCTGCACTTTTCAAAAAAAAGAATAGAGGACAGTTCTTTTTCTCCTTCCGGGGTTTTTCAAAAACCCCCAATGTAGCCCACCAGGACCTGCTCCCACCCAAAAAACAGGTGGGGAGACATCCAATCCCCACCCCCGCCTACTTTTGTTTTCTATTGAAACCCCAAGGAAACAAGTGTAGATAAAAAAATCGGCACACTGCCGATTTTTTTATTCACTAACTATTGAGACAAGACTAATAATCACTAAGTTTCTCAATAACTTCAAAACTCTTTATTTTTTCAATTGCTTTAGCTTCAATCTGACGAATACGTTCACGGGTAACACCAAACTCTTTACCTACTTCTTCCAGGGTATGCGTCACACCATCATCAAGTCCGAATCGCATTTCTAGAATTTTCTTTTCACGTGGAGACAGATCTTGTATTGCCTCGCGAATATAATCTTTGAGTAGTTCAGATCCAGCAGCAGCTGAGGGACTGATGTTCTTCACATCCTCAATAAAATCTGAAAGTGATGTGTCGTCGTCATCATCATCGCCGACCGATGTTTCGAGTGATACAGTGTCCTGAGAAATCTTGATAATATGTTTAACTTTCTCAACGTCTTCTCCCATTTCAGCTGCAATTTCTTCAGGAGTTCCGTCTCGACCCAAATCCTGGAGCAACCGTCGTGATACCTGTTGCAATCGATTGATCGTTTCAACCATATGAACCGGAATACGAATCGTGCGGGAATGATCAGCAAGTGCGCGGGTAATTGCCTGACGAATCCACCACGTTGCGTACGTGGAAAATTTAAATCCTTTGCGATAGTCAAATTTTTTAACCGCTCGAAACAATCCGATGTTTCCTTCCTGGATCAAATCAAGAAGAGACAGTTGTTTTCCGACAAATTTCTTTGCAATAGAAACTACTAGACGAAGATTTGCCTCGATCATTCGTCGCTCTGCTTCTTTGTCCCCTCTCTCTTTTCGTTTTGCCAATGACATCTCGTCTTCAGCACTGAGGAGAGGAACTTTACCGATCTCACGCAAATACATCTGGATTGAATCCTGTGAAATACTGCCGAGGTCAAAATAAGATCCGCTGTTGCTATCAGGCTGAGCACCCTGAAATTCTTGCAACACTTCCCTCTTGCGTTCTACCGAATGATTACCTCCAAGCAATCCCTCCTGACCCTCAACCAGAGAAATACTATTTTTATCAAGAAGATTGAGAAAATGTTCATATGATTCCAGATAGTGCTCGGCTCGAGGAAACTTAAGCAAGACTTCTTTTT
Organism: uncultured Gammaproteobacteria bacterium; assembly: GCA_964394405.1. GTDB lineage: Bacteria > Patescibacteriota > Patescibacteriia > Magasanikbacterales > UBA922 > UBA922. The sequence goes on along the minus strand of CAYMVY010000002.1, from coordinate 84,985 downwards.
CAGTAAGAAATCCTCGATTTCTACCCTTACTCACAAATTCCTGTATTTCAGTAAACGTCGGAGAAACAATTGGATCATCGATCGGTGTCTTGCGTTTCGGTACACCACGCTGATGATGCCTATTTCTAAATTTTTTCCCCACAAATTTCGCCCGATTAAATCGGGATATTTTCTTCGACTGCGCGCCCAATTTTGTCCCAACAGTGCGTCGGGTCGGGTGTTTGGCTCTAGGAGCCGATAGTACCGCTTTTTTTGAAGCGGTTATAGGTCGTTTCTTTGCTTTGGTTGTCGATGGTTTCCGTGCCATGCACCAAAAAAATTAATAAATTATTGATACTGTTGTAAGGACCGAATCAGCTCGTCAGTATTCCCCCCTCTTGCTTCTGCCTGCGCAAGCTCTGCCTGTATCTGGCCCCGTTTATACTTAATCCATTCCGAACGGATCTGTGTTGCCAGATCCCTCAATTCATTTTCTCGTTCCTTTGGACTTAAATCAGAAAAATCCTTCTCTCCAATTAAAAGAAGGACGTCAAATGGATTTTCAGTCTGTTCTTGTGAATAGCGTTCTCTGACATGTGTAAAGTCACATGGAATATTCTGAGTATAGCCCAATTTGATGGTTTCGTAAAGATCCCCTTCCCAGGCTGTGGAAAAAGAGTCCAAAATAAAGAAATTATGCGGTATCTGTGGAACCAAATCCGGATATGCCACAATCAACCCAAAAAAACGCTCACGTAACACGTCTATCCGTTCTTTTTTGGGCGCCGAGACCAGTGGGTGTACCTCGGTTTTATGCTGAATTTTTTCTCCCCTTTTGTTATCTGAAGATTTTGCTATCCTCACCAAATCTTCACGCAATACAGATACGTCCACACCCAGCCGATGTGACAGTTGCGAAAGCCAATGATCACGTTCGACCGCGTAAGGAATACGAGAGATTTCCTGCAACAATTCATCTGCAATTTTCTGTTTTTGTTTTGGATCACTGACTGACCTACCTGCAAACGACCGATCAAAATACCAATTCATAATATCTTGCGCCTGAGCAACAGATGCAAACCAGACCTCTGTATTTTTTTTGATACATTCATCAGGATCTTTACCAGCTCCCTCAGGAATCACGATCACCTTTACATTCATACCACCTTCAATCAAGAGATCGATACCGCGTTTTGCTGCAGCGATTCCCGCTGCGTCAGAATCAAATGCCATCGCAATTGTATTCGAATAACGTTTGAGCAACTGGACCTGATGCTCAGTCAATGCAGTTCCGCTCGTTGCAACTACATTAGTCATACCAGCCTGATGACAGGCAATCACATCCATCTGACCCTCGACCATCACAATCAGATCTTTCGCTTTGATTTCACGCTTTGCCTTATTCAATCCAAATAGTACTCGTGATTTATCATATAATACTGTCTGCGGAGTATTCACATACTTTCCCCCACTGTGTTCGGTTTCGACAAGTACTCGACCGGTAAATCCGACCACCGTATCATGTGGATCCCAAATCGGAAACATGATACGTCCACGAAACCGGTCATAATACCCTCTTCCACTCCGTGCATCTGCACCATCTTTTTTAATTGCGAGTCCGGACGCCAATATATCATCAATCGAGTGTCCTTTTTTGAGCAAATATTTGGTCAACAAATCCCATTGATCTGGAATAAATCCTACCTGCCACGCCTCAATAGTTTCTCTGGTGAGTCCGCGGGTAAGCAAATAATCAAGCGCTGGCTTTGATTGATCCAATCTAAGTAAAATATAATGAAAAAATTTTGCAGCCTCTCGATTGATATCTTTTACGCGATTTTTCTGTGTTGTTTCAGAAGTGCTTACCGTTTTTGACAACTGCACCCCTGCTTTGTCTGCCAAAAACCGAAGCGCATCCCGAAATTCCATTCCTTCTATTTCCTGAATAAAAGTAAAAATATCTCCCCCTTTTGCACACCCAAAACAATGCCAGCTTTGTCGCTCGCGATTCACCATAAATGAGGGTGATTTTTCATGATGTAGCGGACATAAGCCCTTGTGATTGATTCCAGCAGGCTTCAACTGCACATATTCGGAAATCAAATCTACTACATCGATCTTCTCTTTTATACGTGATATATCATCATTCATACTCAGATCGAGAGTACCTCACGGTGGATAAATAATCAAGATTTGAATAAAAACTATTGACACTGGACGCAGTGGGTCTATACTCTGTGCTTGTGATATCTGTCGTCTCAAACCGTCAAGTCATGCGGAGATCACAATGATTGGCACGATTATTGGTGTAATCGTACTGATTATCGTCCTCATCCTGATCGTGGTGATGTCCCAGGAATCATCCTGGAACCCGCCCGAGCAGGAGATGACTACGGAGGTGCCCCCTCCCTCGACGATGGTCAGTGGCCACGTTCCCCCGCCCAACACAACCATGGAGAACAAGAGTCAGAAAGTTCCCGCACGAACCCTGAGCGATCTCGACATCGGAGGCTTCTAAGCCTCCGCCCCTGATACCGTAGCGGCATCACTGCCGAAATAGCTCGCTCACGCGAGTCGGGGGGAACAACAAGACCAGTTGCACCCCCATTGCTGTACCCGATACATATCGGATGTGGCAAAAGGAGAATCTACAACTGGTCTTTTTGTATAAACCGATTACATACGAATCACCAATAAACTCAAAACATTAACCAGCAATGCGTAATTCGTGTGTATCTACTTACAATCTGATGAATGGACGAATAATAGTACCCTTGAATTTCTTTCCTTGAATCGCTTTCTTTACTTCGAGAAGATCAGATCCACGAACAATTGATACACTCATTCCATATTTCTCTGCATCTCTACTTGCAATTGGATCAAATGGAGAATTTTTTCCCGGTGTCCAGGTATCTCCTACAATCTCTCTTCGATATGTCTCCCAATCAATCACTTCTACTTTTTCCGCATCAGCAAACTTATTCGGATCTTTGGTGTATACATATTCGATATTTGAAACATTAATCAATTCTTTTGCGCCATACGCACGCGCAAGTAATACTGCATCAGCATCAGTACTACACCCCGGCTTCCATCCACATGCGACAATAATAGATTTTTGTGTTTTTACCGGCTTAGTTGGATCAAAAATAACCTCACCATATGCATGAGGACCAAAAAATAATCGAACAAAATTCGCATTTAGTCGCGTAGTTTCAATCCCAATTAAATCGAGTGTATGATTATTACTACCAATCAAGGCTTTGAGTCCAGCTTGATAGGTGCGAGCAGTCGCTCCCCCGCCAACAACGAGAATAAATCGCGTTCCCTTTGTTACTTCTCCGAGGATAAGGGCTTTGAATTTTTTGAGAAATGCGATATCAAATCCGGTCGCGGGGATGATAATCGATCCTCCAATGGAGAGAATTTTGGTTTGTCGTTTCGCCATATACGTGAATGATTAAATTGACTAGCGCGTACCTTAAACCCGCTCGAAGTGCGATAGGCTGTCTTTCCTTTACCCGCGCGATTCGAGCTATACTTCTTCATATAAAAACTAGTTTCTTTTGGAGACTAGAGTTGAAATTAGCCAACTTGCGACACTGAATAACAGAGCACCCCAGAATGCTGGCCAGAACCCAGCAACTTCAAATCCTTTGACAATCGATGAGGCAAACCAGAACATGAGTGCATTAATAACAAAAGTAAATAATCCAAGTGTTAAAATGTTTACAGGCAAAGTCAAAATAAGAATTAACGGTCGAATCAAAGCGTTCACGATTCCAAGCACTACTACCGTCACAATTGCGGACCACCATCCCCCGAGCTTAATACCTTCAACCACATTTGAAATAAGTAGAAGTACGCCAGCATTGAGCACAATTCGAAGGAGAAAAAGCATAATTCAAACTGATTAATAACTAATACAAGAAGTATAGCATACAGATTCAAACAAGCAATGGGAAAAGTCGATATTTACAGAAAAAATACTCTCAGGTACACTAGATAAAGTTCAAAATCCAAATTTCAAAGTTCAAAGTTCAAATAAACAATACGCCACCACTTAGCCAACCTAGTAAACTCTGTTATGTCCGAACTCAAACTCTACAACACCCTCACTCGAACAATTGAACCATTCAAAGCGATCAATGAAACAGACAAAAAAGTTGGTCTCTACACCTGCGGACCTACGGTCTACAACTATCCTCATATTGGAAATTATCGAGCATATATTACCGCAGACATTCTCAAGCGGACACTGATAGCCTACGGCTATGACGTAAATCATGTCATGAATCTTACCGACGTTGACGACAAGACTATTCGCGATTCCCAAAAAGAAGGAAAAAGTTTGAAAGAATTTACCGAATATTATACTAAAAAATTCTACGAAGATTTGTCTATTCTCAATATACAGCCAGCCATGACCTATACCAAAGCAACTGACTATATCGAGGAAATGGTCACAATTATTCAAAAACTGATTGAAAAAGATTTTGCATATACCGATGAGAGTGGAAGTGTCTACTTCAATGTTCAATCATGGAAAGACTATGGACACCTCTCTGGCCTAGATCTCAAAACGCTCAAAGAAAATGCAGCCGGACGAATAAAAAAAGATAACTACGACAAAGAAAATGCGCACGACTTTGCGTTATGGAAAGCGTGGGATGAGGCGGATGGTGAGGTGTTTTGGGAAACACCTCTTGGTAAAGGGCGTCCAGGCTGGCATATCGAATGCTCTGCTATGTCCATGAAACACTTAGGTAACCACTTTGATATCCACACAGGCGGAATTGATCTTATTTTTCCGCACCATGAGAATGAAATTGCACAATCAGAATGTGCTACTGGTGAACCTTTTGTAAACTACTGGATTCACAATGAGTGGCTATTAGTCGATGGGAAAAAAATGTCCAAATCAGATGGAAACTTTATCACCATACAAGAACTGGTAAAAAAAGGCTATTCCCCGCTCGCCTATCGCTACTTCCTACTTCAGGCACATTATCGAAAACAACTCAACTTTACCTGGGAAGCACTCGATGCTGCGGAAAAAGGTTTGGAAAATCTCTATCGCACGATTCAATCACTCGGAAACGCGGTTGGAGAATCTGATGAAAAATATGTATCAAAATTCACTGAACACCTAGCTGGAGATTTGAACACACCCCAAGCAATGGCAGTACTTCACGAAATGCTGAAGTCTGATTTGTCACAAGAAGTAAAACTCGCTACAACATATACATTCGACAAAGTTCTCGGACTAGGTCTCAGCAATATGCAAAAAAATGAAGTAGAAATCCCCGAGGCAGTCCAGAAATTACTTGACGACCGTGAAATAGCGCGCAAAGAAAAAAACTGGAGCGAAAGCGATCAATTGCGAGATGAAATCGCGAAACTTGGCTTTGAAGTCACAGATACTGACCAAGGGCAAGAAGTTCTTCCGCACTAATATTCCACATTGTGTAGCTAAACAATTTATTTTTTGATATACTATAAGCGCATCATTTTGTATGCGCTTTTTCTTGCATACCACATGACTTCCATCTATGCCCGAACGTGATCAACACGATGTAAAAAAACTTCCACACGCATTTTCTCCACAACCACAAGAAGGAAATGCGTTTCACATTCAAAAAGAATCCTTGCCTGCAAAAGAGGTTTCTTCTGATTCACCTACCCCTGAAACACCGAAGATAGAAAAGCCAGTAGAAAATAAAGAAGGAGGAATGCCACAAGAAAAAATAGAAAATATTGAGTCGGCTATTGATGCTCTAAAAAGAAAACTGAAGGGAAATAAAAAGAAAAAAACAGTGATTCCTAGTGTAAAAGATGAACTCACCAGAAAAGTTGAACAAGTAATGGAAGAAGGTCTGGCAGACGCCTATCGAGAATTAACCCCCGTACAACAACAGGAATTCAAAATCAAAGGTGAGGAGACTGCATGGAAAATCAGAGAATTGTTCAAAAAAACTCATCTCAAAGTAAAGGAAATATTTCGCCTCCTTGTCGAATGGCTTCGATTGCTCCCCGGTATTAACAAATTTTTTATTGAACAAGAAGCAAAAATCAAGGCAGATAAAATCTTGTCCCTCAAAAAACATCAGTCTCTAGAATAACGTATGCTGCCTATTCTTCAACTCACCACTGGCTTCCCAGAAACAGAGACACTCATGCTTCCTAGTGTAGACCTGTCGGGCTCAGCACTGGTCACCATAGCGCTCGCTCTTGTTGTCACTACGATTATTATTTTTATTGTCCGAAACGTACTCCATTCAATACAAAAAATTCAAAAAGCATTTGATCGGGTGGTGATACATGTCCTGGTCCCAAAAGAAAGAAAATCCGAGGGAACAAGTAATAATTCGCAGGATGACCGCCTGGAACATATCAAAGAAGAAATTGGAATTACTGAAACCTTCTTTTCAACTCTTGCAGGACTCAAACCAGAACATGGAATCAAGGCATGGATGCGAGGTCGCAATGACCATATCTCATTTGAAGTAGTGGTCCACAACAATCTGATTAATTTCTATGTAGGAGTTCCGCAAAAACTCAAACCTTTTATTGAACAACAGATCAATGCACAGTATCCCTACGCACATATTGAAGAAATTACTGATTACAATATTTTTGGAGAACACAGCGCAATTGTCGGAGCATACCTCACAGGCAAGCAGGTAGCAGCACTCCCCTTCAAAACATACAAAAAAATGGATTCTGATCCTATGTCTGGAGTATTGAATGCCATGGCGCGGATTCATGAACAGAATAGCTCTGCCGCAATACAATTCGTAGTTCGAGCAGCTCCCAAAAAATGGAGAAAAAAAGGTGTACACATTGTCCGCGAAGTTCGCAAAGGGAAAAAATTTGAAGAAGTGATTGGTGGCAATAAACTCGGAAATTTTATCAATGCAGTAGGAAGCGAGGTGAAACGTCAGGCAACAATTAATACCAAAGATCAAACACAGGGAAAAGAACACTACCAACTCTCTGCACTAGAAGATGAGATGATGAAGGGAATAGAAGAAAAACTGATCAAAGGTGGGCTTGAAGTAACAATCCGAGTCGTCTCCGCATCAGATAGTCCTGAACTCGCAAGCCTCAATCTCGATAATATCGTGAATTCATTTGCACAATACAATTTGTACCGGTATGGCAATTCACTCGGAGCTGCAATTCCAAAAAATCCACAAAGTATTATACGTTCTTTTATTTATCGTTCATTCCATGAAAAACGCTACAGTACGCTCAATACCGAAGAAATGGCGAGTTTCTGGCACCTCCCCCTTCATTCGACCGAGGCTCCGAATATCAAATGGTTGATGGCTCGCAAAGCGCCGCCACCACCAAATCTCCCCAAAGAAGGAATAGTTCTCGGCCGCGTGCTCTATCGAGGGCAGGAATATCCGGTACGCATGAAGGAAGAAGACCGAAGACGACACCTCTACATCGTCGGAAAATCTGGAGGTGGAAAATCCGTATTTATCGAAAACCTCGCAGTTCAGGATATTGTCAATGGAAAAGGAGTAGCGGTCATCGATCCACACGGAGATTTTGCAGACTACGTGCTTCAACATATTCCAAAAGAACGTGCTGATGATGTCATCATTTTCAATCCTTCTGATATTGAGAGACCTGTCGGGCTAAACATGCTTGAAGCGCACAGTGAGGATGAAAAAGATTTTGCAGTACAGGAAATGATCGCCATTTTCTACAAGCTCTTCCCTCCTGAAATGATCGGCCCTATGTTTGAGCACAACATGCGCAATGTAATGCTCACCCTCATGGCAGATTTGGATGATCCAGGAACCATTATCGATATTCCTCGCATGTTCACCGATGATGCGTACGTAAAAAAGTATTTAGTCAAATTGAAAGATCCAGTAGTGCGTGCATTCTGGGAAAAAGAAATGGCAAAGACAAGTGACTTTCACAAATCAGAAATGTTGGGATATCTTATCTCAAAAGTCGGACGGTTTGTGGAAAACGAAATGATGCGAAATATCATGGGTCAACAAAAATCAGGATTTGATTTCAGAGACGTCATGGACAAACAGAAAATCCTGATTGTAAATCTAGCAAAAGGAAAAACAGGTGAAGTAAATGCAAAATTAATCGGCTTGATTATTGTAGCCAAACTCCAGATGGCTGCGCTCGGACGAGCTGATCTACCAGAGGATCAGAGAAAAGATTTCTATCTCTACATCGACGAGTTCCAAAACTTTATCACTGATTCAATCGCAACGATTCTTTCCGAAGCCCGTAAATATCGTCTGGATCTCATCATCGCCCATCAATATCTCGGGCAATTGACTGATGAAAAAGGCAAAAGCGACATCAGAGATGCAGTATTAGGAAATGCGGGAACTATGGCAGCATTCAGAATCGGACCCGAAGACGCAGAATTGCTCGCCAAAGAATTCGCTCCAGTATTTGGTCCCTACGACCTTATGAATGTCGAAAAATTCACCGCAAACGTGAAGCTACTGGTTGACAATGAACCCACCAAACCATTCAACATGTCGACGTACCCCCCAACTGCAGGCAATCGAGAACTTGGTGAAGCAATACGTGAATTATCCCGCTTGAAATATGGACGCGACCGACGTATTGTAGAGGCAGAGATTATGGAGCGTACCAAACTCGGAGAAAGTAGCGAAAGTGGTAAAACAGACATGATAGAAGCAAGCCTATAAATAAACTCAAAACGAAAAACTCAAATATCAAAACTTACAACTTAAATCTTAAAACCTTGCCTTGAGCTTGTCGAAAGATTTGAGTTTTGAATTCAATCAACAAATAAACCAATCAACTAATAAACATCAATATGGACCACATCTCAAACTATCTTAATTTTTCACTTGCAGGAATTGATCCACCACACGATAAGGACAAAGAACTCCCCACTTTTTCTGATCTTCCACTTGATTCTACCCCTGTATCAAGCATAAGCGATAACCAAGGTAGTAAACCCGAGCCAACATTATCAGAAATCAACGTCACCGAGCTCAAAAAACGCCTCTACGCTTTGAAAGATGAGGTGGGGAGTATCATTCGCCTACTTGAGATAACTGATGGCAAATTACCCCTTTTCCCTGCCTTTCCATCCCCCTCGCCCAGTAATAATACAAATACAGTTGAATCACAACAAACTCCATTCAACAGTCAAACAACTGGAGGCGAACAAATACTAGAAGGAGTATTCAATGGTGAAAAAATGGTGGGTCCAGACGGACATGAATATGCAGTGCCTCCAAACTATGCAAGCAAATCAAAGCTGGTCGAAGGCGATCATATGAAGTTGACGATTACGACGTACGGCAAATTTATCTACAAACAAATCGGCCCAATCGAACGCAAACGCATTATCGGAGTTTTGCAATTCGATGAAGCAACTCAGCTCTGGAGCGTCGTACACGAAGGAAAGACATACAAAATCCTCACCGCTTCAGCCACGTTCTACCACGGCAAACCCGGAGATCATGTCGTGATTCTGGTACCAAAAGATGCTCCAAGCTCGTGGGGAGCGGTGGAGAACATCATCGCAAGTTAAATACTAATTCTTATTGTTCTTCAAACTTAGGTTAAGCCAAACTCAAGGGGTACGGGGGTGGCAAATGTATTATATATTTTAAGAATCAAACAAAACCCCGGCACTAGCCGGGGTTTAATTTTATGAAGAAGTCCTGCCCCGAATGGTTCAGGGTAGAACTTCTTCGGACAGGACTGGAGTGTGCTGTTGTCACTCTTGGGAGAGAAAGTCTTCGGGGTCGAGCGAGGCCTCGAGCACCATTTCTCCACGCTTGAGCTTCTCGACCGCACCGAGAAGCTTCCCTCGATCCTGCTCGTTCTGACACGTCTCGATGTACCGGACAGCATCGTTGACGAACTTGATTGAGGCAGCAGTCTTCCCGATCTGCCACTCAGCCCCCTGGGGCGGACGTGCACCGTAATTTCTACTAGTCATTGGCTTACTCCGACCAAAAAGAGGAAAGACACTTGAAAAAGTTAAACACTTCTATTATACATTGTCAATCAAAGGACAAAAACAAACCCTGCACCGTTCTGGTGCAGGGTAAAATACTTGAATTGAATCGAGCCTTAGGCAGCAGTTAAATGATTGTTTACGAGTTTAGCCATTTCAAACATGGTCACTTCACTCTTGCCACCAAAAATTGCTTTGAGTTTGTCATCTGCGAGAATGTTTCGTTTGTTCTTTGGATTCTGAAGATCATTCTTCTTGATATATTCCCACATTTTCTTTACTACCTGTGAGCGAGGCATAGGACCTGCTCCTACTACTGCTGCGAGCTCAGCTGAAACCTTATATGGTCTCATGAGCGCTGGATTTGCTTTGCGTGGCATAGAGATATGATTAAATATAATTAAAATGTGCTATGCAGGGAGAGTATAGCATCTTACCCTTACCCTCGCAAGTAGGGGGCCTAATCATCGGGTTGAAACAAAAAAAAATGTAAGATATACTAGCTCTGAATTTCAGATAAAAAAATATTACCAACACACGAAAAAAATACCTATGGCTCTCTATCACAAACACCGTCCACAGACGTTTGAAACAGTCATTCACCAGGAGCACATTATCACCACGCTCAAGAACGAAATTACAGGTAACAAAGTAGCGCACGCATATCTATTCTCTGGCCCACATGGGGTTGGAAAGACCACAACTGCCCGTATTTTAGCGAAATCTTTGAATTGTACGAATCGAAAGTCAGATGAACCAAATCCCTGTGACACATGCGATTCGTGCAAAGATATATCAGCTTCTCGATCAATTGATGTCATAGAAATTGACGCTGCGAGTCAGACCGGCGTTGACAATGTGCGAGAAAATATTATTGATAATGCACAGTTCAAACCAACGAGGGGAAAATACAAAATTTTCATCGTGGACGAGGTACACATGTTGTCCACAGCCGCCTTCAACGCCCTCTTGAAAACACTAGAAGAACCGCCCGAGCACGTGGTCTTTATACTCGCGACAACTGATGCGCAAAAATTGCCCGCAACAGTCATCTCTCGCTGTCAGAGATTCGCCTTTTCTCGAGTGCCTGACGACACCATGAAGACGCATCTCTCAAAAATTGCGACAGAAGAAGGAATCGAGGTGCACGACGACGTGCTCGCTGCAATCGTACGAAAAGCTCGGGGTGGAGCTAGAGACGCAGTGAGTCTCCTGGATCAGATAATCGCCCTGGGGCAAAAAAAGATTACGCTTGAAAGCGCGTCATTTGTAATGCCCGCCACTTCAAACGAAACACAACTAACGTTCCTCACTCATCTGGTAGAAAAAAATGCTACAGCCGGACTAGATGACATACATAGACTAAGCGAGCAAGGAACATACCCTCATATTTTCATGGAAGAAATTGTACAACTTATCCGTATCCTACTGATCACTTCAATTGATCCCAAACTTGCGCGCCACGAAGCCTACCTCCCTGATGCAGATTTCAACAATCTCATCGACCTTACAAAAAAAATCACGCGACGAGAAATTGTTGAACTTACCGACTGTGCAATTGCTCGTATGGGAGAAATAAAATCTTCTCCACTTCCCTACCTACCACTCGAACTCTTAGTCGTAGAATGGTCATCTAGAGACGAAGCTTCTTCGCAAAGTCCTCTTTCAAATCAAAAACAGGTTACTTCTTCAGATATTTCGAGCTCAAAGCCCAAAACCCAAAGTTCACCTACACCTCCAGAAGCAACAGATCAAAAACCCAATATTCAATCTTCAATCTCAAATCACAAGCCAGTGATTCCCGCTCCAACACCGGAAATACAACTAGACCCTACCCCAACTACAGATGCCCCAGAAAACATAGACATGGCGCAAGTAAAAAAAGCATGGAACTCACTCATTGCTGAAATTGAAAAAACAACACCTTCACTGATTTTTATTCTCAAAAATGCTGAGCTAACGTCAGCAAAAAATGGGATACTTTCACTGTCTGTTGGGTATAGTTTTCACCATGACAAAATTATACAGATATCAAATAAGAAAAAAATTGAAGATGGCTTAGCAACCATCCTCGGTTTTCGACTTGCGCTCGAAGTAAAGGTGAATGAAAATATGCAACAAAAAAACGCAGCCGCCGATCTCTCTGACCTTGCAGCTGCGCTTGGCGGGAGTGTGATTTAATACCACACTACCTTTGTCCATTGCCATCAAAACGGAAATCAAAGAAATATTTAAAAAACGAAGTTGTCTAACACTTCGTTTTTCGTTGGCTCGGGGACAGGGATTCGAACCCCGATACACAGGTCCAGAACCTGTAGTCCTACCATTAGACGATCCCCGAATATATGGTATGCTATATTAGACTAGAAAATTGTATCAAAAATATAGTAAAAGTCAAGATTATCTTATACAATAAATTCACCTCTGGGTGAATTGATATATGCCCCAAGAAATCACCGTACAGGACCTCCATTCATTACTCGAGCATGACGATCCACATCGTATTATTGTCGATGTCCGAATGCCATTTGAAATTCAGAGTGGTAAAATCAAAGGTGCAATCAATATTCCCCTAGACCAGATAGTACGAGAAAAAGACCGACTTATTCCCTATAATCAGATATACCTTATTTGTCAATCTGGCGGAAGAAGTTTGCTTGCCACGACACAGCTTGAAATTGCAGGACTTACGAATGTCTGTAATGTGGTAGGTGGCATGCGTATGTGGAGAGAGAATGGATATCCCATCGAGCCAAACTAGATGAGAAAAAAATAATATGATACAGTACTGCCTATAATGCAGATTAAATAGTGGTGGTATGATTGAACAATTCGTTGTCTATATCCAATCGCTCATCGCAACATATGGTGCATGGGGAGTATTTCTCGCAACCATGATTGAAGAAATCATTGCTCCAATCCCCTCACCTATTGTTCCACTGGCAGCAGGATTCTTCCTCATTACACCAGAGACAACATCGTTCATACATGTACTGATAAAAGTATGTACCGTGATTGCTCTTCCAGTGACTGCAGGTATTGCAATCGGATCTTCCGGTGTATATGCAATTGGATTTTTCGGGGGTAAACCAGTACTTGATCGTACCAAAAAATGGCTGGGTTTCGGATGGGAAGATGTACAAAAAGTGGAAAACAGACTTCGTAGAGGAAAAAAAGATGAATGGGTATTATTTTTTCTTCGTATTATCCCAATCATCCCAGGTGTCGCAATCTCTGGTTTATTCGGCATTATACGATACCCCTTTGTCCCATTTATCACGATCACTATTATCGGGGCATTTATCCGCGCATTCATTCTTGGTCTTATTGGATGGAAAGTAGGAGAAGTATACAGCGCATTTGCGCATACAGTAGAAAAGAGTGAAGATTATATTCTATACGTGGTAATCGGTATATTGCTCATATGGGGAGTACGGCATCTCATAAAAAAACATAAGGCAAAAAATACAATAACCCCCTCACAATAAATATTATTCATAAAAAACTATGCCATCAAGAACACTCCTCTATATAACTCTCGCGACACTGCTCACTGTAGGCGCGGGGTGTACCAAAACACCAGTAGACCAAAATCTAGATACTGGACTCACTGCAGAACAAGTATTCACCCAACCACAAGCAACGGATAATTACTCAGGATCAGGAGAATCCCCTTCCCCCACTGGAGACACGACCACTAATTCACCAACTACACGCGACCCTATGGAATTCAACGCTTCAAAACAATATACTGCCATTCTCCACACGAGCAAAGGAGATATAGAAATAGCACTCAACTTTGGTGAGACTCCCAATACGGTGAAAAATTTTGTAGATCTTGCCAGAAAAAATTTCTACACCAATACTATTTTCCACCGCGCAATCAGCGGATTCATGATCCAGGGTGGCGACCCCAATGGTGATGGCACGGGTGGACCTGGATACAGATTCAATGATGAACCTTTTTCTGGAGAATATACACGTGGTGCAGTTGCCATGGCAAACGCGGGCCCAAATACGAATGGCAGTCAGTTTTTCATCATGCACGCAGATTATCCTCTGCCAAAAAGCTATACAATCTTTGGCCGAGTGACCAAAGGACTCGAAGTAGTAGATGCGATTGCAACAGATAAAGTAGAGATGAGTTCCACAGGAGAACTCTCGCAGCCCGTAAACCCAACGATTGTCACCAGTGTCGAAATAAGTGAAAAATAACTATTTTGGTGACAATCGACAAACTACGAATAAACAAACCGATACACAGCCGCCCATAGCCAGACTATTGCTATTTTTAGCAAAATTTGATAGACTCCCCTCTTATTCAATATAGTTACTAATACAACAAGCTACTATGGGTAATTTTAATAGAGATAGATCAGGTGGCGATCGAGGTCATCGTTCATTTGGAAAAAGAAGTTTTGGCGGTGGCGATCGAGGTGGATTCCGAGGCGGAGACCGTAGAGATGGTGGACGATCAGAAATGCATGCTGCTACCTGCAGTGAATGTGGAAATCCTTGCGAAGTTCCATTCAGACCTACTGGAGCTAGACCTATTTTCTGCAGCACTTGTTTTGGCAAGCAGAAAAGCCAGGAAGGCAAAAATTTTGGTGGTGGATCAAGAGAGAGAAGTTTCGACCGACCACGCTTTGAAAACAAACGACCTGACTTCCGACAAGCTCCTGCACAGGATAACAAAGCAATCAGCGAACTCAAACAGCAGATGGAAATCATGAACAACAAGCTCGAGAGAATCTTGAAAGCATTGAACCCTGAATTTTCTGAAGAAAAAAAGGTGGTAACAAAAACACCAAAAAAATCTGAAGAAAAGAAAGAGGAAGTTGTTACTGAAAAGCCAAAAGCAAAAAAAGCTAAAACGAAAAAGAAAAAATAGTAGTTTATCAAAAACATCCCCCGACGTGACGTCGGGGGATGTTTTTTTATTCAGGAAAAAATATTATGATTTATTCTCATGCTGGTCGCAATAATACGCAATAGCGTCGCGCATGAATACTGCAAGACCCGGACGGAACTTTTCATAGTACGCAGTGAATCGCGAATCCTCCACATACATCTTCCCCAGATTGCGAAACATGTCATAGCTGCAGTCATAAAAGAAATTCACCCCTTCATGACTTTGCTTAATAAGCTTCTGTACATCAGGGTGACCAATTCCCTTATCCATTGCATCAGCAATTGCCTGCGTATGTTTTTTTCCGTCTTCTTTTAGTTTTTCCATTTCTTTTTTTGTCATCTTACCCACTTTCGCCATGCTCTGACGATAGGCGTCGCTATTCCCCCACCGCTCCTTTACTTCATCCTGATACTGTTTTACCTCAGTGTCTTTGAACACATCATACAACTCTTCATCCTTAATTTTCTGATTATTACTCATAGTTTTAATAGTTTTATTAATTGAATTAATTAATTTTTCAAGTCTTGCCTGCTTCAATCGTATTAATTTTTTCTGATCTTTCAGCGCTTCGACTACGCTAAACTGAGGACGATTAAGCATGCGCTTGATGTCTTCCAGTGGAAACTCTAATTCGCGGAAAAAGAGTATCTGTTGCAAACGAATAAGTTCGGCATCCTCGTAATAACGATATCCATTCTTTTTGATGACCGAGGGCTTCAAGAGACCAATTTCATCATAGTAATGGAGGGTGCGAACACTAATTCCTGCCAATTGTGCGAGGCTATGAACGGTATACGACATAGATAGGATCCTATAATACCTATACTAAACTATAACGTAACGTTAGAGTCAAGAAACTTATCCACAAGGACAAAAAGAATATAAAAAAACCTTTCTGAAAAGGCTTATTTTTTATAAAACTGCTGAGATATGCTACAATATACACTACTATGCCAGAAAAATATAAAGAATTTCCTACTGCATTCAAAATGCGAAAACTACTTGGACCGAGTTTTATTATCCTCGCTCTTGGTCTCGGATCAGGTGAAGTAATACTCTGGCCCTATCTTGCGTCAAATTACGGACTAGGCATTGCATGGGGAGCCCTCCTCGGCATCACCTTCCAATTTTTTATCAACATGGAAATAGAGCGCTATGCGCTCGTCAAAGGTGAAAGTGTATTCGTGGGACTTGCAAAAATATTCTCCTGGTCAACCTACTGGTTTATCATATCAACCTTTATTGGATTTGGACTCCCGGGTATTATTGCGGCATCTGCCGAAGTTTTTGCATCGTTATTCGGAATTACTGAATTCAAATGGATTGCAATCGCAATGCTTGTGGGTATCGGTATCATCTTGAGTACAGGAAAAACCGTCTACAGCATGATGGAGCGTGTCACCAAAACGATTATACTCGCGGGTGTTCCATTTATTTTTATTCTCACGATTATACTGAGCACCTCTGCAGACTGGTCAGCACTCGCTTCGGGACTCGTGGGCAAAGGAATCGATTTTCGATTTTTACCCGAAGGCATAGTACTTGCAACATTCTTCGCCGCATTCGCCTATTCAGGAGCCGGTGGCAATCTCAACCTCACACAATCAATCTATGTAAAAGAAAAGGGGTATGGAATGGGAAAATATGCAGACAAAATCAGTGGATTATTCACTGCGCGCAAAAAAATGCGTCAAATAAAATTAGATGGTGAAAAATTCGAACTAACAGAAAAAAACATATCCCGATTCAGACAGTGGTGGAAAGCGATCAATAACGAACACTTGATTGTTTTTTGGTTTGTCGGCGGTGTTTCCATGCTACTCTTGATGTTACTTTCATTCACAACCACCTTCGGTCTTGAAAATAATGCCGAGGGTATCCACTTTGTCATCAACGAGGGAAAAGTAATTGGAGAAAAACTCTCGCCGATTGTGGGAACACTATTCCTCCTGATTGTCTCAATCATGCTCTTCCAGACACAGATGGGAATTGTCGACTCCACCAGCAGAATCATGGCAGAAAATGTTGCAATCAAAAAATTATCACAATCTGGAGACAAAAAAATAAATCTGTCGAAAATTTATTATATATTCGTCTGGGCGCAAATTGCGTTTGGTATTATTCTATTTCTCCTCAATGTTTACGAACCAAAGACATTGATAGTTCTTGGTGCGATTATCAATGCATTCGCCATGTTTGTCCATGTGGGAATGGTGTCGTGGCTAAATCACCGATCTCTGCCAAAAATTCTCCAGCCAAGGCTCTGGAGAAAAATCATACTCGGTATCATTTTTCTTTTCTTTGGTTTTTTTAGTATCCTCATCTTGCTCGACAAACTACACATCAGATTGTAAATCGTACGTATGCCTGTCTTAGCCTCAATTGCAGCACTCGGTGGACTTTTTTTCCTACTTGCCCTCTCCGCAACAGTAGTAGTGAATAACATCAAAAAAATCGCGATCCAGCTCGGAATCCCCATGTTTGTATTAGGAATAGTACTAGGGATTCTCACCTCGTTTCCTGAGTTCTCAATTGCAATAACTGCATCAATCAATGGAGTACAGGATATCTCAATCGGCAACCTATTCGGAGGAATCATGGTGGTGTTTGGTTTAATCCTCGGTCTAAGCATGGTCTTGAATCGAAAAATAAAAACAGATGGAAATATCCTGACACCCTTACCAGGTTTTATCGTGATTATTCTGCCACTCATACTTGGTCTCGACGGTAGACTCGCGCTCATCGATGGATTACTTATTTGTATCGCGTACATCGGATTTCTATTTCATCTCTACAAGAAAAACCATCACATTCACGACATCCACGCGACCATCATAAAAAAACATCGAGTAGTCGAAGAAATTTTTCTCATTGCTGTCGGAATGACCGGAATAATTATTTCCTCCAATCTCATCATCCGAATTACAATTGAACTCATGGAGAGGTTCACTATTCCACAATTTTTTGTGGGGTTGATTTTCTTCTCTCTCGGCACCAACTTGCCAGAACTAACTATTATCCTGACCTCGTGGAAAAAGAAGGTTCGGGATATTTCATTTAGTCACATGCTGGGCAGCGCCATTGTGAACGCAGTCATTCTCGGAGTCATGGCGGTAGTGCGCCCCATTTTCCTTACCGTTGATATTTCGTATCAGTTAATTCTCTATTTTTTTATAGTCATGTCAATCTTGCTCCTCTATTTCTACAAAAGCGATAAACGGTTGAGCCGGATAGAAGGTGTAGTACTCATGTTGATTTTCTCACTCTTTGGGTATCTCCAAGCCTCGTTGCATTAAAACGAGAAAAGTCAAAACTGCCGAAGTGCTGAGGCTTTATTTTTTTTGACTTTTCTGATACTATACCCACAACTATGGTAGAAAAAATTATCGATGGAAATCAATTATCCCAAAATATTCTAACATCGCTCAAATCAAAAGTGCGAGATTTGTCGCAGGATGGAATAATTCCCAAGCTTGCAATCGTATATGTGGGCAACGATCGACCATCACAGACCTATATCAAGAAAAAAGAAGCTGCTGCTCAATCAGTCGGGATTGATTTTGAATTGCACAAATATGACGCAGAGACCAGTAAAGAAAAAATAATAGCAGAGATAAAAAAAATCCAAACAGATCCTCATTTGTCTGGACTGATTGTACAACTACCACTCCCAGAGCCACTTTTTACAACCGAGGTACTGAATACAATCGAGCCTGACCGTGATGTCGACTGTATGACTGATGCACAGCTCGGCAAGCTGGTAATGAAAACCAACACACTCGTACCACCGACACCTGGAGCTGTGCTCGAGATACTCGAGTCTCTGAATATAGAAGTCAAAGGAAAGCATGTGGTTATTGTAGGCGCAGGAGCGCTTGTCGGAAAGCCACTCGCAATTATGCTGCTAAATAAACAAGCCACCGTAAGCGTCTGCAACTCTGAGACAAAGAATCTCAAATCAATTACGAAGAAAGCAGATATTCTGGTCAGTGCAGTTGGAAAAAAAGATCTGATTACCAAATCTCATATAAAAAAAGGGTGTGTAGTAATCGACACGGGCATCGTATTCGTGGATAAAAAAATGTATGGGGACGTTGATTTTAAAAAAGTTTCAAAGAAAGCATCCTACATCACTCCCGTGCCCGGAGGAGTAGGACCAATCACTGTCGCGTTACTTTTAAAAAATACAGTGATACAAGCGGGCAAAAGGAAAAAGTAAAAGCGTAAAAGTAAAAAGAAAATACACGAGATAAAGTCGTGTATTTTTGTACAGCTAGAACCGCACGTGAATTTATTCTTTTTACTTTTTCACTTTTACTTAATAAAGCTTCCTAAAATTTCCTCTAACTCGCTAAAACTCTCCACCTTCATCAACTTCATACGAAGCTCCTTCAACCCCTCCACTCTCTCCCCTACTCGGTCATTCTTGAAATACCACGCGAGGTGTTTACGAAACGTAGTAATCGATCGTTGTGCAACCATTTCTTCAGTAACTCCCTCTTCCCTATTCTTCTTCCCCATTGTGCGCACTCGTGATTGAAATTCAATATGCAATTTCGCATGTTGAAGTACGGTTGCGACTCTTTCTTGAAGTGAAACAGTAAAACTCGGATCTAAATACTCTTTGAAAAACCATGGATTCCCAAGGGCACCACGTGCAATCAATACTCCATCAGCACCAGTCACTTGGAGAGCATCACCCACTTGTCTAGGTTTATGAATATCACCATTCGCAAGAAGAGGGACAGTAGCAATTTTCTTTGCTTCAGCAATAAGATTCCAATCTGAAACCCCACTATATCCCTGTTCTTTGGTACGACCATGCACGGTAATCAGCTCTGCCCCTGCTTCTTCGATTGCAGGAATAAAATATTTGAAATCATCTCGATTCGTCCAGCCCAATCTGATTTTTACTGAAAGTGGTGTATTTCCAATCGCTCGCTTAATTTCTCGAATAATATTCTGCGCAAGCTTTGGGTCTTTCATCAGAGCACAGCCATTGAAATTGCTCGTAATTTTATATACCGGACAGCCCATATTAATATCAATACCTTCTGGCCCTGCATGTGTCATTACAATCTCAGCAGCACGAGCCATTGTGAGCGGGTCAGAGCCAAATATCTGCTGTACAATAGGACGCTCTGCTTCGACAAAATCAGTCATTCCTAGTGTCTTCTCATTATCACGAACGAGAGCTTCAGCTGAAACCATTTCGCGAAACACCACATCAGCCCCACCAATCATTCTTACAATTTGACAAAAGGCCGAATCAGTCATGTCGGCCATTGGTGAAAGTGCAAGAATTTTTTTACCATTATTTAAAATATTTTTGATCCACATAGATATTGTATGAAGCGAAGCGGGTCGAAAAATTACTCTCGACCCGCAACGCAGTACCACTCCGCATAGTCCTAGATGTGGAATCCGCGGAAGAGGTTCTCGTCCAGATCCTCCTGAGCGGGCAGGTGACTCGAGATGAGTTCCCGCAACCACTCCGACAGTTCGACCCACAGATCCGCAAAACTGCGGCGGAGGTTGGTCGAAAAATGTTCGTCCGACACATCCCCCAAAAGACGCTTGGCGTCGACCGGGAGAGTATCGAGAAGAAACGTGCCAACTCGGACACCGAGAGAGCCAACGCTCTCAACGCCCGTATGAAGAGCGCCGAAGACGCGGGCCCCGATCCCGAGCATAGCCACGAGCACCTCGTCACTGACACTCAAATCCTCAACCGCCCCAACAGCCATAGTATACCCTCCTCGCCAAGTTGTTGATGTGCTTGGCTTGCATCTATCAAAAAAATCTGTACAGATACAAACCAATTACATTTGAAAGCGATCCGAAGTGTGATTCCCGTAGGAGACACACTTCGGATCTGAGGCACGAGACACGTCATGCCGTCGCGAAGTCGATCACCGGAAGGTGAGAGAGTCGGAGCGACTCCTGGATGTACTCGACGACGAACTCCTCGTCGTTGAACCTTCGCTTGATGTTGACCGTGGGCGACTTGATCTCGAGGATGACGAACCCGGGAGACCTCACGAAATCCCACACCACGGACATCTCCTGACCGCGGTACTCGACCCGCATCACGCTGACACCCTCAGCCCTTCGCTCGGCCCGGAACTCGACGCCGAACTTCTTCTTGAACGCGCAGTGAACGCGCCTCCACAATTGCCACAGGGACATATACCCCCTCCCGAATATCCGCGCCAATTCGTTTGACGCGCGTCTATATAGAAAGATTCCAGATAAACGCACACCAAAAGACATAGGATAATACCCCATTTCCAGACTTTTTGTCAAGATTAGTGAAGTTATCCACAGGATATCAAAAAATCCCTTTTTTAACAACAGTTATGACTGTTTGACATCAGGCACATACCTGATACAATTTACCTGTTATTTACAACAAAAACCTATTCTACTGGAACCAGGGTGTAATTCCCTGACTGTGCCGCAACGGTAAAAGTCCGATCTTGTAGAATGTGTGTTATCCCGAGCAGGAACCAGTACATAGGTATTTTTTGATACCGCCATGTACCAACATAGACATTCCTCAGCTCAGGGGAATTTTTTTGTCTACAAGTATCTATGCGTGAAAAACTACTATATTTTCTCATTACCATCTTTGGTACCGCAACACTCGTGAGTGGATACTTATGGAACAGCGAAGTTCAAAATCAAAATTTCAAAATTCCAGAGAAGGAAGAAGAAATAATTAGAGAAGTAAAAATTGATGATGAACAAAATAAAACTGAGCCAGCTACCACTTACCAACTACCACTTACCACACAAACAGTAACTACTGGCACCGGTACAGAACCAGACACTCCAACAACTACTGAAATAAACCAAGAAGAAATATTCAAAACAAAAATAACACTGCAAATAAACGGAAAAAACTTACATATTCCCTATCAAGAAAACCTGTCAGCAGAAAGTGCGATGAAAGATGCGCATTCACGATACCCTGAATCATTCTGGTACGAAAGCATTGAATATGGTGGAGATCTCGGCACATTTGTGAAATCAATCAATGGAATAGCAGAAAATACTAGAGAAAAAATGTACTGGATACTCTACATCAATGGCAAAAAATCAAACAAAGGAATATCAACACTCATACTTAACCCAAACGACATAATCATGTGGAACTATGAAAAAGAAATACTCTAGCCTATTCATTATCCTTGCACTGTCTTTCTCAATAACTGTATCAGTACATGCAGAAGACGCAATTCCCGAAACAACAGCACCAGAGAGTATAGAAATTCCAGAAAACATACCCGCACCCGAAGAAATAGAAGAAGCTCCTCTACTCGAAATAGAAGAAATTCAAACAGAAGACCTACAAGAAACTACCACGACCTCGACTGATGCACAGGTGACAGAAGAAATAATAGCAACACCTACAACAACACTCCCAACTGTTTCTGCGCGGCTGTATGTAGTAGCAAATGGAAACATTCTCTTTAACGAGACTCTTACCGTCACTGCCTGTAAACCATATGAAGCATCAACAGAATACACACTCAATGCAAAATGTCTGGTGGATCAGGCACCGGGATTAACCTCAACCTGGAATTTCTTTGGCACTGATGCATTCCTTGATTCGATCAATGGTGTACACAATGATTTTAGTGCAAACAATTTCTGGGGGTATTTTATCAATCTGGAATATGGATCAATTGCTCTAAATGCATACACCCTAATCGAAGGGGATGAGATACTAATTCAATACAATACGATTCCTCTCAAAATCGAGCTTTCTACAACCTCTCCGCACGTAGGAGATTCAGTAATCGTTTCGATCTACGAATTTGGTCTTGATACATCGTGGAATCCCGTATGGCTTCCGAGTACTAATTCAACTATCAGTATAAACGGTATAGAAGAAATACCAAGTTCAAACACAACAACACTCTCAATAACCACCGTAGAGCCCTACACTATTCTAGTGTCAAAATCAGGATATGTAACCACAGAACGCACCATTACGGCTAGAGAAATTCCAGTAACTCCCCCGCCGACCAGCCCAGGCGGAGGGAGCGGAGGTGGTGGTTCATGTTGCACCACCAAGAATCCAGTAGAACAGATGATTGCGTTTCTTGACGCAAAACAGAACGCCGATGGATCATTCGGATCAAGCGCATTCGTGAGCGACTGGGCTGCAATTGCATACGGCGCCTGGACTGGTGAACAAATGGGTAAATCGAAACTTTCAACATATCTACTTACAGATCCAAATCCGCTTGATGGCCCCAACCACACGACCAACTATGCACGTCGCGCAATGGGTCTAATGTCTCTTGGAATCAATCCCTACACCGGAACCAAAACCAACTACATTCAAGCCATTCTCGACGGATATGACGGTAACCAATTTGGGGATGCCGGACTGGTGAACGATGACATCTTTGCTCTCGTTCCTCTACTCAAAGCCGGTTATACAGCGCAGGATCAACTAATCGTAAGCACGACAAAACATATTATTGCAAGTCAAAATCAGGTCGGATCATTTGGCTCAGTCGACCTTACTGCAGCCGGAATCCAGGCACTTTCTATGACCTCAGGTATTTCTGGTGTAGAAGAAGCACTTACAAAAGCAAAAGCATATCTCAAATCAATTCAAGGAACTGATGGAAGTTTTGGAAATGTATACGCAACCGGTTGGACACTTCAGGCAATTCAGGCACTTGGTGAAACTGCAGAAACATGGAAAATGGGAGACAATTCTGGAATAACCTATATTACTAAAAACCAGGACACTGATGGCGGACTTTTGTCTGGTGATATACTTACCAATCGAATTTGGGCTACGTCATACGCAATTCCTGGTGTACTCGAAAAAAAATGGGGGTCGATTCTTTCCGGTTTCAACAAACCAAGCACAGTACAGAACCCAACTAATACCGGGGCAATTGGTACTACGACAACCACCACTCCAACTCCAACAGTCACATCAACCGCACCAGTTACTACTTCTACCATTTTTGTCACAACAACTCAGACAGAAAACCCAATCACTACTTCCACTCCTGAAGTCGCGGTAGTAATAGAAGAAGAAAATGTGATAGTACCCGAGGAAGCGAATACAATACAAGTTGTCACATATCGGGAACCTGTAGTACTCGGAGAGAGAATTGAAAATACAGAAATAGTAGAAGAGAAAAATACTCAGCCGCTTACCGAAGAAGTGATAGAACTACAAGATCAAGGCGAGGTAATAGAAACACCCAAACCCAAAAGTAATACAAATACATATATATTCATCATATCACTTACCATATTCATCCTGCTCACCGGATATATGGGTATAAGCAGGAAGTCTTCAAAAAAATAAGCATTGATGATATAATCTACTCACTATGAAAAAATACCTTATCCTAGTCATCGCTTTGGCAGCATACGGGGTCCTAGCACGCCTTATGCCGCATAGCCCAAACTTTGTACCAATTACCGCCCTAGCACTCGTAGGAGGGCTATATCTACCCCGCAAACTGGCATATATCGTGCCAATGACTGCAATGCTCGTAAGCGATCTATTCATTGGCTTCTACCATCCACTAGTCATGGTATCAGTATACGGATGTTTGCTTGCCACAACCTATTTTGGTACCTGGGCAAAAAAGCACAAAAATGTTGGGACAATAATTGGAATTACCCTGGCAAGCTCGATCCTATTCTACTTCGTCACTAATACCATGGTCTGGGCATTTGGCGCGCTCTACCCACGAACTATTGCCGGACTTATGGAAAGCTACTACCTCGCTCTCCCCTTCTTCCGAAATAGTTTATTGAGTGATTTCTTCTATACGGGAGTATTGGTCGGAGGAATTGAAGCAGTACGATTTTATAGTTCAAAACTAAAAACGCAAAATTCAAAACTGAAACTTAAAGCTTAAAACTAAAAATAATCAGCTAAAATTAAAAAACACCTTAATGCGGGTGTTTTTTAATCCTCAATTACTTCGTAGTGAACAAAATAATATTTGGCTTCGGGGTTTTGTAATATTCAATCAATTTCTCATTTCCCCCGTCGGCCGCTTATGTTATGTTTTAAATATTTTTCTTTTTTTCTACAATCTATAGATATTTACAACATTCGGGAGCGACCACGCAATGATCACGATTGAGGCAGAACTAGCACATCCGACAGACCACTGCGATTACTTGAAAGAACGAACGAGCTCAGCGCACTTCTCACACTTACGCTCAGGCGGGAGCATGTGGAACTCCTTGAGAGGAATCTCATTGATCCCGACAGACTTCCCGCAGACGGTAGTCAGATGCCTTCCGACCGGACAGAGTGCATGGAAGATGCTCTCGTGATGTCCTCGCCCCTTGGCGTAGAGATACCCGACACAGGAGGGACAACGTCCCAGGTCAGGCAGACGAGCGAACTCAGCCGAACCCACCGTTGTATCAGTAGGGATCGTCTTTTCGCACTTTTCAGGATACCGGTGATGCCATTCACTCATCTGACGGAACACGTGAATCATTTCGATTCTCCTTGGCAGCCTCTGATGGCGGGATTGCCGGCTGCGCCAGATGTACATACTATACAGCCAGCGCAGTAGACAATAGTTGATAGATGAATCTACCAAAAAGACATAAGTTTGTCAATACTAACACCAAAAAACCGTTTACCTGAGGTAAACGGTTTTTTTAACAATTCTACCTATTTAAACCGCACTTGTGCGTAGTCAGATGATTTCAAAGAAATTATTGCTGTTTGTTTATTCGGTAAAACAAATTCAATCTTTTCTTCATCAAAGATAGGTTCCTTAATTAGTGGATCAGTGATCGAGTCACCATAGCCTACACCACAGGAGACTTTTTCTAACTTCGGCAAAGTAAATATATTTTCCACCTCATCATCTCCCTTGAACGTAGTAAGTTTTATTCCCTTTAGCATAACGCTTGGTACTACAGGTTCAGCCGGAGACTGAGGAACCACACCTTCACAAACTCCTTCAGTAACTAGACTAACGGTATAATGAGGTTTAAAAAATTGTTTAAATTCAAATTGTCCTCCACCACCCGTGTTGTACTCAATTCTAAATTGCTCGACAGCTTCGCTATCATAGACAATATGAGTCTGAACCTGAATAGCCTCGCAAGGTGACCTACTGTACAACAAATCAATTCCACCTCCACTATTAAGATCCCATGTAACATCATCACACCAAGATATAGTAAAATTTTCAATGAGAGAGCTGTTACTGCCATCAATACGCCATAGTTCATAATTAGATGCACTATGGGATGTGGACTGGTCTCTGCTTTGCACAGTCTTCATACCTAA
Source organism: uncultured Gammaproteobacteria bacterium (assembly GCA_964394405.1). Lineage (GTDB taxonomy): Bacteria > Patescibacteriota > Patescibacteriia > Magasanikbacterales > UBA922 > UBA922. The sequence continues at coordinate 58,792 of CAYMVY010000002.1, read as the reverse complement.
CCACAAAATTCCACCATTACTCACTTGTTTATCAATAGTGTGTGTCTGTTGTAATAAATCACCACTTTGTATCGTTGTTGTGTTAACAATTATTTTTTCTTCAATGAAAGTCCTCTCTTTCTGGGGTATTTCTTTTTGTACAAAATTTTTCTTCGGACCTAGTCTTTCATCAACTTTAAAAAGAAAAAACAAATTCAAAAAAATAGATAAGATAAAAATCACACCAACTAACACAAATATTTGAGTACGTTTTGTATTAACCAACGGAACACTCGGTGTACCCGATGAATTCTGTTCATCTAAATTTACCATACTACCAAAAAATTATTTTCACTAAAATTAACCGTACTCTTCCTCATCTGTCACAATCTCCTCACCCGAATCAGTCACAATACGCTTTTTTTGGCCATTTGCATGGGTCGTAGGAGCTTCGGCAACAGGAGCGGGTACAAATTCCACCGGCAATCCAGAAGGCGGTTCTGCAGCCTTGCTTGATGCCTTCTGAAGCAAAGGCGTCTTCACATGTGACATTGGGAAATGCCAGAGTGTCGCCAGCTCTTCGATATTCAGAACAAATGGTTTTACTTCAAGACCCATCTTGCGTTTTTTATACGCCGCAATATATGTAGCTTTTTTCTTATTAGACACCTGTGGCTTTCTCGCGCCTGTTGTTTTTTCAGTCACAATAGAATTTGCGCTCGGAATATTGAACTGACTAAGTGACCCCTTGAGTGCAGTAACTCCGCGTGCGGTATTAAAAATTTCTTTACGCGCAATATAGACTGCACGAATATTGGTCTTGAATCCAATTTTCTGAATCTTTTTCTCCATTGCTTCGACCAGCTTCACTTGCCCTGGAGTCATATACTTGAGCTGATTTTTATCTACCTTCTCTTCTGCGTGTTCTTCATGCCCGCCCCCACCCATTCCTGCCACTTGCCTACCCGCTTCTTGTAAAAGACCTTTTGCCTCAGTTACCAAAAAATTATCAGTAAGAAAACTCAATGGTGATCCATGTCCATGTCCGTGTGCATCTTCTTCTCCAATAAACTCTTTAATTTTTGCAATGACGCTTTCTTTCCACTCATTGTCAATTGGTTCGACTAAAATCTGAAACCACATCTGCTCTCCATGTCCAATACGTGAAAAGCTTTCGAGCATCGTACCCATAGGGTCCTTCAATACCGTATCCTTTGAAATAGAGTGTTCAAACTCTTCATACGTACGAATAGGAAAAGCCGCATCTTCTGCAAGCGCGAATTCACCCGCCCAAATATCATATTCCTGATTAGGATAGGTATCAGGGGCAAACGATACGTAATCCTCTACCTCAGTAATTTCAGCTTCTGGATACTGGGCATAGATAGCTGTTTCCATCAAATCTCGATATTGCTCTTCGGTCCATACGAGGAATTGTATGTACCCCTCAATACTAATAATTTCAAAACTAAACCACTTCTGTTGATATCCCTCAATAAATTTCTCTCTGAGATCAGGCTTACTGAATACTGCAGCAAGATGAGAAAAAAGCTGCTCTACCGCCTTTGGCGTCTGTACATTGAGCTGTGGAATATCGATTGCAAGAACTACATGTTTCCAGTGGTGGGTAGATTGATGGACGCGATAATGGTGGAATGTGTTTAGAATTTCCATCAACAAAAAATTTACCAAGGGAACCCAGAGGATAATGGCAAATAACTGAATAAAAATACTCGATGTCGGTTGATCAAGAAACGAAAAAATGTCTGAAAAATTAAAGGTAAACAAGCCAAAATCCATACAATATTCGGACTAGTGATGTCCAGAAGAAGCATTGACCAATTTATAGATGATCGGATAGAGAGAGAGCACGATAACCGCAGCAAGCCACCAGCCAAGCGTTCCAGCCACATATCCGGCCAAAAAGACAATCAGAAATGCAAGGGTTCCGAGGAATGCTATGATGTGACGAGTGGAAGTATCGGTCATATGAAGAATAGTTATAGGAAAAGTATAGCATAGAAAATTCAAAACTCAAATGTCAAAACGCAAAACTGAAACTAAAAACTCAAACCTTTGAGATTTGAGTTATAGTTTTAAGCTTTAAACTTTACGTTTTGAGTTACGCTCTCTTCCGTGACAACCGATGTGAAACCACCAAAAGTGGTGACGCAATAAAAATCGAAGAATATGTTCCAAAGAAGATGCCCACAATCAGCGCAAGTACGAAGTATCTGATTGATTCTCCTCCGAATACAAAAAGTGAGAATAATACAATCAATACCGTAATCGAAGTATTAATCGAACGGACAAAAGTCTCATTAAGCGCTCGATCGACCAATGACTCAAACTCATTTGCCCCATATCGATTCAGGTTTTCTCGAATACGGTCAAACACCACAATAGTATCGTGTACCGAAAAACCAAGAATCGTGAGAAGTGCGAGTACAAACGAAATACCGACTTCTACGCCATGAAAATGTCCCAAAAGAGAAAAAACACCAATCGTAATAAGTATATTATGGAAAAGTGCGATAATAGCAGCAAGTCCGTATTTCCACGAAGCGACTGGACGTGAAACTTTTCTGAAGGTATACGCGATATAGGCACCAATCGTAAGTAAAACCGCAATCACCGCCTGGACCGATCGCTCTCTCAGAGATTCACTGATTGCAGGACCGATAGTCTCAATACTTTCCTCAAGAACTCGATTCTCAGGAGTTTCACTTGTTCCCGCTACTTCAAATTTTTCCCGAGCACTCGCAAGAATCTGCTGATGTTCTTCTTCCGAGATAAAGCGTAGACGCAACAGATATCCCATGTCTCCAACAGACTGGATAATACTTGATCCATAGGTCGACTCAGGAACAATTTCTTGTATCTCTGAAAGAGTTGGCCTCTCATGAGTAAATTTCAACTCAACCAAGGTGCCACCCGTAAAATCAATCCCTGGTTTGAGACCATACATAATGAGACTTACGATACTCACCGCAACAAATACAATCGAGATCAAGAAGAAATAATTTCGTTTTGAAACAAAGGAAATATTCATAGGTATTATTTTTGTTCAGTAGAATGGCCACTGCCGAGGAATAACTTTCCACCATCGCGTTTGGTAAACCAAGGCACCACAAATCGGAGCATTACACGAGTTGCAGTAATCGCACTAAACAGACTTACCAATACACCAATGATAAGCGCTACTGCAAAGCCTTTTACAAAGCTTGTGCCGAGCCAAATCAAAAGTACGCAAGTAATAAGCGTTGAGACATTACCATCTCGAATCGAAGTCCATGCTCGTTTGAATCCTTCTTCAACCGCAACTTTGAGACTTTTTCCTCTTTGCAACTCCTCTTTCAAACGTTCAAAAATGAGAATATTGGTATCAACCGCCATTCCAATCGACAGAATAAATCCTGCGATACCCGCAAGAGTAAGCGTGACACCGATCAGTTTGAAAATAGAGAGAGTCACAACAATATAGAGTGATAATGAGATAACTGAAAGAAATCCTGGCAGGCGATAATAGAGAATCATGAATAACATAATGATAATCACACCCACGACTCCTGCTTTTACACTCATTGCAACTGATTCTGCACCCAATGTCGCACCCACTTTCTGCTGGCTTGCAAGCTCAACAGGAACTGGAAGCGCTCCCGCATTCAAGCGCTGTGTCAAAAGACGCGCCTCCTGTATATTTCCAGCACCAGTAATAACAGCTTTTCCATCACGGATGACTGCCTGTACTGTCGGAGCGCTGATTACTTCGCCATCGAGAAATATAGCAACAGTCTTATTAAGATTGCGCTCAGTGATTTCAGCAAACAATTTGGTACCCTCTTCGTTGAAATTAAGAGCAACTTGTACCGCACCAGTCTGCTGATCAGTGACTACCTCTGCACGAGCCAATTGTTTTCCTGACAATCCCGTCTCTTTCCACTGATCTACCGGAGGGACGAGATCTTCTTTGGTATGAGTTTTAATCAAGATGCGAGATACTTCATATTCTTTTGAAACCCGTTCATCTTTCTTGTAAATAATATGAAAACCAAACTGAGTTTCGACTGGGCCAATAATCTGACCTTTCTCAGATCCGAACAAAGCGTTCTCAAATTCGGGGACCATAATACCAGTAGGAACCCAACCCAAATCACCCTGATTGAGGGACACGGTAGGATCAGTTGAATTCTCTTCAGCAAGTGTCGCAAAATTATCACCAGTAGCTTTGTCATAAATTTCCTGTGCTTTTGCGCGCGCTTCATCTTTGTTAAACATCGGAGCGTCACAATTCACTGCACCCAAATAACAAATCAAAATATGACTTGCAAGCGCTTCTTTTCCACCATCACGCTCTTTACCGCGTTTCAAAATATTATATCCATCTGGAGCTTCTATAACACGTGATGATATCGACCCTTCAGTCGAACTTGCTGCCCAGTCATAAATCTCCGCATACATGTTTTTCAAATTCACATATGACAGATATCCTCCATTATTTTTACTCTGCTCATCTTCTGAAAGTTCTTTTGCAAGATCTTCGAACACTTCCTTTTTCTTGAGACGTTTCAAAATATCTTCAGCTTTTTTCTTTGCCTCAGCATTATATGTCTTCATGAACTCCTCTTCATCCTTAGTGAGATCACGAGGAGCTTCTTTATTTTCTTCTTTAAATTCCAAAATAGGTGTCTGACCAATAAGTTTAATTGCATCTTCAACATTTCCAATTCCTGGCAAATCAACACTCAATCGATATGAATCGCCGACTTTACCTGTCTGTACTTGTGGTTCAGAAACTCCGATTCCTCCCACACGACGCTCAATCACATCACGCACACCCTCAAGAGCATCTGCACGGTTAGTCTCAGGAATCGCACTCATATCTGCTTCATATACCAAATGAGCTCCACCCTGCAAATCCAATCCGAGCTGGAATGGGGTTTCAGGAATCTGAGGAAGCCCTAATTTAGCAACAGAATTAAGCCGTGAAATTACTGCATTGAGTGGTTGTGGATACACAAAACCGCTTGATACAACTAATAACACTAATATACCTGCAATCCCCCACTTAATTTTCGATCGAATGTCTTTATTTCTATAGCTCATAAGGTAACAATCACTATCAATTTAGAATGAGCAGTATTGTACGATATCCAGGCTATAGAGTCAAGTGAGTAATTATTAGTTCATCCCGACTAAGTCGGGATTGACTTTCTCGCTATTGACTACGAACTTTCTCAACCACAATCATCGCGCTCCGCCTCCCCACTATCGGCTCATGGTCCCCAGTCTCATAATCACGAAACGAGTCTTCAAAATTACGATATGAATACGTAAATCCTTGTCCAAGTCTTGTACCAGGGTCATTCGTGATAATATGTTTCTTAGTATCATCATATCCAATTGCGACGAGCATATGGCGCTCCGGTCCCCCATTCAAAAAATTTGGATTTTCAAGAATTTGTCCATCAAATGGAATAATAAGGACATTCCCTGCTGCAAGTTCGCGCTTCACATCTTGAAGTGTAATATCATACTCGACTCGTCCACCTTTGTATCCATAAAATTCTTGAAGCAGGCGTTTGAGTGTGTCTGCGGCAGAGGTGTCACGATAACTCCCATACTGAGTCTCCTCCCAATTGGACATATTGGTAATCTCTTCAAGCGCTTCTTGTCTGGTAAGATCTTCGCCATTCGCCCAGCGCCACGCCATAACCACTGATGCTTCCTCACATCCATCCTGCTGTCGTGGATCTGACCAGCCACCAAATGGGGCCTGTGGTGTAAACGGAACCGTGAGAAGCACTTTCTGTGGCAATTCATCTGCTGTGTTGACCGTGCTCGTAGTGATTGCAGGTTCCTGAGGATTGGGTTCTGATTCAGTACTTGTCACAATAGAAGAAGTAGTGACCACATTGCTTGGTGTACCAGAAGAAATCTGAGGGATCTTCGGTCGCTCTTTGGAAAAAAAATAATCAGCGACAAAAAAACTGGAAACAAGAGCAGTACCCCCAATCAATAATATAAAAATAAAGTTTTTAAACATACAGAAAAAATCTATAGGTCACTATATAGTACTATCGTACCTTTTTACATACGTATATGCAAATTTGCCGGATATTCATGAAAGTAGTACAGTACATAGAGAATTTTATCCTTAAATAACGTCTATGCATCCACAAATCGTGCACCCATTCCTGCTCCTGATAACCAATTCTCATGAGTCTCAATGGTACCGTGTAGAAAGTGAGAACCGTATGATACAATTGGAAACTGCAGTCGAAGAAAAAGCACAATTTAGTGACAAAGAAGGACGATCAAACAAAGGTCCTACCACTGGTGGAAATCTGAAAACAAACGAAATGTGGGACGAAGAAACCAGAAAACATCTGGATACAGTTGTACGCATTACGAGAGAGTTATATGGTGCCGCTGAATATCACAATGTTGTAGTGGCTGCTCCAGAAAATCTCAAAAATCAACTACTCGAAAAACTCACTCTTCCAAAAGTAACCCCACTATATATTCCAGGCAATTTTACTCACGAGAATCTGCATCAGAAGTTGCTTGAAAAAATTCATGAAGTGTAATACATAAAAAATCCTCTTACTAAGAGGATTTTTTTAAACTACGTTACATATTGGTCGCTTTCATACTATTTCGTATTAATGAATTCAAACGAAGCGACAATATTTTCAAGCGTCAATCTAAAAGTATCTTCAGCTTCAGTGCCTTCAGGATACTGGAAAGAAATTCGTAAAGAATCAAAATTCTCAGTTTTCTTATCTTCGGGAAGATCCACATAATAATCGACTCGCGCACGGTCAACCCACCACGGATTTGGACACTCAGGTTCTTTGCAGAGTTGAATCAATAAATCTGCAGGAATTTTATCTTTACCCATTTTCACCTTATTCACCATAAACTGTTCACTAGGCCGAACTTTTGTAGACAAACTAATCGTAACAAGCCCCATTGCCTGATCAAGCGTATTATAGTCAGCCTGACTGCCAACCTGTTTCGGATCAAATGCTATCGAAACAATATCATCTCCTGACCCTGTATACTCAGCTATTTTCCACGATTTCGGGATATCTATTGATATGCCATAGGAAGTATTCGTATAGGTTTTCCATCCTGGAGTAGTCGCAGATTGAGTAATTCCCTGATTAGAATTACATCCGAATCCCAAAAAAACTAAAACCAGAAATAAAAGAAGTATTTTTTTAAACATACGCCCTGTCTATATTATTCAAGAGAAATAATCTGAATACCCTTCTCGTCAATTTCAGCTTTCGACCAAAAAAAGTTATCCATTTTAAATTTGGCAACATGGGTCACTTTTTTCTCTATTTTCCGACCTGTATATTCTTTTGTCTCAGGATTCCACTCTTCCAACACAAGAGTATCCCCTTCTTCAATATTGAAATCATTCAAACGTAATTCTGCCTTCTTTTTCCCAGAAACTACCGCTTCGAAATACTGAGGTACTATTTTCTTCTTAATTATTGCCATATCACGCCCCATGACACTTCTTATACTTTTTGCCAGAACCACACGGACAGGGATCATTCCGCCCTACTTTCCCATCCCCCGGTTTCCCTACTCCAGATCCAGACACTTCTGATTTTGCAGTTTTCTGCGCGCCACCCAGTGTCATGACATCAGTCGCCATAACCGATGGAGAAAGCTGAATTCCTGCATGAACTTTGAATATCGTATTTGCGACTTCCCGCTGAATTCCCGAAAGCAGTCGATTGAAAAGATGGAAACTCTCCTGTTTGTACTGAACCAATGGATCTCTCTGTCCATAGCCCTGCAATCCAATCCCCGCGCGAAGATGATCGATAGTGATCAGATAATCAACCCACATCATATCAATAGTGCGAAGCAACACCCCGCGCTCCACTTCAGAGACCATCTGAGTACGAAGTTTTGCATCTGGTTGGATTTTCTCAAGCGAAGCTACAAAAGCATCATACGCACGACGAGCATTGGCAACTAGATTTTCTACAACCTCATTTCTAACCTCAATCGGATTCTTATTTTCCTTTGTTGCAGAAGCGATAACTGATTCGATTTTTGATTTATCAGTATTTTCAAGAGGCATCATCGCAGACATACTCTCGACAATCTCTTTGGTATTCCACTCTGTCTCATCTTCAGCACTAGTATGCATCGATACCACAGTCTCAATTTCCTGATCTACCATTTCGAGAATAATATCCCGAAGTGGTCGAGGTGCGAGTTCTGGAGGAAGTGTATCCTTATCCCCCGCTGCAGCATCAATTTCTCGCTTAGCAGAATCAAGAATCTCTCGACGTTTCTTGTAGATGACATCACGCTGCTTGTTCAATACGTCATCATATGAAAGCAAATGTTTTCGAGTATCAAAATGATGTGATTCTACTTTTTTCTGTGCGCTTTCAAGAATTCGAGTAATCATCTTCTGCTCAATTGGCATGTCGTCCGGTATATTGAACCGTGTCATCACACTCTTCAATCGATCACCCGCAAAGACGCGCATGAGATCATCTTCTGCAGACACAAAAAACTGAGTCTCACCCGGATCTCCCTGACGAGCACTTCGTCCGCGAAGCTGATTATCGATGCGTCGTGACTCATGTCGTTCAGTTCCGAGGACAAACAATCCTCCAGCCTCTACCACTTTCTTCACATCCTCCTCGACTGCAGGGACGCCGCCAAGTTTGATATCGACACCACGTCCTGCCATGTTGGTAGCGAGAGTGATGGCACCTGGACGACCGGCCTGCGCGATAATTTCTCCTTCACGTTCATGATTCTTTGCATTCAAAATTTCATGTTCAATTCCCTGACCAAAGAGGTAGGCACTCAATTCTTCATTCTTTTCAACCGAAATCGTACCAATAAGTACGGGCTGCCCCTTTGCCCGAGCTTCCTGCACCTTTTCTACAATGGCTTTGTATTTTCCTTTATTATTTTTGTAAATCCGATCAGGATGATCTTTGCGATTATCAGGTTTATTGGTCGGAATCGTTGTCACTTCCAGTCCATAAATCTTGAAAAATTCCTCTTCTTCGGTCTTTGCGGTACCTGTCATTCCGCCCAGCTTGTCATACATTCTGAATAAATTCTGGAACGTAATTGTTGCAAGCGTTCTACTCTCTTTCTGAATCGGTACCCGCTCTTTTGCTTCGATCGCCTGATGCAATCCTTCAGAATATCGTCGACCCGGCATCTTGCGTCCCGTGAATTCATCAATAATAATAATTTCTTTCCCATCAACGATATAATCTTTATCCCTCTTGAATAAAAATTCTGCTTTGAGAGCCTGCTCAATATGATGCACTGTTCGGATACCACCTTCGACATAGATATTATCGACATTCAACCATTTTTCAAATTTTGCAATACCCTCTCCGGTCAGAGTTGCACTTCGTAATTTTTCATCTAGATTATAATCTTCATTCAACGTAAGCATTTTTACCAAATCAGCAAATCGATAGTACTGATCAGTTGCTTCTTCAGCAGGAGCAGAAATAATCAATGGAGTTCGCGCTTCGTCAATCAAGATAGAATCGATTTCATCAACAATTGCATAACTCATTTCACTCCCTGGACGCATTACCATATCTTCGATTCGCTGCACCATGTTGTCGCGAAGATAATCAAACCCAAATTCATTATTAGTTCCGTACGTAATATCACAGCGATACGCCTCTTGACGAGAGGCTGGTCTCAAATATTCATTTTCAACTTTAAAACTACCTTCCTCATCTCGCTCTTTGTCCGCTTCACTTCCCTCTTCAGTAGCTTTTGCGCTTGCGTCATAGACAAAACTTACCCGCTGATTCTGCACAATTCCAATAGACATTCCCAAAAAATCATAAATCTGCCCCATCCACACCGCATCGCGTTTTGCCAAATAATCATTCACGGTAACCAAATGCACGCCTTTGCCTGAAAGCGCGTTAAGATAGACTGCAAGTGTAGCCGTGAGTGTTTTTCCTTCACCCGTGCGCATTTCAGCAATTCGTCCACGATGAAGCGTGATACCTCCGATGAGCTGCACATCATAGTGTCGCATACCGAGTGTACGCTTTGCTGCTTCACGCACCGTCGCAAATGCTTCAGGTAATAGATCATCAAGTGTCTCACCTTTTTCAAGCCTGGATTTGAACTCAGTAGTTTTATCCTTTATTCCATCGTTTGATATTTTTTCGAATTCAACTTCAAGCTGATTGATACGATCAACCAATGGTTGCAGACTTTTGATCACCTTCTTATTCTGATCTGGAAACAATTTGTGTAAAAATGACATACAATATAAAAAGCTAGCTTCAGTAAATAAGCTAGCTGATTATATCATAAAATAATCCGCATGTCTACCCTAGAAAATCATAATTTTCAGCCTGAATTTTATCCTGAATTGAAGCCAAAAACTGTGAAAACTCGGCCAATGTATTTGATTTCCCACCACTTTTTTCTATTTGCCCCACAGAAAATGAGCTCTGGCACTCAGATGTAATTATTCCTGATACCCCTTTGCATCTCGTAATACTTCACGATCTTTGGCACGCATCCTATCCTTAATTTCATCAAGCTCAAGCTTCAGATGATCTCTGACTTTATCAATTGCTTTATACAAATCTTCCGCTTCTTTTCTCACTCGAACCATCTGTCCCTGAGGAAGATGTACATTAACCTCTGCATAATAAATTTTTCCTTTTTGATGATGATTTGATGTAAGACCAATATCCACCGCAGCATTGGTAATTCGATCAAAATATTTTACCAAACCCTGTATCTTCTTCTCAGTATATTCTCGGATAGCGTCTGTAAGCTCGATATTATTTGCATGAATTGAGATATTCATACGATTCGGGTTAAGAATAATGACTAAAACGTATAGATTTCCTCCTCCAACATGATCCCAAATTTAGTATAGACTGTTTCCTTGATCCTATCAATAAGTGTCTGCACATCGAGAGCCGTTGCTCCGCCCAAATTCACAATAAAATTACCATGCTGTTCAGAAACCAATGCTTGTCCCACCTGCTCACCCTTGAGTCCCGCTTGTTCAATTAGCCACCCTGCGGATATCTTACCCAAGCTTAAAAATTTTTGTACATGCTCACTATATTTATCAAAATGTTCAACTAATTGTGGACGATATTTACCAACGTCAGGATTCTGAAAAATACAACCAGTCGACGCATGTCCTTGAGGCTGAGTAGAATTGCGATAATTAAGATACTCAAGCGCATGTTTGATTAATTCCTTATTCTCTGTGGCTTCAAGTTCAAGAGTGACTTGGAGCACAACCCCACCAGCACGTTTAAAAACACTCGAACGATATCCAAATTCGCATTGTTCATTGGTGAGTAGCACAATTTCTCCGTCACGATACGCTTTCACGCGCGATACAGAATCTTTCATCTCAAATCCCATAGCTCCTGCATTTCCGCGCACTGCTCCGCCAATAGTGCCTGGCACCCCGACCCCCCATTCAAATCCAGTAAGTTGCTCTCTCATAGACTCTCGCGAAACGGTCACCGTGAGAGCTCCTGCGTCCGCAATAAGATGTTTTCCGTCTCGGGTAATTTTCTTATACTCTGGATGAATTACCACGCCATCAAACCCAGAATCACCTGCAAGCATATTGCTCCCACCACCAAGAATCATATACGGGACGCCAATACCATCGAGATACCGCATAAGCTCAACATGATCATCGAGTGTTTCCGGTGAGACAAAAAATCGTGCAGGACCACCGATTTTAAAAGATGTATGTTTTGATAACAACTCACTTATCTTTACTTTTCCATACTGTTTCAATTTTGTCGCAAGTCCATCCATACGTTGCAATTAGAAGAAAAAAAGAGTATGCTTGAGTCTAAATTATGAAGAAATTTAGCAAGAACACAATCGTCTATATCACTCGTGACATTGAGCGTGCACTCGGATGCCTTACCATTCCGTCTATTTTCATTATCTCAAATCATTCCCCCTTTGCCAAGTTAATAAAAAATACCTACCCTGATCGTGTATATCTTGTAGATAGCCTGAACACACTTGATACTCATGAACTTCTAGTCCACAAAGAAACAGAAAAAATTTTGGTAAGTATTGATTCACCAAAAATTGTTGTTTTCAAAAATACGTCGTTGATTGAAAAATGGTGTAGAGAAAAAGGATATGAACTCCTCAATCCTGCGTCACAATTAGCAAGTTCACTCGAGGAAAAAATCACACAATTGACAACGCTCGAAAAAATACGTGAACTCATGCCACGATATGAAAAAAAGAGAATTGAAGAAATTCAATGGCTTGGCACACCTTTGGTGCTTCAGTTCAATCACTCGCACACGGGAAGTGGAACAATGATTATTGATACCGTAGAAAAACTCAACGAACTAAAAAATCGATTTCCAAAACGTGAATCACGAATTGCGCCCGTAATAGAAGGACCCGTGTTTACAAGTAACATCGTAGTGGCAAAAGATGTTACTCTCACTGGAAATATCAGCTACCAGATTACGGGAATAAAACCATTCACTGATAGTGCATTTGCAACTATTGGAAATGATTGGGGCGCACCGTATAGAATACTCAATGAATCAGAACGGACCGCATACGATATGTTGGTCCGAGAGGTTGCGGACACGCTTCGCGAGCTCGGCTGGGTCGGATTATTCGGCATTGACGCAATCTGGAGTACCAAAGAAAGTAGATGGTATCTGATTGAAATCAATGCGCGCCAGCCTGCAAGCGCTTCGTACGAAAGCGAACTTCAGTTTAGCGCAAAACAAGATGATGATACCATCACCATTCTCGAAGCGCACCTGAAGGCACTCTTGGATGAACCACTCGGAAATTATTCTCTGATAAAAATTTCTGATGGAGCACAGATTATTCAACGAGTGACAAAAAAAATAACATCACTTGCACAAGTTGAAGAAGCATCAAAAAAACTCACAGAAAAAAACTTCAAAGTGATTACGTATAACAATACTGAACACAATAGTGATCTGTTACGTATACAATCAAAAACGAGTATTATTGAAACTGATAATGAATTTACTGATATTGGTGCACGTATTAAAGACATTATTTCATAACTAACATTTCACGTCATTCCCGCGAAAGCGGGAATCTAAAAAACTCAAAGATCCCCGTTTTCACGGGGATGACGAAAAAAATATGACGACAACAACCCTCTCCCCCCAAGCTCTCGCAGTAATTGATTCATACGAACATCTCAAAATTGGAAATAAAACTATCAATTGCCCGTATTTCAATAACCGAACCACCAATCTCCGTGGTGCACTTCGAGTACTCGTAGGCAAAGGCACAGCGCAAGAAATCACAGATGAAGCACGGATCATCAGTCTGAGGGATAAAGTAGATTTAGAGGCTCTTGATGAAAGTACAATTACAAAATTTCTTACCGACCATCACATCGGAATTGATTGTTCAGCTTTTGTATACTACATCCTCGACGCAGAACTTCGCGCTACAAAAAACCAAAATCTGAAATCTCTCCTATCATTCAAATCAAAAAGTTTATTACGGAGATTCATTGCACTATTCCGCACAGTAGAAAATACCAGTGTCACTATTTTCAATGAAAATTCAAAAGAAATCGCACTCAAAGATTTTTCTCCCGGGGACTTGATTATTGCAATCGGTGGCGGACTCCAGCATGACTACAATCATATACTTGTAATAACCTCGACAAAACATGATGAAGCTGATAATTTGATTTCAGTAGAATACACACATTCATATACCTGGAAAAGCCAAGGAAAATTTACCAAAGGTATTAGACGTGGTAGTATAGAAATTAGTAAACCAAAAGGAACATTACTCGAGCAAAAGTGGACCGAGGATGGAAAAACTGGAGAAAAAAATGAAACATGGGACTATCTCAAGTCGGCTGAGGCAATACATCTAAGACGCATATATAAATTTTAAACATATGACAGAGTCAAAAAAAGGACCAGTCTGGGGAGGAGCAGCAGAAGTCTGGCCCGACCGAAAACCTGAATATATTAAAAAAATAGATTCTTTAAAAAATGATCTACTTGAAATAGATGCTGATCTTGACGATATAGACCAAAAAATTCAAGAATTAAAAGCTCGACGCAAAAAACTAGAAGGAGAGGCGAGACATGCGGAGGAGCTGAAGAAAGCAATAGAAGAAGTCCATACATTATTTGATACCGACAATTTTGACACCCTGAGAGATCGTCTTACCCTCCTCCAAGAAGCAGGCATACCTGGTATACAAATCGGCAAAAATCCTGAAAATAATTTTACAATAGACAACATCAATTCTTTTGTAAAAGGCGTAGTGAGAGAATTTAGTAAACCACAAACTCAAAAATTACTACAATCTAGCGACATCAACGAACAAATAAAAAATGAATTAGACAAACGAGGTATTCCCGCTGAAAAAATAGGTCGTGGTAGTGCGCAAGGACTACAAGAATGTCTCGTTAAATGTGTCCTAAACATGTTACAACAAAACTTGGACCAGACAGGCGTTGTCTCTCGAGAAAGTATCATGGGAAGTGACCTACGAAATATCGATGAACTGAGAAGAAAAATCCAGGATAAGTAATGACTTGAATTTTTCCCTATTTTACAGTAAACTAGAATGGCTTAATTAAGCCATTTCTTTTTAACATTGATTATGCAGATTTAAATTGATTTAAACAGATCTAGTCTGCGTAATCTTGTATTCCAATCAGTCTAAATCAATGTTATGGTAATTGACGAATCTTCTCTCATTCTACTCCGATCCACAATCGGCTACGGTATTATTGCCTGCATTACCGCATTTGCCTGGGCTCCACTGCTCACCAAAATTCTCTATAAATACAATCTCACGAGACGTCCGGAATACGACGCTACTCTTGCAATGGGTGCACGAAAAAGCAAGGCTGGAGTTCCCGTAATGGGAGGCTTATTGGTAATTGTTACCGTCGCGGTACTCACCATGATCTTCAATTGGGAGAGAAAGTATACCTGGGTACCAATCGGGGTAATGCTTTTATCAGCCCTTCTCGGTGGAATTGATGATGTGATGAATATCTATGGACAGAAGCGTCGAAGTAGAAAGCTGAGTCAAGTATTTCGCCTCATTCGCGTACACCACGATTGGAAAATGCGTCTCTGGTATATGCTCACGCTCCCCTGGTCATTATTCAAACGGACTTCAGTCTGGCTGTCTCGTCATCCAGGTCGTGGAATTCATGTACACGAAAAATTATTACTGCAATTTCTTGCTGGAGGAATCACTGCATGGTGGGTATATTTCAAACTCGGTGAAACATGGAGAGAAATTCATATTCCATTTGATGGATTTGTAAATATTGGCTGGTGGATCATTCCACTTATTATTTTCTTTGTCGTATTTACCGCAAACGCCGTAAACGTTGCTGATGGTATGGACGGTCTTGCAGGCGGCTCTCTACTAGTCACCTTCTCAACACTTGGAGTACTGAGCTGGCTCGAAGGTTACCAAGAAATTGCCATTCTCAATACCATGGTCGCAGGAGCGCTTATTGCCTACACCTATTTCAACATCAAGCCTGCACGCTTTCAGATGGGAGACGTAGGGTCACTCGGCTTAGGCGCACTACTCGCAATCAATATGATTGTGATCAATCACATGCTTCTGCTCCCCCTGTTCGGTTTTATCTTCTTTGTAGAGCTTTTAAGTGTGATTATCCAAATTCTTGGTCGCTACACGCTAGGTCGCCGAATCTTCTCCATGGCACCTATCCACCACCACTTTGAAATCCGTGGCTGGAGTGAAGAAAAAACCGTCATGCGTTTTTGGATCGTGCATGCAGGAATGGTATTGCTGGGCCTCTGGATTGCATTATATTAAAAAAATACGTACAGTACGTACGTATTTTTTCGTAAAAAACAAAACAAAGCACTATTTTCCTTTTTTTATCATGACCATGTTGTACACTATGGAAAGCGCACCAACCACTGTCACGACCCATGCCCATTGCTTTTCTTCCATAGTGCCAAGCATGATGAGACCGACGACGAGTACGACGACACTGAAAACCAGACGAGTCTTGCTCGAAGGAGCTACAGGTTTTTCTTCCATACAAAGAAGATTAAAGATAATTAATATAAGTATAACATATGCTAATCTGGTTTAGAATAAAAGCGCTCTATGTGGGCGCTATCGCATTCGGTATTTCATTCGTATGGGCAATTATCGCATTCGCGATATTTGGCTCATCAATCCCCGAAGAAACACTGGGTACTCTGCTAGTACCAATGTGGGTATTCATATTTGGAGTCAATATTCTCCTCGTCGATCGATACTGGCATCTCTCGGACCCTGCCGCAAACATGTTTTTTGCTGCAATGCAGATGAAAACATGGAGTTATATTTTTATGATCGGAGGAATAGTAGCGACATTCTTCGGAGGATTCGATATGCTCGTAGGATTCTTTACGATACTAAGTACAGGTGCGTTCATTGGAATCTATCGATGGATGGAAAAACGTTTCAATACAAAGAAAACACAGCCCGCAATCAAAAAATAATCACATCTATGGGGACATACCTCGCCTGGAAAAAACAAACCATTACCGATTTCTCACCAGAGAACATTAGTAACCAATATGCTGATGGTTTTGTTTTTACACGCAGAGGCAAAGGTGAAATGGATCAGACGCGTAGTGTACGAATAGATTTATCAAAATTTGAATTATCAAGTGAAAATCGACGAGTGCTTAAAAAAACTGATGAAATCACGCTTGAAACTATTCCCCTTTCCTATTCCAACTATCACTGGTCTATCGGCAAACTTGCCAAAGATTTTTATACCACCAAATTTGGCGACGGAACCTTTAGCGCAAACAAAGTAAAAGAACTGCTGACCGATACTGAAGAAAGTAATTTCAATTTACTACTTAAGTATATTCATAACGAAGAAGCAGTCGGCTACTCAATCTGCTATGCAAATGAAAATATCTTGCACTATTCTTATCCCTTCTACGAACTCACAAACGTGAGCCAATTTACAAATATCGGTATTGGAATGATGACCAAAGCTATTGTCTGGTCAAAAGATGCTAAAAAGAAATACGCGTATCTCGGCTCAGCACAGCGCCCTACCGACACGTATAAATTTCAATTTTCTGGAGCTGAATGGTTTGATGGAGAGAAGTGGAGTGAAGATGTTGAGGAGTTAAAAAATCTTTTAACCCATACTCGCAATGATGCTGATACACTACCAGAAATTATCAAGCAAGTTGGTTTTGACTTCCATTGGGATTCAAAAAAAGTCTGGGCACTTGTTATCCCCACACAAACCATAGATATTGAAGAATTAACATGGCATTTTGATATACCTTTTTGGGAAAAAGATGGCACTGATGCATATAATCTAACTCCCTGGGAAGTGATTAATAAAAAAGAAGGAACACTCGATCACCAAAAGCGCGTAGAGCAAGTTGATTTGCGCTATCCAATAGATATTATGGAAAACAAGGGTAAATACGTTATTCTAGATGGATTACACAGACTAGTCAAAGCGTATATTCTTGGACAAAAAGAAGTTCAGGTTAGAATTATTCCAAGAAAAAATATTCCAGATATAGCTCGAAATTAATCTTTTTACTTTTGCGTTTTTACTTTTGACTTTATGAAAATCCACTTTATCGGAATCTGCGGCGTAGCCATGGGAGGTCTCGCACTCGCCCTCAAAAAAGCTGGACACGATGTGACTGGCAGTGACAAAGGATTTTTTCCTCCTATTTCAACATATCTGAAAGATAATGGCGTCCCTTATTATCCAGGTTGGCACCCACAAAAAATGTGCGCAAATGGAAATCCTGATCTCGTAGTTGTTGGGAACGTCGCATCTTCTACCAATCCAGAATGGATATGTGTACAGGAAAACAACATTCCCTATGTTTCTTATCCGGAACTGATTGAAAAATTTTTCCTCAAGAAAAATTCAATTGTCTGTGCAGGGACCTATGGAAAAACCAGCTCTTCAGCGCTCATGGCTCAAATTCTTACTGATGCAGAGTACGACCCCAGCTATATGTTTGGTGGCCTAAGTATAGATGAAACTCCATCTGCACAGATTGGAAAAAGTGGCTGGAGTGTGCTCGAAGGTGATGAATACAAAACCGCACGTTGGGACAATAGCCCCAAATTTGCGCACTACAATCCAACACACTTGCTCCTAACCGCAGTCGAATGGGACCATGCAGATATTTACCCAACAGAACAAAAATATTTTGATACATTTGAGACACTCGTACGCTCTCTTCCGAAAGATGGACTTCTCGTACTTTCAGAACGTGCGGAACAATACAGAGAATACAGTGAATGCAAAGTGGTGACCTATGGACTAAGTGAACACAATGACTACATGTATTCTAATATTGTAAGCGATAAGAATGGAATGACTTTCACGATTACTCATGACAAAAAAACATTTCAGATCAAAACTCCCTTCGTAAGTGAATATCAGGCAGAAAATATTAGTGGCTGTTTTGCGCTCGCCCACACGATTGGAATTGAACCTGAATCAATTATCGCTTCAATCACTGCTCACCAAGGACTCAAACGTCGTATGGAAAAACGCTACGAAGGTGACGTTACTGTTATTGATGATATTGCTCATTCCCCCACCAAAGCATCGTCAGCTCTCGCAACCGTGAAAAAAATCACCGCAGGCAAAGTAATTGCAATTTTTGAACCAAACACTGGAAATAGGCAGCCAAGCGCAACTGAAGGATATGCACATGCATTTACCGACGCAGATATAGTCATCATCCCCCGTCTCACAATCATCAAAACTGACAAAGACGCAGACAAACCATTTGATGGCGAAGGCTTGGCTCAAATCATTACAAAAACACATTCACATACACAATATATTGATGATGATCACATACTCATTCAGACAATTATAGAAGAAGCTCAGCCTGGAGATTCTGTCGTCTTCCTCGGTAGCCATGGGTTTCGTGGTATGATCGAAGAGCTGGTGAGTAAACTAAGTAGATAATATGCCCATACCCAAAGACGCAAAAAAAGTATTCGAAGGAATAATCTTCGATGCCTACCACTGGGATCAAAAACAATTTGATGGAAGCGTCAAAACATTTGAAATGCTCAGACGACCAGGTAGTGTACAAATACTTCCAATTATTGAAGATAAGATAATAATAGTAAAAGAGACGCAACCCACCTATCCTGAACGATATGGTCTCGTGGGTGGTCAACAAGATAAGGATGAACAACCACTCAATGCAGCAAAACGAGAAATGCTTGAAGAAATAGGGTATGCGTCAGAACAATGGGAACTATTGGCAACAAAAAATTTATATACTCGAATTGATTGGACAATCCAAACGTTTATTGCACGCGAATGCAAAAAAATTGCAGAACAAAATCTCGATCCTGGAGAAAAAATCACACCAATGCTGGTATCTTTTGATGAATTTATGGAAATTATCATCGATCCAAATTTCCAATCAAAAGATCTGTCGCTTGATATTCTTACCTTGTATTACAAAGGACAACTTGAAGAATTTAAAAAAATGTTATTCGAGTAAACAAAAAAGCGCGTAGAGCGCTTTTTATCTTCCTTATTTTCCCTCATCCACAATCTCAGCTGACACCTCATCACCAAGGCTAGTGATCATGAGTGTGATTCCACAGATATCACATTCAATCACTTGATCAACAGCAAGATTGGGATATGCCGATAGATCGACTTCATTTTTACATTCTGGACAGATAAGTCTCATACATGATAGTGTTTACTTCGCCCGTCTTAATTTTTGCCAAAACGGGAACGGATAATGAAAAACTATAACACGATATTTTTCAATAGTCAAAATGTATGAAAACCACCCAACAATCATACCAAAAACTAAATGAGGCACTAGGAGTCGAGGTATACCTAAAACGCGAAGATCTCCATGCTTTTGGGTCACACAAAGGACGATCAATTCCACACATGATTGAACATTATGTAAAAAAAGAAAATAAATCCTCTTTTGTTATCTCATCATCAGGAAATGCCGCACTCTCTGCAATAAAGTATGTGTGTCTACATAATCGAAATAATGTCGAAACTCCGCTTAACCTCACAGTGTTTGTGGGGCAAAAAATACAACCAAAAAAGTTACTGATTCTAGGAACTGAAAGAGAAGAAGACTCACACATCACCATTACACAAACTGAACGACCAAAAAAATCTGCGCTTGAAATGCATAAAGCAGGAACTGCGCTGAATCTTCGACAATCGACTGATGACTTAGCGCTGGAAGGATATTTTGAACTAGCAAAAGAATTAGCACGTATTCCGAATCTTTCTGCTATTTTTATTCCTACCTCTTCTGGAACCACCGCACAAGCTCTCGGAATTGAATTTGAAAAACTAGACCAACCAAAACCACAAATTCATATTGTACAAACCGAACATTGCCACCCCATAGCTGAACATTTTGATACAGAATTTATCCATAGAGAATCGTCACTTGCCGGAGCAATCGTCGACAATGTCGCTCATCGAAAAGAGCATGTAATTGAAGTAATAAAAAAATCCGATGGGTTCGGATGGGTGGTGAGTGATAAGGAAATCAAGAATGCAATCATGCTCATCGAGGAAACATGTGAAAGTATAATCTCCCCAAACTCTGCACTCTCAATTGCAGGATTACAAAAAGCTTTACAAAAAAATTGGAAATTCGATGGACCGGTTGCGTGCTTGATTACAGGGATGTAGTCAGTGCGTTCCCTCCCCTTTCTCAAGGGGAGGGACAGGGTGGGGTAGAATAGGCTTATACCCCCTTCTGTCTTCCCCCTTGGGAAAGGGGGAAGAACGTGCTAAACATCCAATTCTCGACACACTCGCCTAATCTCCTCAACAACCCGTTCTCGTTCAAACAACACTTCATCATTTGTAAATCGAATAACCGTATATCCGCGAGATTTTAAAAAATCTTCGCGTTTTTTATCTTGTTCCTTTTGTTTCAAATGAATTGGTCCATCAGCTTCAATAATAAGCCACAAATATGGACAATAAAAATCGACAATATATGTCGTAATGCCAAACTGCCGACGAAATCTATATCTGAGTTTTCGCTTTCTCAATTCTTGCCACAAAACTCGTTCTGCTTTAGTCGAAAATGTGCGCAAGTCTTGTCGCCGATCCTTAAATTCTCCTCGATTGTGAGAACGTATATACCTCCACACAATCCCCTCCTTTCTTATTTATTATACATCTGATCGAATTATTTTCCTCACCATCTCAAACACTCTCTCTTGCTCCTCTAACGACGAAATCGGTGTATCCTGAAACAAATTCACCCATCGAGCTTCATGAGGTTTATCAGTTGCAGTTGGTTGCAATTCAACTTGCTCAGTAATATACAAAAAATAATACATATTCTTCCATTCACCACCAATCACAGCTTCTCGTTCAGTTTTCATAAGAAAACAATTATAGATCAATTCAGTCACACCAACTTCTTCGCCAATCTCTCGTCGTGCAGCTTCTTCAAGCGTTTCTCCTGGGTCCATATGACCTTTGGGAATAAACCAATACTCGCCCTGAATCAAACTCCCATCTCTTTCAACAGCAACAAAATATTCCTCCCCTTCTTTTCGTACTACCACTCCCCCAGCAGAAGGTACGCCAGTCCACTGATTTCTAATAATGCTTACAATATTATGTCCTTCATTTTTTGTACTCCGTTTTCCTTTTTTCGAATAATATTGCTGTTCTACAATAAATCCTACAGTGGTAAACAAATCAAATAATTCTGATAGTTCATATCCATGATAATATCGATCGCCAGGCATTTTTTCACCAATCGGTGTCATCCATGGCACTAGGACATCTTGTCTATTAGTATCTACAATCTTCCATTTTCCTTTATCAATATATTTCTGCGCATTATCTGACAAGACATTCCAATTGGTCATGAGAATAACTCCTCCAGGTTTCAGTACACGTTTCATTTCCTTGAGCGCCTGAATTCTAGTTTCTACAGTTGGTAGATGGTTAAACGTTGCAATGCAAAGTATTACCGAAAAAGATGCATCAGCATATGGAAGTGTCGTCATTTCTCCGATATCAAAATGTGCCTGCGGATATTTTTCTCGGGCTATCGCAACAAGTTCCTTACTCTGATCAATCCCGGTATACGCTACTTGCAAATTCTCGCATAATTGATATACTCTTCCATTCCCGCACCCAATATCAAGAACAGCATCATCCTTCGTGATATACTGGGAGAAATCTTTGAGATCTTCCCACAAAAACTCTCGGGTATTGGAAAAATACGGAGCAATAATGTCATAAAAATCTCTATTCTGGGAAATGAAGTCAACTTTCGACATACGTATGAATGAAATAGCAGAAAAATTAATGGAATATATCGTCGCATACAAGCCTCAAACCAAAGAGGATTTTGATGATGCAAAAAGACTTGGCGCTTCGAAATTAAAAATCAAACAACCTGCAAACCAACAACTGCTCATAGCCTACCAGAGTCTACTCGAAAAGAAAAGTGTAGAACCAGACGAACAAATGGAATTTTTTCTTCGCAAAGCAAATGTACGTACCCTTTCTGGAGTAGTAATTATAACCTCATTGGTAAAGCCCTATACCTGCCCCGGAAAATGCGTATACTGCCCTACTGAGCTCCGCATGCCCAAAAGCTATATTGCAACCGAACCCGCCGCAGCACGAGCACTACGGCTTGATTTTAGCCCATACGAACAGATGAAGAGACGCATCGAAATGCTTGAGGTGAATGGTCACCCTACTGACAAAATTGAGTATATTTTAAAAGGTGGGACATGGAATGCATATCCGCTTAAATATCAATACTGGTTCATTCTCGAATCATTCAAAGCATGCAATGATTTCAGCCGTGAAGTTCCAATTGGTCCAACCAGTGAGGAATATTGGAATGATAGACCTCTTACTGAATTACAGGAAGCTCTTGATAAAGAGCAAACGATTAATGAATCTACTGGACATCGTATTATTGGTCTCACACTTGAGACTCGACCAGACGCAATTTCGGGAAAAACGATTCACCATATGCGCCTTCAGGGTTGTACCCGAATTGAATTAGGTCTGCAGGCAACAGACAATAAAATTCTTGAATTAATCAAACGCGGACATACAGTACAACAATTCCGCGAGGCAATCTACCTACTTCGCGAAGCGGGTTTCAAAGTAGATTTG
Source organism: uncultured Gammaproteobacteria bacterium (assembly GCA_964394405.1). Taxonomy (GTDB): domain Bacteria; phylum Patescibacteriota; class Patescibacteriia; order Magasanikbacterales; family UBA922; genus UBA922. Next base: position 35,567 of record CAYMVY010000002.1, on the reverse strand, counting down.
CATTTCATGCCTGATTTACCAGGGAGTAGCCCTGAGCATGATGTAGAAATGTACAAAGAAATATTCATGGATCCAGGCCTTCGCCCAGACATGATCAAAATTTATCCAAACACGGTTATTAAATCCGCAGAGCTGTATCAGTGGTTTCTTGATGGACGATATAAATCGTATGGCGATGAAGGATTATTCAAGGCATTGCTCGAAATGAAACTCGCGACTCCCCGCTATTGCCGCATTTCTCGACTCATTCGCGATATCCCTGCAACAGAAATTGAGAATGGAAATATCATTACCAACTTGCGCGAGATGCTTGAATATCAATTAAAGAAAGAAGGAAAGCATTGCGAATGTCTGCGTTGCCGAGAAATTTATCGACAAAAAGATAATATTAATGAAAACGAAGAACCACAAATTTTTGTTGACACATATGAAACTATTGGCGGAACAGAATATTTCATTTCAATGGAAGACAAAAATCGCATCGCCGTCTACGGTTTCTTACGTTTACGCATTCCCCACTCAGAAAACTTAGCTAACTCAGCCAACTTAGAAAACTTAAAAAAACTCATGCCCGAGCTAACAAACAGCGCTTTCATCCGAGAACTACACGTATATGGACAAATGATCGGAATCGGAAAAACAAAAACAATCGGTAGTCAACACAAAGGATACGGTAAAAAACTAATGGCTGAAGCTGAGCGTATTAGCAAAGAAAATAAAGTAAAAAAACTCGCTGTGATTTCCGGAGTAGGTGTACGTGGATATTATGAAAAGCTTGGCTACAAAAAAGAAGGTACATACATGATTAAAGAAATAACATAAGAAGCTCCTATTAGGAGCTTCTCTTAATTTGGCGAAGGAGCCAGGAAGACTGTGCAGAGCACAGTCTTCCTGGCAAGAGGATCACGGATCAGGACTTGTAGTCCGGCCGCTGGTTGGGAATGATGCATGCATCATTGAGACGCACTCCGGACTGCTGATGCCCTACGTCCCGATAGGGTCGCATGTTCTGCTCTTCGTCGACGAGCACACGTTGAATGTGATCGAAAGCTCCGGCAGTATGGACTCGACGGCGACTCCGAGGGCGCGGCTGATCATTTCTTTCTGAATCTGACATGATGTTTCCTCTGGTTGACGGCACAACTCGACCGAGGTTGAGCTAAGCACCGCAATAGGATATATGAACATTATTATAAAGTCAATACTTTATTTGGTAAAATAATAAAAGCCCGATAGGGCTCGAATAAATAGGTTAAGAGAACTGACGGGACCGTGCGATGCACAGCCCCGTCGACGACATGATGGATCCAGGAAAGCGCTCCTGAGCTAAGATCTGTTCCCAGATCTACCACTCCTAGCCACTCAACGCGGCTTCCTGAATTTCCGACAGTGCCCCCTCGGAAGCTGCCCCACCCCTCCGACGTGCCAACGACCCTTGCGGTCCCGTGCACGAGAAATCTTCCTCCCCTTGTCCGGGACATACATGATCTGGGTCCACAACCCCATAACGCACACCAGGGTGAACATGAACTGACCTCCACAGTACTTGGGTGACGGGCCCGTACTTCGGGCAAAATCCGCAAAAAAGCGTACAATACATCCCACCGAAAGTCAACCAAAACCAGCTTGTGATATTTCGCCATCTTAGTTACAATACCTTAATAATAAAGCCCTATGTATCTACCAGATCAAACAATTATTGCCTCGGGACCAGTCATTATTGAAAATGGCAAAGTTTTGCTTAATAAAGAGAAGAAAGAAAATGGTCGAATTACCACCTGGCTTTTTCCTGGCGGAGAAGTAGAATCTTTTGATATTTCACTTGAAGAAGCATGTAAACGTGAAGTAATGGAAGAAATGGGAATTAAAGTTGAAATCATACAACCATTAAAACCAATGCTCGTACATCGCCCAGACCATCCAGAAAAACTAGTGATTCTTATCCACTATCTTGCAAAGCGAATTGGAGAAATAAAACCAGGTGAAAATATTGTTGAATGGAACTGGTTTGATATTAATGATCTACCGGAAGATTGTGCTCCAAATGTAAGAGCTGTTGTTGAGGAGTATTTAAAAAAAACTCAAAGCTTAAATATCAAAACTTAAAACTATAACTCAAAGCTTAAAATTTTGAGTTTTTAGTTCCAGTTTTAAGCTTTGAGTTTTACGTTTTGAGCTTATTCAATATATAATATGTTGTAATTCTAAATCCGAATTGCTTACTACTTATTCTGCTTATTGTTATTAGCTATTTTATGAACAAACAAAAAATCAAAGAATTTGACCCTTCCCTATACTCAGCACTCGAACGTGAACGGAATCGACAAGAGACAGGATTGGAGATGATCCCTTCTGAAAACTTTGTCTCACTCCCAGTACTCGAAGCTCTTGGATCAATTGCCACCAATAAATATTCTGAAGGTTATCCAGGCAAACGATACTATGGTGGATGTGAATTTATTGACGAAATTGAAACACTTGCCATTGATCGTGCAAAACAATTATTTAGTGCCGAACATGTGAATGTACAGCCATTATCCGGAGCACCTGCAAATATTGCAGTTTATTTTGGGCTATTGAATCCAGGCGACACCATTCTTGGTATGGACTTGTCACACGGCGGACACCTGACTCACGGTCACCCAGTCACACACATGACCAAAGTGTTTAATTTTATTAGATACAAAACGAATGCCGAAGGAAAAATTGATCTAGATAATCTTCGTGCCATGGCGATTGAACACAAGCCAAAATTAATTTTGGTGGGCTACAGCGCATATTCACGAGAAATCGAATATGCAGAAATAAAAAAGATTGCTGATGAAGTCGGTGCACTCACCATGGCAGACATTGCTCATATTGCAGGACTCATTGCTGGAGGAGAAATGAATAATCCGGTTCCCCTATTTGATGTAGTGACGACCACCACACACAAAACACTTCGTGGACCTCGCGGTGGAATGATTATGTGCAAAAAAGAAATTGCAAAAGCGATTGATAAATCAGTATTCCCTGGATTCCAAGGTGGTCCGCATGAGAATAATATTGCAGCAAAAGCAGTAGCATTCAAAGAAGCGCTCGAACCTGCATTCAAAGAGTACGCAAAGCAAATCAGAAAAAATGCAAAAGTACTTGAATCAGAGTTCAATACACTCGGATACAAACTCATGTTTGGTGGAACTGATAACCATCTGCTTCTGATTGATGTGGTGACGAGTAAGGGAATCAGTGGATCAGAGGGAGAAAAAGCCCTTGATAAGGCAGGAATTACGGTAAACAAAAACATGATTCCAGATGATGCACGATCAGCGATGGACCCGAGTGGAATTCGTCTTGGAACTCCAGCACTCACTACTCGAGGATTCAAGGAAGAAGAGATGAAGCTAGTAGCACAGTTCATTGATCAGGCTCTTAGTAATTCATCTAATGAAGCAAAGTTGAGTGAAATAAAAAGTGAAGTAAAAAATCTTACTGATAAATTCCCACTGTATCCGGAACTAGCTAAATAATGTGAATTAAATCCGCCCCAATCCGTTTAATCCGTGTCATCCGTGTTCTATTGAATGGAACGCGGGTTGTACGGATTAACACGGGTATACACGGGTAATACAATTATGTCCACACATATCTCCCACTCAGCCCACGAAACCAAAAAAATCGGTGCAGAGCTTGCTCGTACACTCACTGGTGGAGATATTATAATTCTCAAAGGAGATTTAGGAGCAGGAAAGACAGCCTTTACCAAAGGAATCGCCGAAGGATTGGGAATTGAAAAAGAAGTGATGAGTCCCACATTCACACTCATGAGTGTCTATCCCGTAGACCATGAAACAATCAAAGAATTGGTGCATGTGGATACCTATAGACTTGAAACCTACGAAGATTTGATAGAAATTGGAATTGAAGAATATTTAGGTAGACCAGATACACTCACCATTATTGAGTGGCCCGAAAAAGTAGAAAAATTGCTTGAAAATAGAAAATTGATAGTAGTAACCTTAAAAGCTGGAACTACCACTGAACGGACAATCACTGTGGAGACTATTTAAGAAAAATAGTCTCTTTTTTTTAATTCAGGAGGAAAATAATCCTGCTCAACTTCTCCGTCATAATCCGGATTATATTTATACTCTTTCCCATACCCAATATCTTTCATCAACTTGGTTGGAGCATTACGAAGATGAATCGGTACTCCGAGATGTGACGTATTCTTTGCGTCAGCCGCAGCTAATCCATAGGCTCGATATAGAGCGTTTGATTTCTTCGACTTCGCACAATACACAACCGCCTGAGCGAGATGCACCGCGCACTCAGGCATGCCAATCTTATGAACTGCGTCATACACTGCATTTGCCTGGATCATAGCCTCACTATTCGCCATACCAATATCCTCGCTTGCAAATCGAAGCACACGCCGAGCAATATAGAGTGGATCTGCCCCACCCTCAAGCATGCGCGCAAGCCAATACAATGAAGCATTCGGATCACTCCCCCGCATTGATTTGTGCAAAGCGGAAATAAGATTATAAAATTCTTCACCTTTTTTATCAAAAATTACATGTGTCCGCTGTAGTGCTTCTTTGATATCTTTTTCATCAATAACGATCTCACCAGTCTTTTTTTTCGTGTGAGATTTTGAAACATACGCAAGCTCAAGCGCATTCAAGGCTACTCGTGCATCACCACCTGAAATTTCAGCAATGTAGTCAAGTACATCAGACCCAAGTTTGATATTCATTTTTCCTAATCCCCTTTCCTCATCTTTCAATGCACGATCAATAATGGTAATAATATGCTCGCTCTCCAAACGTTCCAATATAAATACTCGGGTACGAGATAATAGCGGAGAAATAATTTCAAATGACGGATTCTCAGTAGTCGCGCCAATCAGTATGACCGTCCCTCGCTCTACATACGGTAATAGTGCATCCTGCTGTGCCTTATTCCAACGATGAATTTCATCAACAAAAAGAATGGTGCGTTTACCTTCCTTCTGGAAAAGCTCTTCTGCCTGACGCACAACTTCAGTCAACATCTTCTTTCCGCTTTCAACAGCTGAAAGCGTAACAAAGGGTAATCCTGCTACTTCTGAAATAAGCGACGCGAGACTCGTCTTCCCGACCCCAGGTGGTCCCCAGAGCATCATAGGAGGTACTACACCTCTCTCAATCATGGACCGCAAAGAAGAGTTCTTACCCGTAAGCTTTTCCTGCCCCACATACTCATCAAAATTTCTCGGTCGCATGCGGTACGCCAGTGGTTCCCGTGTAGATTGTTTCTCATGAAAACTCATAAGTAGTAAGTGTTTCTTAACTTAGCCAACTCAGCAAACTTAGAAAACCCAGCTAACACTACTTAACATCAAACCAATAGCTATACAGCCAACGTGCAATTTTTTCTTTAAATCGCGCTAGACGCCCCCTCTTATTCCAACGCTCATGATCAAGTTCATCTGCATCAACAATCCACTTTTCGAGTATATGTTTCACTCGTGCTACAACTTTTTTATCCTTAAGCGTCACATTGACCTCCTGATTATAGTCAAAACTCGAATGTTCGAGATTGCTCGTACCAACAAATGCAAAGTCATCATCAACTACAACTCCCTTCCCATGCATCATCTTTTTGGTCAGATGTACCCGCACCCCAAGCTTCGACATAACAGAAAACCACGCATACGCAGCGTACGTCGCAATACGTACATCAGTGCGGAATGGGATAAGCAGGTCAATTTTTACATTACGTTTACGCGCGACCCATAGCGCATGAAGAAAGTGCTTGTCGGGAAAATAGTATGGAGAAAATAATATAACTCGCTCTCGGGCTTTATAAATAGCATTGAGATAGGTATTCTTAATTTTTGATTTTTTCCGATCAATATCATCATATACGATATCAAACGTGTCATGACGAACCCGGTATCGATATGCAAGCAAATGACGCACTTCACTCTTCTCCCCACCAGCAATCACATAGGTACGCGCAAATGAGCGGAGTAGTGAACGGACGGGTTTCCCATAGAGTTCAACCACGAGATCATCCCAATTTTCCATCTGTTTATCGACATTCACCCCTCCGACAAAACCAACCTTCTCATCAACAATAAGAATTTTGCGATGTGTTCGTCGCATAATCCAATTTTTGAAACCAGAAAACGGATTCTTTTGTGGCTGAAATACACGAATATCAATACCACTACGCTTGAGTTCATCAATTTTTTTTCCTGAAAGCCAAAAACTTCCCCAATAATCAATAATGATCTTTACTTTAACACCAGCCTCAGATCTACTCTTCAGCAAGTCAAAAAAACGTTTCCCAGCATCATCGTCAACCAAAATATACATCTCCCAATAAATCGAGTGTTTTGCTTCCCCAATAGCGAGAAGCATGGCTTCCCATGCTTCTTTTGTAGTGTGATAAATGTTGTAATTAGCTTGATCCATACTAGGATCCACTATAGCACTAGGATTCCTAGATGTGAAGAGCAGCTTTGACAAGCCCTACAAACAGTGGATGTGGTCGCATGGGACGAGATTTGAACTCAGGATGGAATTGCACTCCCACAAAATATGGATGATTTTCAAGTTCTACTATCTCCACCAGATCTGTCTCTGGATTAATACCCACTACCTGGAGTCCAGCAGCATCCATTTCCTCCCGATACTCATTATTGAATTCATAGCGATGGCGATGACGTTCTGAAATAATGTCACTACCATATGCTTTATATACTCTCGTATCCTTCCGCAGAGCACAATCATATGCTCCCAATCGCATAGTCCCCCCGTACTTCTGTTCACGAACATTACTTGCTTGCATGGGATTGATATGAATAATAGGATGTTTCGTTTTAGAATTTACTTCTACCGTGTGTGCATCAGTCTTTTTCAAAATATGTCTCGCAAATTCAATACACGCAAGTTGCATACCATAACACAATCCCAAATATGGAATATTATTTTTACGTACATATTCAATTGCAGAAATAATTCCTTCAACCCCTCTAGTCCCAAATCCTCCAGGAACAATTACTGCATCAAAATTGCTCAAGTTTTTAATAGACTTAGGATCATTCTCAAATTCCTCAGAATCAATCCATTCAAGCTTGGGTCGTACTGACTGACTCCATGATGCGTGTTTGATTGATTCAATAACCGAAATATACGAATCAGCGAGAGTAAAATTTCCCGTTCCAAAATACTTGCCCACGACCGCGATTTTTACCTCTCTCGTGCCATTTTGTACACGTGTAATCAATGAACTCCATGGACCTAATTGTGATTTTCTCTTTGAGAGTTTGAGAATGCCCAATAATTTATTTCCGATATCTTGCTCCTCCATCTTGAGAGGAATCTCATAAATACTTGATACATCAGGAGCTGAAATACAAAAATCTTTTTTCACCCCGCAAAAAATTGCCAATTTTTCTCGACGAGGCAAATCAAGATCGTGAGGTCCACGCGCCACAATCATATCTGCCTGGATTCCCGTGCTATTGAGCGCGCGTGAAGCATGTTGGGTGGGTTTAGTCTTCATCTCTCCCAGATGAGATGGTATAGGCAAATAACTCACCAGAACCACAGCTACACTTTCGGGATCTTTGAGTTTCATCATGCGAGCAGCTTCAAGAAACAAAATATTCTCATATTCTCCGACTGTTCCCCCAACTTCAATAATACTAATATGTGCATTGGCAATCTGTGCAGCTTTTTCAATCCGCTCAATCACTTGTTCAGGAATATGTGGTACAACTTGTACACATTTTCCTTTATATTTCATCGCTCGTTCAGCCTCAATTACACTGAGATACACTCGCCCAGTAGTCATGTAATTCAAGCTCGTGAGATCAACATCAAGAAATCGTTCGTAATTTCCCATATCCTGATCAGTCTCATCACCATCATCAGTCACAAATACTTCACCATGCTCAACCGGATTCATAGTTCCCGCATCTACATTCACATACGGATCGATTTTCAGTGCAGTTACTGAAAAACCCTTTGCCTTCATGATTGCTCCAATAGATGCAGAGGTGACCCCCTTACCTACCCCAGACAATACACCTCCGACTACAAATATAAATTTACGCTTGACAGACTTTTTTTTCATAGATATTAAAATGTTGTAAAAAATAAAACTGTCTCCTGCGACAGAGACACTTAATCCAATGCTTCAACTGAAATTTTCATTTGTGCATGCAAATCTTTGTCACACCGTACCACAATAGCATGCGTCCCTACCGTTTTGATTGGTTCATCTATTACAATATCATGCGGTTCAATCAGAATATCGAAAACTTCCTCAATCTCATCTGCAATATGTGCAGGAGACACTGCGGAATACAGGGTAGTGCCACCAGCGACTTTTGCCGCGACCGTAATAGACTTTCCATTCAGTGCAGTAAACATCTTTCGATGCTCTTTTGCTTCCTGCAATAGTATTTTTTCAGCTTTTCGTGCGCGTGCAGCGACCATTTCCATCGTCTTCCCTGTCGCTATTTCAGCCAGTCCCTGACGGACGAGAAAATTCCGAGCATAACCTTCGGAGACTTCTTTGACTTCCCCCTTTTTCCCAAGAGTTTTTACATCACTCAAAAGAAGTACTTTCATATGGGAATATGATACAGTATCCTTGAAATTTAGGCAATAACATGATATATTCCTTTTATTAACCAGACAACTAGTAAACTAGACAACCAAAAAACCATTATGAAATCCGGTTTCGCAATCCTTATCGGCCGTTCAAATGTAGGAAAATCCACCCTCTTAAACACCCTCGTCGGAACCAAAGTTTCCGCTACGAGTTTTCGTGCACAAATGACCCGAAACGTCATTCATGGGGTAGTAAACACGTCTGAAGGACAGATCACCTTCGTCGATACTCCAGGTATCTTCAAAGACCGCAAAAGCTCGCTTACGAGTAAACTTATCCAGCGTGCAAAAGAAGCGCTCGAGGGAGTAGACCTGATTGTCTATGTGGTTGACCCTACCCGAGAAATTGGAGATGAGGAACGATACGCATTCGGGCTTATCCGACATATTGATCTGCCCAAAATTCTAGTTATAAACAAAAGTGATCTTCCGGAACGTGAACGAAGACATCAAAAAGACTATGAAATGCTCGGCAAAGAATTCAACGCAGTATTTTCACTCTCAGCGCTTCGAGCAAGTCATATCCAACCTTTGAAAGAAAAAGTAATGGAATTAATGCCCGAAGGTGAACCCATGTATACTGATGGACAACTCACCAATGTGCATGAATATTTCTTTATCTCAGAACTTATCCGTGAAAAAGTATTCTCAGTCTTTGACAAAGAAGTTCCCTATTCCATGACCGTAGAGGTAGATAATGTAGAAGAAAAAGAAGATATTTTTGTCATCACTGCGAGAATCTTGACTGACGAAGAACGGTACAAAAAATTAATTATCGGAGCTGGTGGAAAGCGTATCAAAGAAATTGGCCAAATGGCTCGCCGCGAACTCGAACAAGCACTTGCAAAAAAAGTATATCTCGAACTTGAAGTAGAAGTTGATAAACATTGGGTGGAGAGATTGTAATTTAAAACAAAATAAAAAATCCGCTTCATCGCGGTTTTTTGTTATTCAGCGCGAGTCCGGGGACGACCTTGGTCGTGCGCCCGGACTCGGCTTCGTGCTCACGAGCGAACTTGCTGGCGAGCTTGGTGCTTCATGAGGGTCGAGACCAGAAGCGGCGTCGGGAATATCATCGTTGCTTCCGGTTTCTTGCCTGGCACGAGCAATACCATTTGTGACTCGATGAGTCGGTGTATTCCGACTCTAAAGAAGTCCGTCTCGTACAGCGTATCGGTGTCAGTACCCGAATAATTCAGACCTTCCCCCCGATGTTCCCAGCGAACAGTCAGGGGATGGATCTTGGATCGGCACAGCCACTGATACCACTTCTTCTTGGACACGAACTTCCAGATACGCTGGTTGCTAAAGCTGTTAAGATGGTCCAAAAAATCAGACCCACTCATACCAACCCAACAACCCTTGTTACGGGAGTTACGAAGGAACGTATGTGCAGCAGTCTCCTGACAGGGATCCGGTAATGCACCCTGCAGATCATCTGGGAGTTCATCCGGTTCACAGGGCATTAGCATCTCACCATTCACAGGAGGAAAACTAGGAATAGGCCGCTTCATGTATCCAATCCTTTGTACCACAAAGTACGAATAGTGTTTTTCCAGCACGAAACAAATCACACTACACCTTTTTATAATTTTTGTCAATAGTACCAAAAATTCACCTCTCGGTGAATTTTTACTTTCTGACTTTCGACTTTATGGACTTTATGACTTCCCCAACACCTCCCTCACCATCTCAATATCACTCTTAATTTTCTTAACTAATTCCTCATCAGAATCATGCTTCTCGATCTCACTCACTTTCTGTACTGCTTCAACTTCAATAAACACCCCATACAGTGACTCACCGGTATAATCGAGCACATGCGCTTCAACTCGATTCATAGGCTCTGGAATATAGAGACCTGCCAGGTACTTCTTCTTTCCCACAATCACCCACCCGGCATAGATACCTGGGCTGATATGTAGACGCTTCTTAAACTCAAGATTCGCAGTAGGAAATCCCAAGACGCGCCCTCGCTTCTCTCCCTCAACTACAATTCCTGAAATATGAAGCATAGAAGAAGTGAGCTTATTTTTTCTGTAATAATTCAAGTGCACGTTCAAGACCTTTATCAACAAAATGATCTGGTGAGGTGCCATCAGTTCCTTCTTTTTGTACAAACATCTTTTCAATTGTTTCATCAGGTTCAATTCCTACTTTATTGATCTGGCGTTCATGAGGCGTGAGCCATTCAGCAATCGTCAATTTCAATGCAGATCCATCAGGAAAATATTCAAAATCCTGCACCGAGCCTTTTCCAAAGGTCTTTGTACCAACAAGTGTCGCGACTCCATAGTCCTGGAGAGCTCCGGACACAATCTCTGAGCCTGACGCAGTACCTTCATCGACCAATATCACAGTCGGAATACCCACAAATCGATGCTTCCCAGCATCAGCAGTATACTGATCTCTGAATCCATCATTCATTTTCTCATATACGATAACTCCGCTCGTGACCCATTCACTCGCAACTTTGACCGAGGTATCGAGATACCCACCTGGATTGCTCCGCAAATCGAGTACAATACCTTTGGGTTTTTTCGCAACGATTTCTCGAGCTGCTTTATCAAATTCATTCCAGGTAGTGTCATTAAAGTAGCTAATACGCATATATACAATCGATCCATCTTTGACATTCCATGTTACCGTAGGAACTGTAATAACACCGCGAGTAATCTTGATTTCTTTGGGTGTTTGTGACCCCTGCTTTACCACAGTCAATGTGACGACAGTATCTTTTGGCCCTCGAATCAGACTGATAACCTCATCCAATGGTTTTCCTGCAATATCTGTTCCATCAACCATGATGATAACATCCTGTGCCTTGAGACCAGCCTTCTCAGCAGGAGAATCGGGTAGTGGAGCAATGATAGTCACTCGAGTCTCCTTGAGACCAATCTCAGCTCCAATACCAAAGAACTCGCCAGATAAATCACGCTTGAATTCTTCTGCCTTGACCGGAGGCATATATACCGAGTACGGATCTTTGAGCGCAGCAACCATTCCGACCATTGAGCCATAGAACAAATCTGTACTAGTGACTGGCTTATACACGTACTTCTCTTGCACTTTTTTCCACACTTCCCAGAATTGATCAAAAGAAACATTGGTAGTATCAGAGTGTGAAAACAAATTAGTCACATTTGTAATCGCAGATACACTATTCCCCCGAAGCAGTGCTCGCATTCCATATGAAGTTCCCGTGAGTACTCCGGAAACAAAAACACCCAGGATGAGCGCCCCGGTTAATGCAAATCGTAAAAATTTTTCCTTTCGTGTCGGTTGGTTTAATTCCATAGATAAGAGTCAAAACTGAAAACTCAAAGTTCAAAACTATAACTCAAATCTAAAACTTTATACATCGTATGTTAGTTTTAAATTTTTAGTTATAGTTTTTCGTTTTGACATTTGAGTTTTGCGTTAAAAATATATTAATTTCATTCTGTACGCGTAATATCAGCTCCGATCGATCGAAGTCTCGATTCCAAATCCTCATATCCCCGCTCGATTACATAAATATCCTGTAGCTGCGAAACGCCCTTAGCAGCGAGCATTCCGATCAAAAGCGCCATAGCTGGACGAATTCCATCAGGAGCGACTATTTCGCCTTTGCGACCTGTAAGCTTGGTAGGACCTTCGACAAAGACGCGATGTGGGTCAAGCAACGTAATTTTTCCTCCAATTTTCTGGAATTCCAGGTAATACACACTCCTATTTTCCCACATCCAGTCATGGATGAGCGTCCGCCCTTTTGCTTGAGTAGCAATGGGAACAAAAAAAGGAACATTATCAATATTAATTCCTGGAAAAGGCAAGCCATGAATTTTGTCAGGCAATGCAGTCAATTCAGAAGGTGTGATAGTAATATCAACAATTCGAAATTTTCCATTTTTCGATACCCGCTCTTTGGTGACGGAGTAGCGTTGCCCCATGACCGAGAGTTTTTCAAGCTCAAGCTCAAGAAAATCAATCGGACAATTTTCTATAGTAAGGGGAGAATGTGTAGTAATCGCCGTTGCAATAAATGCCATAGCTTCAACTGGATCTGGCATTACATGATATTCAAAATCTGATTTCAATTTTTTCACCCCCTCAATAGTGAGAGTCTGTGTACCAATACCTGAAATTTTGACACCTGCTTTGACCAAAAAATAACACAAATCCTGAACCATGTAATTTGCCGAAGCAAATTTGATAGTAGTAATTCCTTCTGCGCGTGCAGCAGCCATAATCGCATTTTCAGTCGGCGTATCCCCTGCTTCATACATGACCACATACGCAGCGCGCAATTTTTGATTGGTTACTTGATATTGTTCATTAGTAGTCTCGATCTTGACGCCAAATTTCTCAAGCGCATAGAGATGTGGACGCACCGTACGCTCTCCGAGTTTACAACCACCTGATCGATACAATCGATATGAGGGAACAACTGAAGCAAGCGATCCGAGCAAAAGTAATGAAGATCGAATTTTCATTGATGCTTGTTTATCAAGCGTATCCAAATTCAATTTTTTTGAACTATCGATAACTAGCGTGTGATCCGCAGTCCACTCGCACGATACATTGATACTCTGCAAGATTTCAATAAATCGATACACCTCCTCAATCCGAGGCATGTCGCGAAAAGTCACTTTTCCTTTGAGCATTACTGCTGCAGAAAGCAATCCCAAGGCAGAATTCTTTGCAGTACCAACCGCAATAGAACCCTTGAGTTTCTTTCCGCCTTTGATGATATAAGTCGCCATAGATTGAAATAGTATGAAATTTCGCTTATAATCATATCAAAATAACTACCTATTTGCAATCTATGGTTACGAGGCCAAAAACATACTATGTAGGTCACCTGGTGACTCGTCCAGTGCGACGAGCGCTTATGATAACACTATGGATTGCCTTTTTTGTTATCTGTCCTTCCATAATTCTATACACTGCGGGATATCGGTATGATTTTGAAACCAATCAAATCAAGCAGACAGGGGTATTGAGTGTGGATGTGGAGCCGCAAGATGTACACGTCATGTTGAATAACATACCTATTGAAAAAGAAATTCCAATACGATTGTCGAATCGCGCGCCTGGCACCTATGCTCTGAAGATTGAACGCCCTGGATACAAAACATGGGAGCGTGATATTGTAATCGAGAGTAATAACACCACCTATATCAAAGGAGTCACCCTGATCAAAGATGCACTACCTATTCGCATACTTGATTGGACTGAAGATATTGTATCGGTGCATGGATATAATGACACACTACTTATTCTAAAAAAAATAAATGAATTTTATGAACTTCACGTGTTGAATACAGTAAATAATGAAGATACATTAATTTACCGAACTCCACACGCTGAGATGCCCCAGGTCGAGGTCTCACCTTACCTCTCTCTCGGATACAGTCGCATACGGGGTGCAACTGAAGATACCCTATATCTCATCTCCCTTGCCAATCCAGAAAATACAACCATCACCTCAATTGAAAAAAATGCAGAACTCTCATGGAACGCAACCAATACAACTGAGCCTCTATACAAAAAAGAAGGAAAAAACATAAGTATTCTATATCCCTCAAGAACCGAAAGACAGATAGGTACAACTTCAGGAACATTATGGTACCGTGATGACGAGGGAAGCATCTGGGAAGCCGAAGGCTCGACAATTAAAAATCAAAACAATGGAAAGATATTTTCACTTCCTGATCATGTTGACTCAATCATACACATAAATAATTCCCGCATCATCGCCACTCATGGCGATAAGACAATGGTAGTAGCGCTAAACAATGAGGGAATTGAGTCAATTCAAACTATCAATGGAACGCGTACCCACTATAATCGAAGAACTCAGGAGTGGCTGATATGGTCTGAATGGGAACTCTCGAGTGTATATCCAGATGGTGGTGTAAGTTTATTGAATCGAAGTGGAGATAAAATACAAAATATCACACTGCTCGACACAAGCGGAGTGATATTACTTGCAACAGAGAAAGAACTCGCAGCATTCAACCCGGGGTATTATGTGAGACATTCTCTCATTCCGCTTGAGACATACACATTTGTGTCAGTAAACACGACCAAGCGTATCGTATATTTTTCTGGCGTCTTTGCAGGTCATCGAGGGGTGTACTCGATAGAGTATTAAAAAATTCTCTACAACTCTACATTTGTTTTGTCTCCAATAATCATTGATCGACCACCGTCAGTACTCTTTTTTGTCAATCGGACATGTTTACCAATGATACTACGGGTAATATGCATGTCTGCAATAATCGTAGAATTATCGAGGATAATTGAATCATCAATACGTGCGTCTCTGATCTCAGACCCTGAGCCTATAGTCACATGTGGGCCAATCACGCAATTTTCTAACAATACATTTTCAGCAACAACCACTGGCCCTTTGAGAATTACATTCTTCCCAATTTGCGTGCCATTGCCAATATGCACATCGCCAGAAAGCACTGCATCTTTCACGAGCTCACGCGGGTAGACAAAAAAATCCTTGTCAGTTTTATCAAGTAACAGACGATTGGCAATCAACAGGTCATCCATTTTCCCCGTATCTTTCCACCACCCGGTAATTTCTTTGTACCCGACACGCTTTCCCTGTTTCAAAAAATATGAATGAATACTCGAAATCTCATATTCTCCGCGGGGACTTTTTTCAATATGTTCAAACGCATCAAAAAATACCCGCGGACCATAGAGGTACATGCCCGTCACTGCAAAATTGTTCTGAGGATTACTCGGCTTCTCAATTACATCAATCAGTTCTTTCTTTTCATTAAATATAGGTACTCCAAAACGCTCGGGATCAGAGACAGCCGAAAGCGCAAGCATGCAATCATAATTGCCCATAGAAAATTCATCAAAAAATCCCTTGAGATCCCCCAAAACCACATTATCTGAAAGGTAAAACATAAAGGGGTCGTCTCCAATAAAATTACGCGCTTCATTCACCACATGCGCAATCCCTTGGGGCCCTCCGGTCTGTTCAAAAAATGTTATATTGACTCCCCAATGCCCCCCGTCACCAATCACTCGTTGCAACTCAGTATCCCCAGGATTGGTATTAATAAAAATTTCAACTACCCCTGCCTCCACTGCTTTTTCTATTGCATGAAAAATCATCGGCTTATTTGCAAGTGGAAGAAGATGTTTGTTGATAGTTGTAGTGATGGGTTGCAATCGTGTTGCACGTCCACCACCTGTTAAAATCGCTTTTCTTATTCGCATAAATTTCTTTTGTAATTTTGATATGTGCTATGTATCACGCGGGAATTACCACCAAATCAAACCCTTAACTACAATCCAGTAGTACAATTTCATAATCGGATTACCAATGTAGACAAGCAAAGGGTTATGTATCCCAGTTTCTTGAAATTTGATTTCAGGAACTGAATATTTCAATAGTTGGCGATCAGAAATAACCCGTTCAGATTGCATTTTTTTTCGCTTCTCGAGCCATAGCTTCCAATTTTTCCAAGTAAGCCAATACTTGTAAACTTCAACCCGTTTTGAGACATATTTATTTTTGATTGTAAAAAACCACAACCCAATTTCAAGTATAATTCCCATGGGAAGAAGGAAAATGAGGGTTGGAATTTTGAAAAACATAAGCATGATTGCATGCCGATTTCTTTCCATCCAAAAAAACTTTTCAATACTTCTACCAAATTGATATTTATGATAAAAAATCGAATCACGGACGAGAATAGTCCTATACCCACGAATCCTCAACCGAAATGCCCACTCTAAATCTTCGTGATACATAAAAAAGTCCGTGTCCCATCCACCATACTTTTTAATCAAATCAGAACGAACCATGAGTGCGGCACCACTCGCATAATCTACATCTTTAATTGGGGGAAATGATACATTTTTAATATCCACTCGATATTGATCGCAAAACCCAAAACCAAGATAGTGAAAGGAATTTCCCGCGCTATTGAGCAAATTAGTCTCCGGATGGAGCAATACAAGCGACTGTGCAGCGCCAATCTGTGGGTCCGAAGCAAAAGCTTCGACTAGTGGCTCAAATGCATTGGTCGCCAAAAAACCATCGTTATTATGAAAAAATACATAGTCGCACCCATGTTCAATTGCCCATTTTGTTCCTACATTATTCCCTATACCAAACCCAAGATTCTTTTCCTGAGGGAGTATTGTGGTATGCGGAATTTCATTGCCCGAAAGGGGCATAACAGCTGATTCAATATAGTGAACAAAAGAACCCTCGTCAGCATGTGGATTAGCAACAATAATAAGTTCAATCCTATCTTTGGGATACGTAATTTTCCGCAAAGAAGAAACCATATCATCAATATATGTCTCATTATGATAATACAGTAGGTACACAATACCGATTTTTGGTTTAAGTTGATCCATACGAGAGGTTAAAATTTACTGGTGTAATACGGATGTATATCTCGCCACTTCAAAAAATACTTTATCCAACTAAAAAAATGTACTCGTGCAAGTTTATTTTTGAAAAATGCTCGAAAAATTCCAGGAACCTTAGCCGAACCTCGTCCATGTCTATGTTTTAACACAATATCATGGATATAATACACAAACCAACCTGCTTCCCACATCCGAATACACCAATCCACATCTTCAAAATACATCCAAAAACGTTCATCAAATCTACCGACATTCTTAATTGCTTCTCCTCGCACAAACATTGCAGAACCCATCAGAGCATCGACTGGACGCGTAGACTCATGATCAAAATCTTTCATAAAATAATGATCAGAGATCATTTTACCCCTCCCCTTTTCACCCAATCGAGTTCGACTAAACAAAGGTTGCCAAAACGTAGGAAAACGCCAACATGAATGCTGGAGAGATCCATCAGAATTAAGCAATTTAGGACCAGCCATTCCGACTTTGGGACGTGATTCCATAAAATGATACAAACGCTCGAGGGTTCGATCATTTTCAGTAAATACGGTATCTGGATTAAGAATAAAATAATATTTTGCTTCCATACTTCTCATACCAACGTTTTGTGCTTTCCCAAAACCCTCATTTTTCTGAAGCATTACACAAGTAACCTGAGGAAAATGTTCAAGTAAAAAAAGATTAATGTGATCGTCTGACGCATTGTCCACAACGACGACGCTAATATTGAGAGTTGAACGTGCAATCTGCGGAAATAACGAAGTAAGACATTTTTCAATGTGTTCTTTCATTTTATAATTAACGATAACTACCCCAATATCTTTCATACGCTATTTCCACCACTTTCTTAATTCTCTCCATGAAACCCGTCTCATATGTACAATCTCCTTTCTCATATACTTAAGTTTTTTTCTATCTCTCCAAATCTCGAGAATACCCTTGAGTACCGGGCGATCGAATAATAAATAATACAAAAACTTCTTCAACTCATACCATATAATAAGATAAAAATCAAGGATGAGATTCTGCCAATACTCATTTTTATAAATAGTCACGAGATGATTCTTATAACTATTATATTTGACCCATACTGACTGTTTCTTTTTATTCAGAGCTGCAATACGATCACCCATTCTCTCTAATCCGACAGCGGATCGATCATGGTATGCGACTGCATTAAGCAACACAAATGATTGAAAGCCAGCGATTCTCAATCGATATGCAAGATCAATATCTTCTTTATACGATTGATACCATTCATCAAAAAAAGTTCCGTCACTAAAACTCACAACTTCAAGCGAGCTGCGTCGAAACATGGGCAATGCTCCAGAAACTCCAAAAACTTCCATTGCGTCGTCATGCGTGCGAAATGATAATTCCAGTCTTGATTTTTTCTCTTCCCAGGTTTTTCCTGCGTATTTTTCAATGACACGACGATTGCGAAAAACCCGGAGTCCCAGTGAATCAATAAAAAAACTAAAACTTTTCTCTACACCATCATGAACTTCTTCAAAATTCCACCGCATAAGCCTCGGACTTACTGCAGATGCATTTTGATTTGCATCTAAAAAATTCACCATTTTGTCAATACAATCGGGTATAAGATATATATCTTGATTCAACAAAAGTATATATTCGAAACTTTCGACTTGCGACTTGCGACTTGCGACTTTATATATCTGATTATGCCCTCCTGCAAATCCCATATTTTTCTCGTTCCTTTCAAACGTATATTCAAACTGAAAATTTTGTAATTCTCTATCGATTGCTTCTGGAGTTCCATCAGTTGATCCATTGTCCAAAATATACAAATAAAAATCTTTAAATGTTTGCTTCCTGAGTGAATCAAACAAATACGGAATATACTTTTTTCCGTTCCAAGTCACCAGCTGTATAACCAACTTCTGCATATAAAAAATATTTTTTACTTTTTACTTTTTACTTTTTCCCCTATCCAGACGATCCCAATTCCTACTGGTCTAAATACTGCGATCCATACCCACTTCCACCATGGTTCCCATTTTTGAAAATAAACAAGCATGGATCGAGTAAATTGTTTTTGTTTCCACAAAGTCGTCCGTTTTTTAAAACTCTGCCCACTATAATCAACCGCACTAATGACCGGCGTATACATAACCACGTATCCCAGCCGATATGCCTCCCTACAAAGATCGACATCCTCATACCAGATAAAATATCGAAGATCGAAGGCATACCCCAATTTTTCAATCAATTCTCTTCGTACCAGCATGCACGAACCCTGTACCGAATCCACCTCTTGTTCTCTAGTACTATCAAACCCCTTCATTCGATACCCGTCAAGAAATGAGGGGAAAAGGTGGGGTAATTTAACAATCAACGCAATCTGTTCCCACACTCGTGGGAATCGACGGGGAGTTGTGTTCAAATTAAGTACACCTTGCTCATCAACCAATTTTGGACTCGCAATACCAACCTTTGGATTTGTATCCATCCAATCAACAAATATATCGAGTGATCCTGGTTCCAACTTCATGTCAGGATTGAGAAACAATACATACTCCCCTTTCGAAATCTCCACACCCTGATTATTCGCTGCACCGAATCCTTTATTTTCTTTATTTGCAATCACTATAACATCAGAAAATCTCTCTTGTATTACCTCGACAGTCCCATCAGTCGATGCATTATCAACTACAATCTGCTCAATCTGAATATTCTGTGCCGCACGCTTAACAGATTCAATTTGGTTGAAAATAAACTCCTTACTATTCCAGGTCACCGTAATAACAGATACTCGCATAATCTTAATTAATAGAACGCGGATTGAACGGGTAACACGGGTTATCACGGATAATGCAATAAAATCCGTTAGACCCGTGTCATCCGTGTTCTATTTTGACAGTTCACGCTTAAAATAATCCACAAACGGAATCGCAGTCGGATCAATCTTTTTCAAGAGTCCTGAGTAATAACTCACATAACTGAAAAATACCAAACATTCGCATGCCTGCAATAACGCATCAGTTTCTTTTACACGATACAATGTATGTGCAATATGATTCTTTTCCAACACCTTTCTCGTTACTTCGTATCGCTTCTGCACGCGAGCATAATACAAGGATGATTCAATCAGGACAAAAAGTAACGTATTCTTATTTGTCTTCGGATACATCATACCTTCCATCAAATGATGGTTGAGTTCAGGTAATGCAAAATATCCGCTCATACGTTTTCCATTCTCATTCATCTGATTTGCTGCGGTATGTGCGCTCCCAAGTAGATGTTCACTTCCCACATACCATACACTTCGATCAATCGTCTTTCTCCCCAATTGCTTTGCAAAATTTTCTTTTTCTGGAGTAAGAACACCATAGAGTGTGTCATACTCGGCAAGCACCTTAATAATGTTTTGAATTTGTTTTGATGAAATTTTTACAACACCAAATTTTGAAAGAAGAATCAACTGTCCAATGATTGAATATCCGAGACCCATACGTGGAGATCCACAGGGATTATTCTCAGTTGAAAAAATCAAAGCCGGATATTTGTGTTTCTGTGCAAACTGTGCCAAATCACCGCCCGCACTGATTACCACAATCTTTGCTTTTCGTGCCCGCACAAGTTCAGCTACAAATAATACTTCTTCAGTCGTGCCAGAATAGCTGGATAAAATAACCAATGTTTTTGCATTCACATACCCAGGCACTTCATACCCATTCACAATCTCAAGTGGGTATTTCAATTCTTTTCGATATAAGGATTGAATAATATGCCCACCAAGAGCAGATCCACCCATGCCAAAAACTACTATTCGGTCAATTTTTTTATACGCTGAAGGGATAGTCAAACCCTCTGCATTCTGAGCAACTTCTGCTACTTGTGTATGGAGTAGTTGCAAACTGCCGAGCATGTTTTCAGTATCAATTTTTTTAATTTGAGTAAGTGAATCTAACATAAAAAATAAGTTATAGAGTATAACGCATATACAGGGTAATCCTATCAAACCAATAGGCTTTTGTAAAACAAAAAAGCCCTTAAAATAAAGGCTTTTTTGTAGATGCCGTACCGAAGATTATTTCACTCCGGTAGGGCAACCCCTAATTTTTCACAAAAGAACGACTACACCAGACCGAGCAGCTTCCCGACCCAGGCACGCCACCCGTGCCGCCGCTTGAAGGCCGCAACTGCCATGGGGATGATGAAGTCCACATGGGACGAGACGGTATTCTTCGGCAGACGGTCGACCGGGTACCAGGTGCCACCAGCGTGCGACAGGTCCGGAACCGTGGTGAGGAAGATCATCGAGAGCATCCACCCCCGTGCTTCTTGGTGGAACTTGCACCCGACCAACGAGCTGTCCGTGATCGGGCTCTTGAACTCCCTCTTGCCGAGCCGCCGAGCCACGTCAGCATCCTCCTCACGAGGCAGGAGAATGGAACCCGGCGCATGCCACTCCCCAGGGTAGAACGCGTCCCTCAGATCGCGTTGAGTCAGATAGACCTCGATGCCACCCTGCCCCTTGCGCAAGAGTACGGCCTCGAAGGCGATGAGGTACCACGCGCGTGCGATCTGAACGAAGATGTCGTGTGGCAGCGGACCATTCCCGTTCGGAAGCATTTTCAGCGCCCGAACTATTTCTGCCTGTTGTATCTCATACATTGCCCCGTCCATTTCGAACCTCCTTCTGGTCAGATGGACAGAGGATATTAGCATATATAACAAAAAAGTCAAGCCTATTATCAATAAACTTGAAAACAAAAAAGCCCTTGAAGAAAGGCTTTTTTGCAGATGCCGTATCGAGATGTATCTCCCCCCGATACGGCCACAAAAGAACATCTACGAGCGTTCTATCTCAGATGAACGCGAGCGCGAGCAGCTCTCGAAGGTGTGCGTTGCACACACCGCGAAGGAGAGCCTCCCTGAGCTCGTAGCGACTGAACCATCGCTCGTTCGAGTTCGGATGGAAGTAGTCGACCTCGATCACCGCGGCCTGGTTGGTGCTCTCGAAGAAGCGGCCACCATCCTTGAGGAAGTCGACCCACTTGACGCCCGACTCTCGAGCGAATTCGGCACGCGGCGGCAGGGTGCCACCATGCGCCTGCTCGAGGTTGGAGCGGGAAGCCTGCAGGCTAGGCGCGAGGAGGACCCGACCTCTGGACTTGTTGCCCGGCTCGGCCTTGGCAGAGACCAGGTACAGATCCTCTCCCCGGACCTTGAGAAGTCCGAGAGCTCCCTCGCCCACCTCCTGGATCAGAGGCTGGTCCCAGCTCGGGATCTCCCGCTGTCCAGGCTTCGG
The DNA here is from genome assembly GCA_964394405.1 of uncultured Gammaproteobacteria bacterium. Classification (GTDB taxonomy): domain Bacteria; phylum Patescibacteriota; class Patescibacteriia; order Magasanikbacterales; family UBA922; genus UBA922. The sequence goes on along the minus strand of CAYMVY010000002.1, from coordinate 13,238 downwards.
CACCGAGATCTCGAACCCGACCATCTGGAAGAACTTACCATCCGTCCGACCGAACCATCCCCGAAGAAGATCCATCACCCATCCACGCACGGTCTGAATAGGCTTCGGGACGACGATCATCGACGAAACGATACACTGCGTATTGAACCACTCGATCCACGAAGAATTATGTGCCATGGTGGCACCCTCTCCTGTAATGCAGTATAGCCGATTACCCTAGGCATATAGGGATCCGATCCGAAATGGACAAGATTAAAAAAAATATCACTTTTCCGGTCTGGTGTCAATGGTAAACAAAAAACCCTCTCTGATAAGAAGGTTTGTATGAGATATATACTGTTTATTCAACTGTCAGAAATTCTTCCCAATGCAATCCATCTTTTTTTGCCTTAGCATATTTTTCCATAGTGTCTCGAATTGCTTGTTTTACCTCGCGCATTTCAATACCAATCTTTCCGAGATTTTCTGAAGCTAGAAAATTATTCGATCGACCCTTAGTTGCAAGCCCCTGCGTTACCAGATCATCATTACTAATCCACTCATTCTTGTGTGCAGAATCAACTATTTCTTCATATAAACCAACAATCTCTCTGTGCTTCAAAGTTCCAGGATTAGTTACATGAAAAATTCCTTCTGCTTTTTTCTCAAGTAATTTATAAAAAACCTCAACCATGTCATCAAGAATAGTCACACTATTTTCAACATCAATCACTTTCGAAAACGACGTGAGTTTGTTAATCAGATTATCAGGTGCGGGAATCCAGTCAATCGGCATGCGGATTCGAGCAATACCGGTATTTGGCAAAGTAGAAAGCACCAGATCAGCTGCCCATTTCGTTCGAGAATAGGTCACATCTGTCGGATTTCCCATATCATTCTCGCGCCATTTCTTATCCGGATGCGGAGAATCGCCATAAAAAATACAACCAGAGCCAATATGCAGAAGATACACATTTTTTTCCTGACATGCTTCTGCAATGAGAATTGGAAGTTTAGTATTACCAACAATAGTTTCGAGCTGATGAGTCTCACACCAGTCAACATTGGGTTTTCCACGCACGCCCGCAGCGTTAAGTATTACATCAGGATGGTGTTTTTCGATTAACACAATAACATCTTCTTTCGAATATATTTTTGTAGGATCATGTACCGCGTTGGCCCATGCTTTCGCACAGCGCTTCGCGATATATCCATTACCGAGAATAAGTATTTTCATAACTAGTAACGTTCACCATATTGTGTAGCGTAGTACTCTCGATAAGCACCGCTCTTACAGCGATTCACCCAGTCTTGATTCGAGAGATACCAGTCTACCATATTTTTGAGTCCTTCTTCAAACTTGATTTCAGGCCCCCATCCGAGCTCAGTCTTTGCTTTGGTAAAATCAATCGCATATCGTCGATCATGTCCTGGTCGATCTGTTACAAATTCAATATACGATTCATCTTTGTGCATGTACTTCAAAAGCAATGTTACTACATCGAGATTCGTCATTTCAGAATTTCCACCAAGACAATAAGTCTCTCCTATTCTTCCCTTACTCAAAATAACATCAATTCCACGTGAGTGATCATCAACATGTATCCAGTCTCGTATATACAGTCCATCACCATAGACTGGTACTTTTTTATGTTCCATCAGATTGGAAATACATAATGGAATAAACTTTTCAGGAAACATGTACGGGCCGTAATTGTTCGAACAATTTGAAATGGTCGCCTCAATTCCAAAAGTATGTCGATATGCACGAACCAGATGATCAGAAGCGGCTTTGGAAGCAGAGTAAGGACTTTTCGGATCATATGGAGTGAGCTCATTGAACGCGGCTTCCCCTAATTTCAAAGCTCCAAACACTTCATCAGTCGAGATATGATGAAATCTTTTCTTATATTCTTTTGTGGCATCAAGCAAATTCTGCGTTCCAATAACATTTGTTTTTACAAAAATCATAGGATCCATAATCGATCGATCCACATGAGACTCAGCGGCAAAATGCACCACGACGTCAACATCTTTTACTGCGTCAAAAACTGCATCCCGATCAGTAATGTCTCCTTTGATAAAATGATATCGGGGATCATCGCTTACTTCATCTAGATTTTCTAGATTGCCCGCGTATGTTAATACATCAAAATTAACGATTTCATCGTCTGCATGCTCTCTCAACCAATATCGAATAAAATTTGATCCGATAAAACCAGCTCCGCCAGTTACTAGTAATTTCATAAAACATTGATTACGCAGATTAACATTGATTACGCAGATTTTAAAGGACACACATCTTCAGTCTCAATCCTTTTAATCTGTCTAAATCAATGTTTATACATAATACCGTGCCACTGCCCACGTTGCGAGCGTCTGTCCATCCCAAATTTCATTATTCCGAATCAACTGATCTATCTCATCTGGTCGACGCAGCAAGATTTCGATAAATTCTGTCTCATCACCCTTTGGTTCATGAGTATCAATTTGTGAAATTTGTTTGGCAATAAATACATGAGTCGAATCAAGGAACAATCCATTGTGAGGTTCAAAATTTGAAATATTAATAAATTCTTTGGCAGAAAATCCAGTTTCTTCCATCAATTCTCGCTTAGCAACAGCCGAAGGGGCTTCTCCCTTTTTTATTCCTCCACCAGGAAATTCAATACTGTATCTGTCATTTAAATATCGATATTGTTTTACCATCACCAATCGCCCATCGGGCAAAATTGGAACAATGATAGACATACCATATGTCTCTCCATAATAATAACTCCCCTCTTTACCATCAGGAAAAGAAAAAATATCATGCTTATATCTCCACCAGGGATTTTCATGCAATATTTCTTCTGAAACTTTTTTGAGTGGAGATGGCATAACGATTATCTATGAAAAAGCTTTGAAACATCCTCAACGGTGTGCATACCATCTTGTCGAACAATCGAATGCATACTTCCCCCGCCATCACCATGATACCGAGGAATAATGTGTATATGAAGATGAGGCACACCCTGTTTTGCTGCTTCTCCATGATTCCACCCAATAGAAAATCCATCTGGATGCAAAACTTCATTCAATCTCTCACTTGCTCTTTGTGCGCCCTTCATCAATTGCCCCAAAACCTCTTCGCTAAAATCAAAAATTGTCGCACCATGTGTTTTTGGAATGACTACGGTATGCCCTTCAACAGTAGGATGAATGTCGAGAAACGCCAAAACATATTCATCCTCATACACAGTATAGTTAGGAATTTCTCCTTTTAAAATTTTACAAAAAACGCAGTCCATAATAGTAAAGTCAAAAGTAAAAAGTAAAAAGAAAATTCCAATCTTCATTCTTACATCTTGTAATCTTTAGAATGAAAAGGGGTCGGATCAAGGTTGTTCACCAGAGCCGATAATTAAAATCCAAAATACTAACCTCAAACCTCATCCTATCGCATTAGTGTTATTTTTTCAACCCTATCTCTCTAAGCTGGAGATTGTCCCACGTTGCTTTAACTTCACCAAGTACCAGTCCATTAGTACTCAAAAGCGCGTCCACTTCTTCTTGTTCTTCAGATGTTAATTCCAAATCATACCACCATACCGGCATACCAATTTCCAATAGTTGTTTTACTGAGTATGCCCAGATAGTTTCTTCTGTCCGAATCATGACTTTTCGTTCGGGAAATATATATTTGTCTCCATAGCGAGTCACTACCAATCCATATGCAGGAACATGAGCGTAAATTCCAGTTTGTCTCTCTGAATATACACGCAACGTATGTTTGACTGCAGTGAGCCCTTCGGGAAATGAAGCAAACACAGCGCTACGTGAAGTTAGTGAAAAAATAAGAACCAAAACACTGGCGGCAAGAATTTGTTTCGTACGAGAGAGTGTAGTTAGTATACGGTCACAAAAATATGCAATCAAGGGAATCATACCAAGATATACGGGCATAAAATATCGTGCTTGTGAGCTACCGATAGAGGGAAGGCCGAGCAGATTGTCAGTAAAACTCCATGATCCATACCACAACACCAAATACGCACTTAACACGCAATACACTGCGACATATCTCCTCATAGAGCTTTCACCACGTGCCAAAATAAACACAAATGATACAAATGCCCATAATATCCATGAATTAAACAAAAGAAAAAAATATCGATACACAGTGGTGAGCGCATTCATGAGATGAATTCCAAAAGGAAAGAAAAAAGCTCGAAGAAACGATACTCCTTGTCCACCACCGAGCACACCTCCTGCGTCTCCATCTGCGGTTGGTTTTACATATCCGCTTGCTAGCGGACTGCCATAGAAAGCATCCTGTATCACAAAAAATAATATAGAAACAAACACAACACTCACACTCCATGCAATAATATGTTGCTTGGATATATGCTTTCGCATCAGATACACGACATACCCATAAAGCCCTAAAACCCAAAGTAATTCATTCGGACGAATTGCAAGCGCAATTGAAATTCCAAGAGCGCTCACCACGGCATAGCATAATTTCTCACGTGTGATTTTGGTATCCAGTATTCGCAACATTCCATACACACTGAGGAGTACAAAAAATATAAATGGAATCGTATGCTGAAATGGTCGACTTGCCCAATACCACCACGAGGGCAGTAGAAATAATAACATCGAACTGATCAAGGCCATTCGTTCATTCCATACTCTCTTCACTATTCCATACAACAAAAAATTAGACGCAACAGCAAGTAGCGGTACTAAGCTGATGGCGACTATGTTGAAAAAACTTGTACCAAAAATCATCGTTGGTACAAATGCAAATGCAGAAACCAATACAATAAAAAATGGGAATCCAATTGGCTCCAGTCGCCCATCAATCACCGTCATGCTGCGCGCATGCACCTGACTCGATACAATCTCATTCAGAGCTTCATACCACCCAAACGAATGATTGACAACTAATTCCTTGATAAAAAAATAATTAGCCATTTCATCTGGCTGATTTGAAATAATGTTATGACTTTCGCCGTTTCTTAGGTCTGTGAGTGCCTCACCTCCATGAAGATAAAAATACAATCCAAAAAACAACAACGCTACTAGAGGTAATATGTATTTCCCTCCCCTTTTAGGGGAGGGTGCAGGGTGAGGTTGAGTGCCTAAGTCAGAAATAGTCATACTACAATACGTACTTAAAGTCCATGTTTAAACAAACTCACAATAGCAAATCCGATTGCAAGTCCCAAAATTCCAGTTGCGAATGAAAAAAATATAGGTACATCGAGTACCAACCCAAACATAATCGCACACATAGCGAGTACCTGAAGAAACATCTTAATCTTACCCCATCTGTTTGCCATTCGGACAGTTTTAAATTTTATCCGCGACACTAATGCTGAAACAATAAATACCACCTCAATTCCCAAAACTGCAATACCTAGCCAAGGATTGAGATTTCTAAAAACCAAAATAAGAATAATCGATCCTACGAGAAATTTATCAGCCACAGGATCAATAAGCATCCCAAACTTGGTCACCTTATTCTCTGTCCGAGCGAGAGAACCGTCGAGAGCATCAGTAAATGCTACTAGAAGAAAAGTGATAATCCCAATTCGATAAAAGCCATTGAGTATCAAATAAAAAACAACAGGAGTTGCTAAAATTCTAAAAATGCTTATCCGATTCGGGGTAATACTCGATGGAAACCATTTGAGTATCGTTTTTGCCAAAAAATAGTCATGTGGATGAACTTCTTCTGCTTTCAAATACACGAATAAGTCCCCATTCCGCTCTTTGAACCGTTTGATAAATCCCATAAAATCGTATAGACTGTTACATATATGATAGCTAAAATAAGCACAAAAATCAACATACGAACAGTCCTGCTATGCGTCTCTCTGATACTATGCACCATCGAAGCCTACATCTATGATGCGCCCATAGTATCAGGCATTGCATGCATTACCTATCTCGTTATTGCGGGAAAATCAATTGGTGAGCGCTTGAGTAGTAATAAAGAGATACAATGGTGGGGAGGGTTCGCAATACTCCTATCGTCAATTTCCCTCGCCAATGTAATCTTCTACTATCTATTTAAAATAACACCCCTAACCTCAATTATATCTTTCATTATCCCATTATTCTTTCTTTTGCTACCAAAAAAGAAAACTACAGAAGATGCATTGATACCAAACCACCCACGCTCCAATAAGCTTATATACCTATTCCTGCTTTTGGAAATTATACTGATGCTCATTATTATTTCTTCAAGAAGCGGAGAGCTGATGCCCTCACCCTGGATAATGTTCTCCCCATGGTTTTTTATCCTATTTGCGATATCTACAAGCATAATAGTGTACCTATTATCCCAAAAGACTTCGGGAAAAATCATGACACTGGGAATAATCATACATTTTTTTATTTTTTATTGTATCGCAGCAATCGTATACAAATTAGGCTTCGGATTTGACGGATTCATACACCGAGCGACAGAGTCGTGGATTTTGCAAAATGGTTTTATCAGCCCAAAAGAACCATTCTATATCGGACAATATGGACTCGTAGTAACACTCTCACGATTGAGTGGAATATCGATACAACACATCGACATCTTCCTTGTTCCTATCCTTGCATCTATCTCAATCCCCACCCTAGTCCGTGCTATATTTCCAAAAATCTGGAATATTACACGACAATCCGCTCTCGTTATTTCGCTCATAATTCCGTTTATTTTTTTCTTACCATTCAATCTCACTACACCGCACAATCTGACTACTCTCGCGATGGTACTGGTAATACTCGGTATAGTTGGCTATTACCATTCAATTATCCCCTTTTCTCTTATATGTATGGTATCCCTATACGCACTAGCTACTCACCCGCTGCTTGGCGCGCCGCTCATGTGTATTGTTGCAGGAGCGTTTATACAAAAAAAATATCAATCCAAAAAAATCACGGTAATTGTCTGTAGTATACTGACACTCCTTCTGATAAGTATTCCACTCGTGATGTTTGGAGTGCAACAATGGCTCAATGGACATGGAGCTCCTTCGCTACGAAACCCCTTCACACATGTCGCATTATTCAAAGAATATGTTATCCGACCATTCTGGTACAAAGCTGATGCAGCATGGTATCTCGAGATACTCTATATCTGGCAATACGCGATCACACCTATCGTAATTTTCTTTGGCCTTGTGGGCGCACGATACCTACGAAAAACAAAAATTACATGGATCCTACTATCTTCCAGCACCGGACTTCTTATAGGCGCGTTTCTACTGCGTACGCTATTCACATTCCCCGACGTCTCTTTCCACGAACAGGGAAACTATCCGCTCCGATTACTAGTCGGCGCAATTATCACACTTATTCCTTTGAGTATGTATGGGGTATACAAATTTTCAGAAAAAAAATTATTATGGATTCAAAATAAATTATCTATCAAACCACATACACTATATATTCTCGGGTCAATAAAAATTGGAATACTTCTCATGTTCTCTCTCTACTTTGCCTACCCGCAATACAATGGCAAAGTGTATTTTCCTGGTTTCAATGTGACTGAGTACGACAAAAAAGTGGTACAAACAATTCACAATCAAAATCCAGAAAATAATTATGTAGTACTCTCTACTATTCTGACCGCAGTCACCTCGCTTACCGAATACCCTTTTGCTAGATATATCGATACAGAAAAAGGTCCCCAATTCTATTATTCAATACCTGCTGGTGGACCACTCTATATTCTGTATGAGGAAATGTTGTATCAGGGGCAAAAACGAGAAACAATAGACAAAGTTTTTGATCTAACACATGTAGACAAAGTCTATTTTGTTGTCAGCTGGTATTGGAAAAATTCTGATAAAATTGTAGAAGGTGGAAAATCGACTGCCGATAAATGGCAATCGATTGATGATAAGATGTGGATTTTTGAATACACTAGGAACGATAACTCTCCTCAAGCGCTCTGACATACTCTTCATTACTCGTCTTTGGCACGGTAATAAATTTTCTCATTGCCTCAAGTTCATGTTGATGCAGAGCACACCATTGTATTTTTTCCAGAAGTTCCTTGACACTCCCCGCCTCAAACGTAATTCCATTTTTCCCCTCCTCAATCAGTTCTGCGATTCCTTCAATTTTGCTTGCAAGAACTGGGGTGTGGAATGAAAAACTTTCAAAAATAACTGTGGGAGAATTTTCATAACACAGCGATGGTACAATCGTAATTTCAGCTTGTTTATACAACTCGCGAAGTTCACCCTTCTCCACTCTCCCGTGAACGAACACATGTGGCATATGTTCTGTTCTTTTTTTTACCTCAGGAAGTAGTGATCCCCCTCCTGCAATATGCAATTCAAAAGGAACTGATGCGAGTTTCTGAAGTGTATCAATAAGAATTGAAATACCTTTGTGATATTCAATTTGACCGACATAGAGAAGAGTGAGCTTTGTATTAGCCTTCTTTTCATACAATGGTTCGCCTGAAAATGTAAGCGGATTTCTAATAACAGTACAGAGTGAGTTGCCAAAAAAACCGCGCGCTCGATAAAAATCAAGTAAAAATTTTGAAGGTGAAATAACCACCTCAGGAGAACCAAATAGTTTTCTGGTAATAAAACTATAGAGTAGTGTGTGCGGACCATGGTAGCGAAAACTATGCTCCTTAGTTTTGAGAATCATCCCACTGGGTTCAACAAGCTGAACATCGTGAATCGTATGTACATGCCTGATACGCCGCGCGCGAATCTTTTGTGGAATAAGAAATGACAATCCCATGAGATTATGCGTGTGCACTACATCAGGTTTCTCATTTTCAATGATCTGATCCACTGCGTCCGCAACTCCCCTATTCCAGATATTTTCGATATGCCATCGTATTCGAGAAAAAATTCCATATGTATGAGCATCCGTATAAAAATATGACATCTTTGGATTAATCCGATAAATTTTTACTCCCTGTTCCTCTACCAATTCATCATGCTCTGGAGTCGAGGTAATCACAACAACAGAGTGTCCTCGCTCTCGCAGACCTTTTACGGTTTGTACCACCACCTGTTCTGCTCCCCCACGGTGATAGGGTGGATAGATGTTATTGATAATGCAAATTTTCATATTTTAGTTCATAGCCAATAGTTCATAGCCAATAGTCGATAAAAACACGAATTCGTATTCCTATTGGCTTTCTTGCTATGAACTATTGGCTCACTGTAGCACATTTTTTTTAAACTTTCCAGTTACACACACCTTCCGCACATGTTGTGCAGTATGTACATTTGAAAGACTCCTACTACTGCGGTACTATACAGGGACTATGGCTGATATTACACAACTAGAAAAAATACCCCCACAAAATCTCGAAGCTGAAAAATCTCTGCTGGGAGCTATTTTGATTGACAAAGATTCAATGATCAAAATAGCAGATCTGGTTGATATTGAAGATTTCTACAAAACCGGCCACTCAATGATTTTTGAAGTGATGCTCGAACTCTACAGCAAGTCAGAGCCGATTGATGTGCTCACTGTTTCCAATCGTTTGGCAGAAAAAGGTCAGCTCGAACAAATCGGGGGACGAAGCTATCTCGTAGAATTATCAAACAGCGTGCCAACAGCATCACACATACAGCAATACGCAAAAATAGTGCGTAGAAAATCCACACTCCGAAGATTATTACAATCAGCGCATGAAATCTCAAAGCTTGGGTACAAAGAAGATGAAGAAGATGTAGACGTATTACTCGATGAAGCACAACAGCACCTATTCTCAATCTCACAAAAACATTTACGACAGACATTCACACCGATCAGAGGGATTCTTAATGAAGCGTTTGATCGCATTGATGAGCTACATAGAGAAAAAGGGAAACTACGCGGTATCGCAAGTGGATTTACCCAACTAGACAACCTCCTTGCAGGATTCCAAAAATCAGACCTGGTTATTCTTGCAGCACGTCCATCGGTTGGAAAAACATCTTTTGCGCTTGATGTAGCGCGACATGCTGCAGTACGCATGAAAGTACCAGTCGGAATATTTTCTCTTGAAATGAGTAAAGAACAATTAGTCGATCGTCTGCTCTGTGCTGAGGCGGGAATCGATCTATGGAAAATGCGTACCGGCAACCTCTCAGACCGACCAGATAGCGATGATTTTCCTCGTATTGGACACGCCATGGGTCTCCTGGCCGAAGCACCCATCTATATCGATGACACTCCAGGAAACAACGTCATGCATATCAGAACCAAAGCTCGCCAACTCCAGGCAGAGCATGGTTTAGGCATGATCATTATTGATTACTTACAACTCATGGAATCGCATACCAACAAATTTAGTGACAACCGTGTGCAAGAAGTATCACAAATTAGCCGAAATTTGAAAGGTATTGCCCGAGAACTCAATGTTCCGGTTATTGCGCTCTCCCAGCTTTCACGCGCAGTAGAGCAAAGCAAACCTGCTGTCCCAAAGCTTGCGCACCTCCGTGAATCTGGTAGTATTGAGCAGGATGCTGACGTGGTAATGTTTATTTACCGAAAATCAGCAGATCGCAACTACCGCATGGAAGATATTCCGCCAGATGAGCGATATATTGGAGAAATTCATATTGCAAAACATAGAAACGGTCCAACCGGGGTAGTCAAAGTGTATTTTGATGAAGCACGCGCCAGCTACAAAAATCTTGATTTGCAGCATGGTGGTGGCGTATCTAGTCTCGGATAAATCAAAAGACAAAAGGTAGAAGTAAAAAGAATACATACGTTCTTTTGACTTTTTCCTTTTTACTTTTTAATTTACATAGTATGTTTAATAAACTGAAACAGTTCAAAGATATCCGAGATAAAGCAAAAGAGTTACAAAATACTCTGGGCCAGGAATCAGTGACAACTACAGCTGCGGGTGGCTCTATTTCGGTCACCATGAATGGCAATCTCGAGCTCACCTCAGTTGTAATCGATCCTTCCCTACTCTCTCCAGAAAAAAAATCAAAATTAGAAGAAGGAATCAAAGATGCTCACAAAGACGCTTTGAAAAAAATGCAGCGCACTATGGCAATGAAAATGAAAGAAATGGGAGGATTTCCTGAGATACCGGGACTAAGTTAGATAAGACATGTATTCTAAGTCAATACAAAACCTCATCCAAGCGTTCGCGAGTCTTCCAAGCGTTGGTCCTCGGACTGCGGAACGCTTTGTTTTTTATTTGCTCAAATCTGGAAAAAAAGACGCCGCAGAACTCACGATTGCTCTCAAAGAATTAATTGAGAGTGTAAAGAGTTGCGAGCTATGCTGGACTTTTTCTGATACCAACCCCTGTACCATCTGCAATTCACCCCAGCGTGACCCAAAGACAGTATGTGTGGTTGCCGAACCCCAGGATCGTGAAGTAATCGAAAAAACAGGATCATATAGAGGCGGGTACCATGTTTTGCGTGGACTTATCAAAGGTCATGATGAAAATTCCTTCAAAGGTCTAAAAATTCCAGAACTGCTTGCACGGATACGAAAAAGCCAAATTGACGAAATAATCCTAGCTCTCAATCCTGACTTATACGGAGAAACCACCATGATGTACCTCGAAAAAAAAATTAAAGAGCTTGCCCCACAAATAAAAGTATCTCGACTGGCACGAGGACTTCCCATGGGAAGCGATCTCCAATACGCTGATGATATTACGCTGTCGAGTGCACTGAAGAATAGAACTACAAATTAAAACATCCCGACCAATTCGGGATGTTTTTAATGTAGAGAGGCACGCGCCCGCAGTCAGATGGACCACAGGCGCATGGCTTCATGCAGTGAGAACTGAATCCCACCAGTCTTGGAGATTGAGAATCGCCCCGTGTTGACTACAGAGGAAGGGTTTCCGTGAAGTTTCAGGTTTCACATAAGTAGTACGAAACCACTTGGTAAGCCCGACCGGCATAGAAACAACGAACTTATGGGGGATCACCGTACCACGACGCCACGGACACGCATCTCGAAAGGTTGGATGCTTTCCTTTCGTGTAGACGAACTGTCCGTACGCACGGTACACATTATTCCTCGTTCCCGGCTTCTTGATCCGAAGCCAGACCACCACATGGACCGTGACCGGTCTAAGTGAATTTTCGTCCGTACCAGTAGCTGTCATGATGTCCGTGACATCCAGAACCTCGAATTCACCCTCAACGACACTCTCATGGCGCGGGAACATAGCACTCTCCTCTTGCAGAAGTTAGAATAATATAACCATAGTCAATTAATATTTGCAATCAAAAATCCCGCTTTCGCGGGATTTTTTAAAATTACACTTTTGCAATCTTCACTTTGGTAAACGCTTGTCTATGTCCAATCGTTCTTTTGTAGCGAACTTTGCGCTTGTACTTGACCACACGAACTTTCGCGTGTCGTCCCTGTTCTTCAACAGTGGCTCGGATACTTGCGCCATCGATGTATGGCTTACCAAATACGATATTTTCGCCATTTTCATCAGCAGTAAGGAGTACTTTATCAAATACTGCTTCCTGACCTTTTTCAAGCTCAATTTTTTCAACTCTGATAACATCTCCGGCCTTCACCAGATACTGTTTTCCGCCGGTTTCAATAACTGCAAACATACGAAATAAATAACTAAGATTTTTAATAAATGTTTTGGGAAACAGGAGTAATATACAGGGAACAGGTAAAAAAGTCAAGAGTCTACTCTCCCCTCCCCTCTGAGGGGCAGGGTGACGGAAAAAATACCAACTTAAGAGAATAAAAGACTAGCTAACGCACCTGCTCAATCTCCGTCCCAATCACAATCCCAAGCTCAAGAGCCCTGCCCGCAGGAAGCTCCAAAACCGCATTTGCATCAGCACGAGGACGGTAGATATGATAATACCCTTCACTTACACCAGGTTCTAGTGGAACATGTTGTGCCAAATCAACAACTACTCCATCATGAAGCCAGATAATATCAATAGGAAATCGCATATCACGCATCACGATCCCATGCTTTCCATAAAGTAAAAATGGAAAAATCATACCATCATACGGATCAATCGAATCACGTTTTCCTAGTCCACGATACTGCTGATACACTGATTTTGCAACCAATACGCGAATCGTATGCCCATTGATTTCAAGCGAGGCTTTGGGCCAATGCAATCGATTCCACCCAAATAAAAATAACGCGGCACCAAAGAAAATAACCAGAGACCACTTCCCTATTTTTTTTATTGGTTTTTTTTCTTTCATAATATCAAAATTTAACGCGCAGGTTCACGCTTCGAGAGCCACAAACCAATGAGAAGCATAAGTACAAATAAAAATGC